>NZ_JAWMPW010000002.1:0-354647 GCF_033101115.1 Vibrio sp. TH_r3 | reverse complement strand
TACAAAACGGTCACGATCTGCCCACTGTGGGTTTTGTGGGTTATGGTTTAAATGGCCACGCCAAAGTACTTCAGCGATGTCAGCCATCCCCATTGGTGCGCCTGGGTGACCTGAGTTGGCTTGTTGTACGCCGTCCATGCTAAGCGCGCGAATTGCGTTTGCTAGCTCTTGCTGAGAAGGTTGTTGAATTTCCATGGGTCTAATTCCAAATATTTAAAAAGATAGGGTTCTATATTATCGACTCGGATAAAACAATGCCCCTTATGAAAGGAGCACGGTAGAGTTAGTATTGATATTAAAGTTTCTCAGCAATCATTTTCTCAAGTTTACCTTGGTCAACTGCGAAATTGCGGATACCTTCAGCCAGTTTCTCAACAGCCATTGGATCTTGGTTATGTTCCCATAAGAACTCAGCTTTCGTCATGCGCTCAGGGCGAGGTTTCACCTCGGTGGCCGCAACCAGTTTTTCTACTACGTCGCCTTGTGCGTCTTCAAGCTCTTGTAAAAGTTGCGGAGCAATCGTTAGACGGTCACAACCAGCAATTTCTAGAATTTCGCCAATATTACGGAAGCTTGCTCCCATTACAACGGTCTCATAACCGTATTCTTTGTAGTAATTGTAGATTTTTGTTACTGACAGAACACCTGGATCTTCCTGAGAATCGAAATCACGACCTTCTTTCGCCTTGTACCAATCCATTATACGGCCAACAAATGGAGAGATTAAGAAAGCGCCAGCTTCAGCACATGCGCGAGCTTGAGCGAAAGAAAATAGTAGGGTTAGGTTACAATTAATCCCTTCTTTTTCCAGTATTTCTGCTGCACAAATTCCTTCCCAAGTAGAAGCTAGTTTGATCAAAATGCGATCATTTGAAATGCCTGCATCATTATACATCTTAACTAACTGACGAGCTTTGGTTACACTGCCTTCGGTATCATAAGATAAACGTGCGTCAACTTCTGTTGATATACGGCCGGGAATCGTCGTTAGAATTTCTTTACCAATATTGACCGCGAGCTGGTCACATGTATCTTGAACTTGTTGGTTTTTGTCGTTGCTTTGAGATTTAGCATACTTAATTGCATCGTCAATAAGAGGTGCATATTGTGGTATTTGAGCTGCTTTTAGAATAAGAGAAGGGTTAGTGGTCGCGTCTTCTGGTTTGTATTTACGAATCGCTTCAATGTCACCTGTATCGGCAACAACGGTGGTTATTTTGCGAAGTTGTTCTAGTTTGTTACTCATATCCATTGTCCTATTCTGTAAGGCAAAACATGGTTAATTGCTATGTGATTAACCATAAGTGTCATCATTAAAATATTGTTCTTTTCAACCGCAAACAATGACCAGTGAACATATGGATCATTGCTGAGGAATTGATAACTCCAAACTAGCTGAATTATATCGAAAGTCAATTAGTTCGTTATATAAAAACTGCTATTAATCGATTTTCAAGCTATTTTTATACTATAAACGTTTTATCTGCGACTCATTTGAGCATTTTTAGTAAAAATCCTATAAATCTTATGATGATCATTTGTAATGCAATGTGTCATTTGTAATAGTAGTGGCGATGAAGTTAGCCTTGAATTTGGCATAACAATGTTTAATAAGGATGGCAGCAATATGACCAGTAAAAATCAACAGACGGTTGATAAAGAGACTGATCTTCTTACCGAGATATCAATTGCTTATTATCAAGATGGTGCGACACAGGAAGAAATATCTAAAAAATATGCGATTTCGCGTGCAAAAGTAGGTCGAATGCTTAAGCAAGCTCGTGATGAAGGTATTGTTGAAATTACGGTTAAATATCATCCCGTGTTTAGCGCCAAAATTGAACAGCGCTTAATGGAGCGATTTGGTGTGCAAAGGGCATTGATAGCATTAGATCAAGCTAATGAAGAAGCGCAGCGCATTCAAGTAGCAAGTCTGGTTTCAAACTACCTATCTAATACTTTAAAAGATGGAATGGTCGTTACCGTTGGACAGGGTAGAAATGTGTCTGCGGTAGCGCATCATGTTGGTGTAATCACGCCGAGGGATTGTAAATTTGTTTGTGGTATAGGTGGGATTCACCCTCGGGGCGGTATGTATAACGCTGATCATATTTGTCGGCAATTAGCTAAAAAATATGGTGGCACTTCAGAAACGCTGTATGCACCTGCCTATGCGGAGACCAGAGAACAAAAAACAGCTTTTATGGAAAATAGTACGGTAAAACAAACTTTAGATCTTGCCCGTAAAGCGGATGTCTCTTTAGTTGGTATTGGTGATATGAGCGAGAACAATTATATGGTGGATCTAGGATGGTTTACCACTGATGAAGTGGTTCAAGCAAGGTTACAACAAGGTGTTGTAGGAGACTTTGCTGGCTACGATTTTTTTGATATTCAAGGCAAGACGGCGAACACAGTAATGAGTGATAGAGTGATAGGTTTAAGTATGCAAGAATTTAAGCCGATTGCTGAAGTCATTGCTATTGCAGCAGAAAATAGTAAGCCGTTAGCATTGTTAGGTGCGTTGCGTACTGGTGTAGTTGATGTAATTGCAACCAGTGTGAGTAATGCATTAACGGTTTTGAACTTAGATGAGCAGTTAAAATAATTACTAAAAATCAATGCTATGATTTTTAGTTGGCTCCTCTAGATAACGTCGATCACTTTAATTGCATACAGGACAGTTTAGATTTTTGTTTAACTTCATTTCTCTCCAGCTTAGACTTATTGCATCAAATATGAGTAATCGGCCTTTTTTATGTTGCCCATAGTTGGATATGAGTTTAATCGCTTCTAAAGCTTGCATATTACCTATTATGCCCACAACAGGTGACATGACTCCGGCTTCTACACAGCTAAGGGCAGTGTTACCAAATAAAGTGCTTAAACATTCATAGCAAGGTTCGTCGTCTTGATAGGTAAAAACGGACAATTGCCCCTCCATACGAATGGCTGCTCCTGATACTAGAGGGACTTTTAATTGCTGACAAAGGCGATTCAATTGATTTCTTGTTTCAATGTTGTCGGTCGCATCTAAAACAACATCGTGCTTTTCTAGTAGCACTAAAAGATCATCATCATTCAGTTGTTTTGCTACGGTATTGACTACTAAGTATGGATTAAGCTTAACTAGGCTTTCAGCGGCGGACACAACTTTTAATTTACCGATATCGGCGTCCGTATGCAGAACTTGTCTTTGTAGGTTAGATGGCTCAACGGTGTCGAAATCAACCAGAGTGATTCGTCCAATCCCTGCTGCCGCAAGGTATTGACTCGATGCGCAGCCTAATCCTCCTGCACCAACGATTAAGACTGACGCTTGTTTTAACGCCTCTTGTCCTTCGAAATCAAAATTTTTCAGGATAATTTGCCGATTGTAACGCAGCATTTCTTGGTCGGATAGAATTTCCATTGATTGATTCCTAAACTTTAACAGACAAATAGCTGAGCCATATTAAACAGCGGCATTCTGTCAAAAAGACGCTGCCGCTTATGTCACTATTGATTAATGTTAAGTATGGTTAAATATTAATATTGAGTATGGTTAAAAGGTTGAATTTGTACCGTGTCGCCAATATCTACTCGTCCTCGATCATGCTCTAAAATTACGAAGCAATTTGCGACGCTCATTGACGTAAATGCGCCCGAACTTTGATTACCGGCGCTAACCACTTCAAACTTGCCATCTTTTACAGTGTAAACTCCCCGTTGATAATCCGTTCGTCCAGGCTTTTTATTGAACGCAGATTTTGTCGTTGCAGGGATGTTTTGTGGTGGAGCCCAGTTAGATTCTGCTGACAGTTTTGCTAGCATAGGCTGCACTAAAACATAAGTGGTAAGAGCTGCGGAAACAGGGTTGCCTGGTAAACCACAGAACCAAGCATCGTTTAGTCGGCCAAAAGCAAAAGGTTTACCCGGTTTTATGGCTATTTTCCAGAAGCTTACCGAACCTAGTTGCTCAAGTATGTCTTTGGTGTAGTCGGCTTCACCCACACTGACACCTCCAGATGTCATGACCACGTCAGCTATCTGTTGTGCGTGATTAAATGCGTCGCGCAACTTTTCTGGCACATCAGGAATTATCCCTAAATCAATGCCTTCACAGCCAAATTTTTCCAGTAATATTTTTAAACCATAACGATTACTATCGTATATCTGACCTTGTTTGAGTTCTTCGCCTAACGAAATTAATTCATCTCCTGTTGAGAAGAAAGCAACTTTGGGTTTATCGAAAACGGTTAGATGACTGATACCTAAAGACGCAATCATTGGGATATCTCTAGGGGTCAATCTTGAACCTTTGGCTAATACAATATCACCACGTTTAATGTCGTCACCAATAGGGCGGATGTTATTGCCAGCTTTGATATCGATATTATTGAATTCAATACCATTATCAGTTACCACGGTATCCTCTTGCATAACAACCGCATCGCAACCTTGTGGTATCTTCGCTCCTGTCATTATACGAATACACGTTCCAGTAGGCCAATTCCCTTCAAAAGGTTGTCCTGCAAAAGATTTACCAGCCATTTGAAGTACGTTTGTCGCCACTAAATCATTGCGTTTTATTGCGTATCCATCCATTGCCGAATTATCAAAAGGCGGAACGTTAATAGGGGATAGAATATCTT
This sequence comes from Vibrio sp. TH_r3, assembly GCF_033101115.1. Classification (NCBI taxonomy): domain Bacteria; kingdom Pseudomonadati; phylum Pseudomonadota; class Gammaproteobacteria; order Vibrionales; family Vibrionaceae; genus Vibrio; species Vibrio sp. TH_r3. The sequence continues at coordinate 350,013 of NZ_JAWMPW010000002.1, read as the reverse complement.
CTGCCAACACAAAACCAACGGTATTTTCTAATGCTAGTTGCTGAGTTGTCTTTATTTCCGTAACACTCGAGAGCATTTGTTCGATCGCATCATCAATTGGCATTAGACCGGGGGCGTCACAACATCCCATAGTAAATCCTTATTATCAGTAGCAAATTTTATGGGCGAAACCATACCACATATCGTCATTGGTCTATAGAGCGTCGAAATCACAATTTATAAAATAAGTGGCAAGTCTATGTAAATAGAGTAGAAGCATTGCTATCGAGCGGCTTAGTGGACAAATTTACTTTAAATATCCGTCAATCCTAGTATGCTTAGCAGCCTTAAATATTGGCAATTATAGTTGTGAGTAGGAGTGCATATGTCGGGTATTAGTGAATCAGCGAAATTGGTAAAGGATGCGCTGGAAAAAAGAGGCTTAGAAACCCCGATGCTACCGAACGAGGTGAGTCGAGAAGAGAAAAAAGACCGCATCGAATACCATATGCGTGAAGTGTTAAACCTGCTTGCATTAGACCTATCTGATGACAGTCTTGAAGAAACACCTGCACGTATTGCCAAAATGTACGTTGACGAGCTATTTTCTGGTTTAGATTATGCGAATTTCCCTAAGATTACGGTTATTGAAAATAAGATGAACGTAAGTGAAATGGTACGGGTAAAAGAGATTACCGTCACCAGCACCTGTGAACATCATTTAGTGACGATTGATGGTAAAGCTGCGGTAGCATATATACCAAGAGGGAAAATAATTGGTCTTTCCAAAATCAATCGTATAGTGCGTTTTTTTGCTCAACGACCTCAAGTCCAAGAACGAATGACACAGCAAATATTAGTTGCGTTGCAAACCTTGTTACAATCAGACGACGTGGCAGTAACTATTGATGCGACTCATTATTGCGTTAAATCGCGTGGTGTAATGGATGCAACCAGTGAAACTACCACCACTGCATTAGGTGGGATTTTTAAATCCAACGCGGCAACTAGACACGAGTTTTTATCTGGTTTGAAATAGTGTTTTGAGCATTGAGAGAACATAGACAAGTGATTTCTCTCAATGCAATGAGAGGGAGATTTATCCTCAACGATTTTCAAATCGATTGTAATCTAGTAAACCAAATTCTACTGGTTGATCGTCTTGATACCATTGATGGAGAGCATCACTAAATGGCCAAAATTGCTTAGAACTTCGACGTACCGCAAACCTATCCAGTAATTTGATGTAATCTTGCTCTGTTCTCATCACGCTTAGCATTTGATACAGCTCGCCAATCTCATCTTCCTTTACATGCCAAAAAGCGGCAGGGTAACTACCAATTACACCTCGTACTAGGGTTAAATCATCTTCAAGTGGCGTTCGTGTTTCTGCTTCATTGAATAAACTACTGATGTTTTTATGGGCATTGTTTCTTAATAAAGAGAATAGCTGTTGCTGTCCATTTTGTGCCTCAACCATAATCATGCTGATTTGTGGAAGGGCGTTTTCATCCATCCCAGTAATGTGGTCAAATTTCCTGAGTATCGCTTCGTTTTCAGCTTTTAGCCCCGTATTATTAATGGCATATCTCTGGTCTAGAACGGGAGACAATTTACTTTTAATCATCTCAAATAACTCAGCTTGATAATCAGTTGTTTGATAAGGCACTTGGCTTGGTTGATCAAAAGGCTGCACATTTCGAGTCATAAAATCATTTAACTGCTTACTTTTATCTTGATACCAAGACTGATGCACTTCGTGGCGTATCTCTTTAGGCAGCAAACTTAAAAAGTTACTTTCCCCTTCTAAACGTAAAAAGTCCATATATAGTCGAGTCACTAATTGATGTCCGTAATTACCATAAACATCAAAGCCAGCAACGAGTAAATAATGGATACGCTCTAATAATCCATAATCTATAATCCAAGCCGTTTTAGGTTGCGTACCTACCATCCCCTGAACTACTGAAGCGCTGTCAAAATGTCTAAAAATAGTCAGTGCTGCATTCGGGTTCACGTTATCCCCAGTCCAAAGAACATCCGTGGTTAAATTCGCGCCATTACTAAACCATTTATTAGTAAATTCAGATTTTGCTGCGAGATAATCAGCTTGTTGTTTAGAGTAAGAAATCCAGTTAGTAATAGGATTGATAATGGTTTCTTGTTCTCCAGGTAGCTTTAAATTTGCTTTTTGTTCTGTATAAAATTGATTGATTTCAGGTACATTGGCTTTTTCTGGATCAATGAAAAATACCCAAAATCGATCATTAATAACATTCAGTGCGAGTTGCCCACGACATACTGGCCCTTTAATAAACGCCATGATAGTTTTTTGAGCGTTATCGACTAAAAAATTAAACCGACTTTTAACTGGAAGTTGAACGAATGCCGTCATCGGATTGGCTGCTATTTCTGGTTGATAACTTGGCATGGCATCGACATTATATTCAGAGTCGATGAACCATTTGCTCCAATCGTTAAAACGTTGTTGATTGAGTGCATATGGCATATGCGTTTTATCTACAATAGTGGCCTGTTCGGGTATCAATCGATAATAAACTCGGTCTACCTGTGGCGGATCATAAGGGCGACGAGTGGATATTCGTTTTACTGGTTGGCTTGGTGGTGTCGATGACCGAACCAATGTAAAAAAACGTGGTTGTTGGTCTATTTCAGAAAAATACAGATGAAATAAAAATAGATGTTCGTACAAATAGCGTGCACTAAGCTGAGTTTTTAAATCGCTTTTGTTGAGAAAAGTCTCCCATTTAACAATATGTTGCTGTTCTTCATCAGAGATTGGTTTGTCACTCGGCATTAAACCACCTTGCTCCAACCAACTCATCAAGGTGTTGAACTCCGAGCTTGATAAATTAGGCATGCCATAAGGCATTCCCCATTCAGGGTAATCTTTCTGATAAGCAGCATGTTCTTCTACTGTTGGACATTGCTCATTTCTATAAATGGAAAAATCAAATCCTTCTAATTGCTCTTTTTCGGGTAATGGATAAGCTTCTTTCTGAAGCAACATTTTTGCCATTAATCCTGCTTCTAGATTCGCTTGGCGAGTTTGATTTCGTTCATTTAATACTGGATGAAATTCCGCGTCTCTCCATTGCTGAGTAGTTTGCGCGTCTTCGAATAGACGAGTAGGGGAGCTCGCTACCAATCGAGTACCATTATAAACTGGATTTTTACTTGCTCCGCGATCAATACCTTGCGTCGATGACATTTTATATTGACACGGCGAGTCGTAGCAGGCGTGACAAACCACACAACGCTGTTCAATAACCGGTTTAACGTTATTGACGTAATGCTCTGCTAACGCGGTGCCATAAGGTACTTGACGTTCTCTGACAGATTCTTCACCAAATAGTTGATCAAAATTGAGTCCAGCGTAAGTTGCGCAGCCAGAAAAGACTATAACGCTGAAAATAATAATGCTTTTACGTAGACTCATATATTTACCGTGTGTTATTTGATAATAGTTCAAAAGTTATAGGCTGAATCCTACGCAAAATCTAACGTTAATGTAAGTAATCTGAGTTAAATAACCTCAACTTATGGCAACTTAGCGATTTTGGGAAGGCGCTCTTTTTACAAAGTGAAAAGTTTAAACTTTACGCAATAGAAGCGATTATTGCGTTAAAACGGGCAATTTCATTAAATAATAGCAAACGTTTTCTTATGAGTTAGAGCCGGTTTTTTTAACCTTAGATTAAATTAATAGTAGGTTTTATATCAAAACTGTCATATAACAATGTTATCTCTATTCAAAGACGACTAAGAGGTAACACGTTATGAATGAACAATATCTAGAAACTGATGGATTAGAATTACTAGATGCACTAGAAATTGGTTTTGATTTGTCAGATTATGATTTGGATGATGATGCCTTTGATGAGGCGTTGTAAATGTAACCATCGCAATAAAAGCGAGCTAAAATTCGATAAAAATATAAACCATTTTATCAATTTTGATACTAATCCTTGATATCTGCTACACTCTTAGGCCAAATTTCTAAGAGCTATAAGCAGATGTCTAATTCCCAACTCTCTTTTTCTGATCTAAATCTTGATCAACACCTCATTGATACCTTAATTAAGCTTGGATTCAAACAGCCAACAACGATACAAGAAAAAGCGATTCCTCATGTGCTTCAAGGAAAAGATGTATTGGCTGGAGCCCAAACGGGAACAGGCAAGACAGCCGCTTATGGTTTACCTATTATCCATAATTTGATGCATCAAACTAAGCTGAATCAAGACCTTTCGGCACGAAGGATAAGAAGTTTGATTCTTGTACCAACACGAGAATTAGCGCAACAAGTATTTGATAGCTTAATAAGTTATGCGCAACATTGTGATTTGCGCATTGTCGTCGCGTATGGAGGTACCAGTTTACAGGTACAAAGAAATAATTTAAAAAATGGTGCTGATATTTTAGTCGCGACACCGGGGCGCTTGCTCGATCACGCCTTCACTAAAACAGTCGATTTACGCCAGATAGAAACCTTAGTTTTGGATGAAGCAGATCGTATGTTAGACATGGGGTTCCTGCCTGATATAAATCGAATTTTAAAATTACTACCGACTGAACGACAAACGTTGTTTTTTTCGGCGACGTTTCATGAACGAGTAAAGAAAATTGCTTATCAAATACTGACTAATCCACAAGAAGAACAAGTCTCACCAAGCAATAGTACTGCGCTTACTGTGTCTCAAATCGTTTACCCAGTTGATAAAAATCGGAAAAGTGAACTATTGGCGTATTTAATTGGCTCACGTAATTGGCAGCAAGTTTTGGTTTTTACTAAAACCAAGCAGGGCAGTGATGCATTAGTTGAAGAACTCAAGCTCGATGGTATTAAAGCGGCTTCTATTAATGGTGATAAAAGCCAAGGAGCACGACAAAAAGCCTTAGATGATTTTAAATCCGGTAAAATACGCGCTTTAATCGCTACTGATGTTGCAGCTCGAGGGCTCGATATTCATGAACTTGAATGTGTTATTAACTACGATATGCCATATCAAGCAGAAGATTATATACATCGTATTGGGCGTACAGGACGAGCTGGCAATACGGGTAAAGCAGTATCGCTATTGGCGCGCAATGAAGAATACTTATTGAAAGCAATAGAAGATTTGCTAGATGAGCGTTTACCGCAAGAGTGGTTAGAAGGCTACGAACCGAGTCTGATAGAGGAAAGTGAGCATGACCAACCGAAGCGTAAACAGAGTCGTTCTGCAGAGAAACGCAAAATGAAGTCAAAACTCAATATTCATCGTCAAAGAGGAAAGCGCAGTTAGGAATATTTTCTGAGTTCTTCGCTACAGGCTTCTGAATTAGAAAAATCACAAGCTATAGGCAACAAAAGCGAACGCAGATTAGTTGGCTGAAGCTTATCTTGTGATTCTATATTTAGCATTGTGGATATTTGCTGGTCAAATAGTGACCAGTGTTTGAGTAGTATTTCATCTTGATTAGCGGTTTCTGGTTGCCAAACTTTATTTAGTAATGGTTTTAAACTAATGGCAGCGTGGGCAGTATATATTAGTTGCCATTTCATTTCCCAAAGTACTATCTGATGATCTGGATTATTTTCGTTGTGTTCACAAATTAATTTTTGAGTGGCGTGTTCAAATGTGCCTGACTGGTCGATGAAATAATCAAAAAATTCACCTTCTTGCCTAACCGCGTCAGCGATAAATTGCAAAGGCTCAGGATTAAGTAACATATGCGCCATTAATTTCATAATGAAATTATATAGTACAACTTGTGCCGGCTTATCTTGAGGGAATTCATCTATTAAGGCTTGCAGATAGTTTTGCATGTAGGCATTTAACGTATCACTTACGGTATACCAGATTTGTTCTTTACTGCCAAAGTGATGGCGTATCAAGCTGTGAGATACCCCAGCACACTCACTAATATTGCGTAGCGATACTTTCTCATAGCCTAACTGGCAAAACATTTTTCCAGCAGTGGCTAAAATTAGGTGTTTCGTCTCTTCAGCCGTTTGTGCACTTCTTTTGCCTTGTTTTCTGCAAATCATAATCTTATCTCAAATGTTGAGTATGTATTTTAGTAAAAATAATCTGTGTCGTCATTACTTTATTATCCATTTGGAAAGTATAGTTAGTTTTTATTATCAATAAGTTGAACTTGATAACAGTTCAACCGTAATAGATTCTATGCCACTCTAAACACTACTGAGTTAAATAGCTTGGCAATAATGATTGCTTGATAAAAGTAATTTGAGCGAAGCGGTAGAGAACAGAGGTGACAATAGAATGACACCTCCGGAGAGACCTAGTTACACAATTTTTCGAGTTGTTCTAGTAGTTGGTCGATATCCTCAGAGTTTATATCTTTGTGAGTGGCAAATCTAATTGGGTTGCTTGGTGTGATGAGTATATTTTGTGTTTGTAAAGACTGCGCTATTTGTTCGAGATTGACTGCACTGTCTACTTTGGCGAAAACCAAATTAGTTTGGACATGTTCGGGCTTGAGTGAAAAGCCTTTGATGTTTACTAAGCCGTTAGCCAGTCGTTTCGCATTAGCGTGATCAGTAGACAACTGAGTAACTTGTTCTGTTAGCGCAAGTTTTGCGGCTACGGCTAACATACCGGCTTGACGCATACCACCGCCTAACATTTTTCGTATTCTACGAGCTCTCAAAATAAATTCATTTGAACCAAGCACGAGTGAGCCAATTGGGGCGGCTAATCCCTTAGACATACAGATAGTGATTGAATCAAAGTATTTTACGATTTCGGTTATATCCACATCTAAAGCAACGGCAGCGTTGTAAACTCTCGCACCATCTAAGTGCAGTTGTAACCCATGTGAATCCGCAAATTCTCTAGCTTGTTGTAAATAACTAAGCGGTAATACCTTGCCATTTATAGTGTTTTCCAGGCTTAGTAAGCGAGTGCGTGCAAAATGAAAATCATCCGGTTTAATGGCAGCACGTAATTTTTCGAAGCAGATCGTCCCGTCTGGATTGTTTTCTATAGGTTGAGGTTGGATTGAACCTAATACGGCTGCACCTCCAGCTTCATATTTATAGTTATGCGCTTGTTGTCCGCATAAATATTCGTCGCCTCGTTGACAATGAGCCATAAGTGCTAACAAGTTTGCTTGGGTACCCGATGTTGTGAATAAAGCCGCTTCGAATCCATGTCGTTCAGCGGCCCATTTCTCAAGTTCGTTAACGCTTGGGTCATCACCATATACATCATCACCGACAAGTGCCGTTTGCATTGCATCACGCATTGCTGCGGTAGGTTGCGTCACTGTGTCTGAACGGAAATCCATCATAAGTTTTCTCTCTTATTACCAGTTGTAGCCGAAAGTCGTTAAATATAACCGCAAAGCTTGGCTTTTGAGAGGCAAGCAATCGTCTTGGAATCAATAATATACCCTTCTACAATCATATTTTCGAGCTGCTTAACTGAAAGAGACATTACTTCAATAACTTCATCGTCATCGCAAGCATACCTTGAGGTTTTTTGTAGTTGGCTGGCAACAAATAAAGTTTGGATCTCGTTACAAAATCCGGCCAACGGAATGAGGTCACCAAGCGTTTTGAACGAGCCTGCACTGTATCCGGTTTCTTCTTCTAATTCTCGCTGCGCACATTGCAAAGGGCTCTCACCTTTTTCTACTGTTCCGGCAGGGAATTCATACAGCCAATTATTTATTGATGGTCGATACTGTTGAAGCAACAAAATTTCGCCATTGTCAAAAATCGGTAAAATAACCGCTGCACCAGGATGTTGGATAGTGGTGTGCAATACCTGTTTTTTATTGGGTAGGGTAATCTCATTTTCGACCAGAGATAAACTTTTCCATTGATGAATGAGTCGTGACATAGTGAGTTTCTTCTCGTTATTTAACTGCGCGATGAAAATGGACGTTGTGTAATGATTATTGTCGTTATTCGACTTATATTCGAGTCATAAATTTAATATTGAAAACAAACTATTCAAAATAATAATATTGTTTACTGTTATTATTTGCATTGTATTTATTTTACATATTGATATTTAGATAGGCTGATGTACAGATCACAGTGCCTAATAACACACTTATCTAGGTTACCGACTGGAATCTTAGTTGTTGTTCCGTGCCATTATAGGCAATACAATAACTTTAATGATACTACGTTCTGTAAAATAACAATATTGTTCGGTTTTCTATATACGTCACAACGATGGTTTTTCTATGACAACGTCTCAAACAACGTCTTATGCTAAAAAAGCACTATTGTCTGAAAGGATAAATAAATTGGTTAAAGCCCTTTCCTATGGGGTATATGAACGAGAAGATACCATTAAACTGTGTCTCCTAGCGGCATTATCTGGAGAGAGTGTCTTTCTGTTAGGGCCTCCGGGCATTGCAAAAAGTTTAATTGCAAAACGATTAATTCAAGCATTTGATCGTAGCAGTTACTTTGAATATTTGATGACGCGGTTTTCCACGCCAGAAGAAGTATTTGGCCCATTGAGTATTCAAGAATTGAAAGATAACGGACGATACGTTCGGCTTACTGAGGGGTATTTACCCCAAGCAGAAGTGGTGTTTTTGGATGAAATATGGAAAGCAGGACCAGCAATTCTCAATACATTGTTAACTGTTGTAAATGAAAAAACATTTAAAAATGGTAATGAAATAGAAAACGTACCGATGCGCTTACTTGTTTCTGCGTCCAATGAGTTACCTGATGAAGACAGTGGACTAGAAGCGCTTTATGACCGAATGTTGGTTCGAGTATTTGTTAATCGAATTCAAAATAAACAAAACTTTAAAGCAATGTTGATGGTGGGCACAGAACAAGAAACCAGTGTACCCACGGAACTTACGATAACCGATCAAGAATATCACTTGTGGCAGGCCGAGCTTGACAAACTTGAGCTAAACGACGAGTGCTTTGAAAAATTATATGAACTTAAACGCTTACTTGAAGAAAAAGACCAATCGGTGGATAGCGAATCAACAATCAGTGCGCTATACGTTTCGGATAGGCGTTGGAAAAAAGCAGTTAAGTTATTGAAAGCTAGCGCTTATTTCAATGGTAGAGACACAATAAACCCATTGGACCTTTTACTGCTTAAAGACTGTCTATGGCATAGCCCAGAATCACGTAAAGTTGTGCACGATGTTATTAGAGATTTCGCCACCAATTATGCTTTTGACCAACATACTATTAAGCAACGTATCGTTTTATGCCGTGATGGGTTAACAGACATTCAGCAAACACTGGAATCACAATTTAGTATCACCTTACAAGGGGAAGGTGCTTCAGGCCTTTTGAGAAAAGGCGGTTATACCTTTAACCTATCGAATGCAAAAAGCTATACCGTTGGCAGTGCACGAGGGTTGATAAAATTGGTTCTTTTACAAAGTAACATGTCGGTAAGTGAATCAGAAAAAGGCGATAGTCGTTGGGTCTATATTGCTAAAGGCGAGCTAGAAAAGGTGATCCGAGAAGGTGGAGGAGACGCTTACGGTTATGTGAACCAGAATACTAGTTTATGCCGATTACGTTTTGACACTAATGTTTCTGATAGTCTAGTGATTAAAGATATCGCCAATCGCTCAGTATTAGTCGGTCTGGTTACCACTTCTGGATTGGAACCTGCGCTGTATAGTGATTGGTGTGATCGTGCACAAAATGCAGTCGAACAACTGACTCAAGCGGAACATCATTTTCGTAAAGTTCGTTCTGATTTTCATGGTGCATTACCACACAGTTTTATTGATGCTGACTTACCTACTCAAATGGAAAGTAGCTTGCAGTCGTTAATGGATGAGTTAGAAGAGGTGAAACGGGACAGTGACAAAGTAACCCAGCGCATAATCAATTTGAACCAATTTTTTGCCTAGGGAAGTATTATGTTAGGAGCTGATGGTTTAAATTTAGTTATGATGGTAGCGGAATCTGGCATCATTGATAGTGCAGTAAACGATTTAATCGGGCGTTCTCAATTGCTTATGATACCAGAAAATAAAGCAATTCGAGCCTCAGTGAACAATCAGGTCAATAAGTGGCGCAATGGAATTAAGCGAAAAATCACCAAAGCTTGTGAAACCGATCGTCTATTAAATGAATTAAACACCTATCAAGAAGTGATTCATTTTGATGAAGACACTTTTTACCAAAAAATTGGCTCAATAGTCGAAAAGCTGGAATGGCACTCACCGTTTCATACCAAAGCGAAAAAGTTATTAGAGCGAAATAACGGGGTGCATAATCCTATGTTTGCTCACTATTTTTGTGAACAGTGGTATCAAAGTTTATCGAAAGCAATAAAAGAGGCTGAAATCGCTCAACTAGAGTCAGATAAAGAACAGTTTTTAGCGGATCTTTACCAACGTGTCGAAACTATGAAAGAGATGCAAAGTGTGACCGAAGAAGGTGATATTGCTAAACTTGGCCGTTTGTGGGATATGGCCGCTGCAAAATTATCAAAAAGTGATGTCTCCGCCATGAAGCGTTATGCTGATTTTTTGAAACGTAATAAAGAATTAAAGGGAATTGCAGAAAAACTAGGTCGAATGGCGAGTGAAGTGAATAACCCAGATCTATATAAAAATGCGGCTGAAGATTTAAAATTAGTTGAAGAAAAAAGCGATCATGCAGCAGATGATATTGTCGGTATCCACGAAAGTGATGATATTAGTCGAATGTTGCCCAATGAAACGATGTTTTTAGCTTACCCTGAACTTGAGGTGGTTTTTTATAAGCATTTAGTTGATAAAAGATTACTGAACTACAAAGTCAAAGGTAAAGCCAGAAAACTTAAAAAAGTCACTTCTCAAAAACCCAACGCCAGTCATATTGAAATAGAGAAGGGGCCGTTCATTATTTGTGTTGATGCTTCTGGATCCATGTCAGGTTTTCCAGAACAGTGCGCAAAAGCCATGGCTTATGCGTTAATGCAAATAGCATTGGCTGAAAAAAGAGACTGTTATGTTATCTTATTTTCCACCGAGCAAATTACTTATCAGTTAACTAAGAATGATGGCTTGCGTGAAGTCAGTGATTTTCTATCTTACCAGTTTCACGGCGGAACCGATTTACAGCCGGTATTAATAAAGTCGGTAGAATTAATGACCTCAGCCAGATACCGAAACGCGGATATGGTCGTGATTTCAGATTTTATTGCACCTACTCAACCAGACACGATTTTAGATATGGTGTCTTCTCTCCAGGCGAAAAATAACCGCTTTCACGCTATCAGTTTATCAAAGTATGGTAACCCTCAGTTGATGGCTATGTTTGATCACTGTTGGCGCTATCATCCGAATATGATGGGTAGACTACTTAAAAAATGGTAGTCACTTAGGTACTCTGATTATTTAAAAGAGTAGACTATTTATCATTTGCTCAATGATTGAACTGACTTCTTGAGCTGATTTTATAAAAATAAAGATATATAGAGGGCTATTTTGAGTGTTTTTTGAACATTTAATAAAATATTGTTTTATTGGATAACCTTATGAATATTATATTTAATATGGCGTTCGGAATACACTTGTACGCTCGAAAGTATTTGCATGGAATTGTGAACAAGGTCAAAATTAGGGGGTATCAAGCTCAGTCTATGAGCTTCCACTAGCAGAGGTTTTTATGAAAGTTGTTGATATTCTCAAGCACAGAGGAGAATCTTTGACCAAGCATCACTTGGAAATCAAAGAACTTATGTCGCCTGTGATTAAAGATTACTGGAGTGACTTTGTTAACAAAGCGAATCAAAGTTCTATTTTACATTGGTTTCGTGACAGTACATTAGTTCCAGCTATTAATGAAGAAATTAAGCCAAGTGAACAAGAAAGCTTTGACCTAAGTGATAACGCCATAGCATTTCTAGAGGAGATGCAGGAAAAAATTGGTGAAGAGATTCACGTAGGTGATTGGGTTAATATAAGCCAAGAGCGAATCAATTCATTCGGTAAAGTGACTGAAGATATGCAATGGATACATACTGATCCTGAAAGAGCAGCTAAAGAGTCACCTTTTAAAACTACTGTAGCACACGGTTTCTTAACTCTATCGATGCTTTCTAAAATGACCGATAGCGTTGATAGCGAAACACCGATGTTTCCTACCGCACGTTTAGTCGTTAATGTTGGCTTAAATCAAGTACGTTTTCCTTATCCGGTTAAAGCGGGCAATAATATTAGAACTAGAAGTAAATTACTGAAAGTCACGCCTATTAAAAAAGGTGTTGAAGTTGAACGTGAATTGAAAGTAGAAATTGATGGAGTAAGACGTCCTGGATGTGTAGTAGTGTCAGTTATCAGACTGTATTTTTAATTTAATATCACCACCTTGTCTCGTCGACATTTATCAGTACAGCTAAACAGAAACAAGTAAGCCACCGACTTAGTCTAAGTCAGTGGCTTTTTTATTGGTTATCTAAAATTAGCGTTTTTTACTTTTAAGTGCGAGTAGTATTAACTTTACAATATGGATACTACTTATTTTAAATAATCGAACGTTATCGAGCTAATTTAAATCAACTATTATTGGTTAGTAGGAATGTACCCGTATTGTAGGATCAGCTCTTTTGCTCGTTTGGACTGAACAAAATCGATGAACTTTTTACCATCTTGACTGATTTTTTCTGAGTTGTAGAAAACGATAAACGGTCGTGATAATTGATAGGATTTATTGGCGATGTTGCTGGAATTTGCTTCAACTCCTTCGAACATTATTTCTTTGATCGTGTTATCGACCGAACCGTCAGAAATAAAACCGATAGCTTGTGGGTTGTGATTGACGATAGTTTTTACCATGCTATTACTACTGACAACTAGGTTGGTTGGATTAATATCAGAAACCAGTTGGTTGTTTATTATTCTGGTTAATCCTAACAATGATTCAAAGCTAGCTCGAGAACCAGAAGATTGTTCGCGCGTAACCACAGCGATATCTAAATCTTTTCCGCCAATCTGTTTCCAATTAGTAATGGTTCCTTTGTATATATCAAAAAGCTGTTGACGAGAAATATCATTGATTGGGTTTGCGTGGTTTACCACGACACCTAAGCCATCATAAGCAATGGTTAATGTGGTTAAATCCTGTTTATATTCAGCCTCAGTTAAGTAACGTGAGCTCATACCAATTTCCGCAACACCTTTATCTACCATTGTGATTCCAGCTGTCGAACCGATACCTTGAACCGCGATATAACTGGAATCATGCGTTGTATTGAATTCTTCAGCTAATACATCCATGATGCGAGATACAGATGTTGATCCTGAAATGTTCACCTCTTTTGCTTGTGCTGAAGGTAGTAGTAAACTTGCAGACAATAGGGTGGTGAGTACAACACGGTACATAAAAACTCCTGACAATTATTTGGGTTCGATAAATTGTATTTCTATGGTATTACATTTTTATGAATAGCCATTAATTAGCGTGTTTGATAACGATAAATCCCACATTTCTTTAAATAGTAAGGATATAGGTTATACTCAAACAGGTCGATAATTGATTATGGAGATGTGAATGCATATATCTGAAATCGAGCAATTCCGTCTTGAGAAAGCGGTGAGAGCCATGTGCTCCAATAGAAATCAAAGTGTAGTTGCTGAGATGGGTAAAGTTCAATATGAGATATATTCCGAAGGCGTAATATTTTCCAAGTTATGTTTTTTGTTAGATTCATCACATGTGAATGAACAGTACTCTATCGCTAAGTTAGAATACGATTCGAATAAAAATGTTTGGTCGTTATATATTGCTCAGCGAGAAGAGGGTAGCTGTGAACTGTTAGCATGGAAACTTTATCCTCACTTAAAACCTAATGAAGATTACACACTACTGTTGAACGAAATTGAATCAGACCCATATCAATTAATTTGGTGATATAAAGAGAACAGTAGTGCTCTCTTTTTACTTATGGTTTGACATGTTGTCTAAACTCTTTCGGTGTCATTCCCTGCACACCTTTAAAAGCGGTACTAAAGTGTGCCGCACTTTTAAACCCAGACTCTGTAGCGATCTCAGCAATGGACTTATTGCTTAGCCTTAATTTAGTTGCTGCATAATTAACACGTTTAATTTTTAAAATTTGTGAGAAACTTAAGTTTTCAGCGGCGAGTCTTCTTTTAAGGGTAGCAATCGACATACCTAAAAAATGTGCTGTTGATTCAAGAGAGACATCGTTTTCAATATTAATCTCTATAAAAGCGATCACTTTTTCAGCCGTTCTTTGGTTGCATGCGCTTTCGATGATCGGTAAAAAACCCGGTTCGATCGATACAACTTCAGATAGTAATGCTTGCGCTAGTGATTCGAGTGTCGTTTCTGAACTTGTTTCAGTTTTTTTTGCATGTAACAACAATGCTAATATTTTTTGGGCAGTGTAATGCTGCTCAGTTAGTGAAAAATGTTGTAACTCATGTTGGTTAACAATTGTTGTGGATGGCTCTAACTTGTCACAAAACTGTCTAAGCAAACTCGGCTCAAATGTAACGATTTCTGCGCAAAACTGTCCAGCATCACAATGTGATTCAAGATGATCAAGGCGATCTGAATGGTAAATGGTAAATTCGCCAGCTTTGAGAATTCGAGGTTCTTGAGCTTTAGTTTGGTAAGTGACTTGTCCGCAGGAAACATAAATGATGCCGCATTGAGTTATTGGGTAGCGGTTGGTTTTTCTAGCAACAAAAACGTCATGCTTATAGACTTTAATTCGAGACATATATTCACATTGTTTTGGAAAAGGTGCGATTAACACACCTTTTAGTAGTTTAAGTGCGTAACTAGCGCGAATTAGTTACGCCGTTATGTTTAGCCAAATTGTTGAACTGGTTTTGCAACAATATTGCGACTTTCGATATTAACATCGCTCAATATTATTTCTAGCACATCACCAAGTTTGTAAACGTGATCATCGTCTATAGATACTATACCAAGTTCGCTATTGAAATTGATCCGTTCTTTATCTGCAACAATCAATGAGCTTGGTATAAAGGCAGTTGCGCCATTTTCTATAATACGAACTCTTACTCCGGCTCTGTTAATATCAAATATTTCACCACTATACTTGGTTGCCTTTTGTGGTTCATTAACTAAACTCCGAGCATATAGCCAATCGGATACATTTCTTTCCGCAAATTTATGATGCTTGCGGATCAATGCCAGTTCTTCACCTATGTTACTTTCTAGTGTAATGGTTGGCGATACGCCTAATATGTGCGCTTTTAGTAATCTATGATTAATCATGTCACTATATTTCCGAATTGGAGATGTCCAGGTTGCGTATATTTCCAATCCCATCGCGTAGTGTTCTGATGGCGCGGTACTTATCTCACTATAGGCTTGTGATTTTCTTAATCGATTATCTAAATAGGCTGTTTTTTGCGTTGTAAGCCAACGCCTTAACGCACTAAACCCTTCTAGTGTTGTTAGCTTTTCCTCAGTAAAGTGGTGTTCATCATCTGAATGGCTTAATTCGGAGTTAATTAACTGTACGACATCTTTCAGTTTTTCTGTTTTAAATCCTGAATGAGTATTGAAAATACCCGTCGAAAATTGTTGTTTTAGAATAATACCGGCACAAATATTAGCGGTGATCATGCATTCTTCAACAATTTTATTTGCCGTTCTTCTAATTTCAGTATGAATGGCAATAACGTCATTATCGTCACTTAACTCGAAACGGTAGTCTGGACGATCTTGGAAAACTACGGCATTATTTTTACGCCAGTTTGCGCGTGCGGCAGCTACTGCAGATAGGTCATTGATGACTTTCGCTTCTGTGCTATCAGGTTGCCAATTTGGGCTTGAACCGTTTTCAAGCCAATCTGATACATGATCATAAACTAAACGTGCATGAGATTGTATGCGAGCAGCGAAAAACGAGATGTCATCTTGTATAACTCCGTCTTTAGAAATCGTTACCGCGCAACATAAAGCAAGACGAGTCTGTTTTTCAACTAATGAACAGAGTTCATCGGCTAACTCTCTTGGTAACATGGGAATATTTCGCCCTGGTAGATAAATCGTAAAGCCTCGTTTACGTGCTACCTCATCCATTTCACTATCAGCAGGAATATAAGCGGTTGGATCCGCTATAGCGATCATCAACTTGAAGTCACCAGATTCAAGTTGCTCTGCATACAAAGCATCATCCATATCTTTGGTTGATTCACCATCTATAGTAACAAATGGCACATCAGTCAGATCAATTCTCTCTAGATTTTCATCATCGACTTGCTGCCACTCATCTATTCCGGCGGGTTCACAATTAGGAAGGTCGTTCTCGGCTAACGTCACCCACCATGGGGCAATTTTATCGTCGCCATCTGTAATCTTACTATTAATCTCAACGAGAAACCCTTTGTTATCGGATAAAGCGTGTTGAATAAGATGTACTACAACCCAATCACCATCATTTAATTGTTGTGGATTAAGTCCTTTTTTTGTTCTGGCTTTGAATGTGATGTTTTTAAATTGAGCTTTGTCGGCGACAACATTAAGCCGACCTTTAATCATTTTAATACGACCGATAAAACGGTCTAAATTTTGTTCGACTAATTGATCAGGTTCAGCAACTTCTTTGTCGTTTTCCGTTCTTATTAATGCCACTACTTTATCTCCGTGCAAGCATTTTTTCATGTACGGAGGCGGAATGAAGTAACGGGTTTTATTATCCACTTCAAGAAAACCAAAGCCTCGTTCGGTTGCTTTGATAATACCTTCTTTCTTTGGAATGGTTTCCTTTATTTGTTGCTTTAACTGAGCGAGTAGGGGATTGTCTTGAAACATGTTGTATTTGTCTACTTTGATGTACTGCGCGGTTAGTAGTTTGCGCAAACTAAACGGTAGTAACACTATATCACTGCAGTAATCTATTACTACTATCTATTTCTGATAGCACTGCCTATTTCTGATACTAGTCTCTATTTTTGACACGAACAGCTGTTTTAGATATTTATATCTTTTGTTTTATACGATTGACTATTTGCAAACAGACGCCGTTTACTACCAAATTTCTAATTATTAATATTGAATTAATTTGTGATACAAGGAGATTTGATTATATTGACGTTATGCCGTGACATGAAACTTCTTTACCGATTTTAAATTAGCGAATAACTGTCTATCTCAATGAATACTAATGAATTTTATAAGGTTATTATTAACTAGAATTCTGGAACATAGAGATTTATGTTTGATTTTGATGTTTTGTTGAACAAATTTGATTAAATTAGATAAAAGTGTGATGTATTTCAATTTTTTCTGGATTTTTTCCTCGAATTAGTGCATTATTCGCCCCCCTTAGATATGTCCCTAATGGCTTGATGCGTTTTTATACTCTTGGCTTCTGAATGGAATTGGTGCGAATGGTTCGTGCAATCATTGAAGTATTGGAATTGGAAGAGCACACGGGACCGATGAATTATTAGCAAAAATAGGATCCGAATGCAAGATTCCAATGTAAAGTTCAGTGATTTGACACTGAATGACCAATTATTGTCCGCGTTAAATGACATGGGCTTTGTTTCTCCAACTCCCATCCAAGCAGCTTCAATACCATTTCTTTTAGAAGGCCGTGATGCACTAGGCAAAGCACAAACAGGTACTGGTAAAACAGCCGCGTTTTCTTTACCGATTCTAAATAAAATTGAATTAAAACAGTATAAACCTCAAGCTATCGTACTTGCGCCAACTCGTGAGCTTGCGATTCAGGTAGCTGCTGAGATTAAAAATTTAGGCCGTAATATCAAGGGGCTGAAAGTCCTTGAGATTTATGGTGGCGCTTCTATCGTTGATCAAATGCGTGCATTGAAAGCTGGTACACACATTGTTGTTGGTACACCAGGGCGTGTACAAGATTTGATTAATCGAGATCGTCTGCATCTCGGTGAAGTAAAAACATTTGTTCTCGATGAAGCGGATGAAATGCTTAACATGGGTTTTGTTGATGATGTTACCGCTATTATGGAACATGCGCCTGAAACAGCACAACGTGTGCTATTTTCAGCAACAATGCCGCCAATGCTTAAGAAAATTGTTGACCGTTTCTTACGTGATCCAGCACGAGTTGATGTTGCTGGTGCCAACCATACTGTTGATAAAGTAGAGCAAAAGTATTGGGTCGTTAAAGGTGTAGAAAAAGACGAAGCAATGACACGTCTACTTGAAACTGAAGAAACAGACGCATCTATTGTGTTTGTTCGTACACGTCAAGACACCGAAAGACTAGCCGATTACCTTTCAGCACGCGGTTTTAAAGTCGCAGCATTACATGGCGATATACCGCAATCTCTGCGCGAACGCACTGTAGACCACATAAAGAAAGGCGTAATCGATATATTAGTAGCAACAGATGTTGTTGCACGTGGACTTGATGTCCCACGTATTACGCACGTTTTTAACTACGATATTCCGTTTGACGTTGAATCTTATATCCACCGTATTGGTCGAACTGGCCGTGCTGGACGTAAGGGAACGGCAATCCTACTTGTTCGTACCAATCAAATTCGTATGCTGCGTACCATTGAGCGTGTTACGAAATCAAGCATGAAAGAAATTCAACTTCCACTTCGTGATCAAGTGGCTGAGTCTCGTCTTGCTAAACTTGGTGCTGAGTTAGAAAGTGAAAAAGAAAACCCGTCGTTAGTTAATTTTTCTGAACTAGTTGAAAAACTGCAAACTTCTTTAGAAATTGACACCATGACTCTAGCCGCTATGCTGCTTCAACGTGCTCAAGGTAAAACACCTTTATTCTACAAAGGTCCAGATCCAATGATTGCCGCTATAGAACGTGATAAAAAACGTCGTACAGAGCGTCGTGATACTGATCGTCGAGGTGAGGGCCAAGGCCGTAGTTACGGTGGAGCAACCAAAGATTGGGATACATATCAACTGCAAGTTGGTCGTGAGCAAGGTGTTCAGGTTAAAGACATTGTTGGTGCACTAGCGAATGAACTTGGTTTAACCAAAGGTTCTATCGGTGCTATCAAGCTGGCTCAAGGCCACACTTTTGTTCAGCTGCCTAAAGCTATGAATTCAGATACGACAGGTAAACTACGTAAATTACGTATTAGACAAAAAGAAGTGTCTGCTGTTGTTTGTGATTTTTCTGATTTCCGCGAATCACGCGGTGGTCGAAGTGAAGGCCGTCGTGATGGTGGTGGTTATCGTGGTAACCGTGAAGGTGGACGCGGTGGAAACCGAGGAGCAGGCAAAGATGGCGAACGCCGTTTTGATCGCAACCGCGGTGGAGATAACCGAGGTAGTTACCGTGGTGAACGTTCGGCGCGTGGTGCCAATACCTCCGCCCGCAGAGATGCCTAATAGCGATTAGCTACAAATAACCAATAAAGCCGAGCCAATGCTCGGCTTTTTGTTACCTAAAACTTTACAATTCCTGTTCGTTAACGCCATATATATTCATACAAATTATATCCACTTCTTCTTTGTTAGTGGAGGTTTGTGTGCTCCATTAAATGTACTGTTTAGAAAAATATGTATGACTAAATAATAGTTATTGCATGTTTTTTGGGCCTCTGTGTTCTACTTCGCATATCAATAACATCATTAAATCCAATAAATTGAGCCTTGTCGTTCCAAAACGTTAAATACTTAAGTAATAAATTATTTGTTGAAAACGGTTATATTTTTAATTTGTATTGTTGTATGATTAATAAAGCGGTTTAATTTCATGCTAGTAAAAAATATAAACATGATCTTAATCAACAAAGTTGATGCTCAATGTGATTTATTTTCAATAAAAGTTGAAAGATTCAAAAATTATTGAATAATGGGCATAGGAAATGGGGCACTAAAGGTGCAGAGCTAGCTAACAAAGGATATCTGTCTTATGGCAAACAAGTTTGTACTCGTAATTAACTCTGGTAGTTCGTCTTTGAAATTTGCAGTAATTGAATCAGAATCAGGAGACGCATTATTAAGTGGCTTAGGCGAGTGTTTTGGTCTTGATGATTCACGGATGAGTTGGAAATACCAAGGTGAAAAAACAGAAGTTCCAATTAACGATGCTGGTAATCACCATCAAGCAGCTATCGCAATACTTGTGGATTTAGTAACTAAACTTGGCTTGACTGACAGTATTGTTGCTGTAGGCCACCGTGTAGTCCATGGAGGCGAAATATTTAAAAAATCAGTATTAATTGATGAGGCAGTGATAAAAGATATTGAAGCTGTACAAGACCTTGCTCCATTGCATAATCCTGCTAATTTATTAGGTATTCATGCTGCACTAAAAGCTTTTCCGTCGCTACCTCAAGTCGCTGTTTTTGATACTGCGTTCCATCAAACTATGCCTGCGAAAGCATTTACTGGTGGTATCGCCCATGAACTTTACGAGCAGTATGCGATACGTCGTTATGGTTTTCATGGTACTAGCCATTTTTATGTTAGTCGTGAAGCAGCCAAAATGTTAAATAAACCAGTAGAACAGTCGAGTTTTATTTCTGTTCACTTAGGTAATGGTGCGTCAGTATGTGCTATTAATAATGGCGAAAGTGTTGATACCTCTATGGGCTTTACACCGTTAGCTGGCTTGATGATGGGAACTCGCAGCGGCGACTTAGACCCAGGTGTTATTGAGTTTCTACTTAAGAAAGGTTGGAGCCAAGATGAAGTTTTCGACACGCTAAATAAGAAATCTGGTTTCTTAGGTGTCTCAGGCTTAACTAGTGACGCTCGTGGGATTCTTGATGCGATGGAAGAAGGGCACCAAGGCGCAAAACTAGCATTTGAAGTATTTACTTATCGAGTAGCTAAGTATATCGGTTCTTATATGATTTCATTAGACTCACTAGACGGTATTATTTTTACTGGTGGTATCGGTGAAAACTCGTTACCAATTCGCAGTGAAATATTGAGCTATTTGAATCTTCTAGGTTATAAAGAAGATCGTGCAAAAAACGAGGCTGCAAGATTTGGCGCGAGTGGTATTATTACTCAAGAAGGAACACCAGTCGCAATGGTGATCCCAACTAATGAAGAGTTAGTCATTGCCCAAGATGCGATTGCTTTAATCTAATCGATTGCTTCACTTTAAGTGATTGTGTTAACTGCATAGTATGGTAGTTAACAATATAAACATTTGTTTTATGAAAAAGCGGTTATCAATTTGATAGCCGCTTTTTCATGTATCTAGAATTAAGTTGTATCTGTAAACGTTACGCGGCCACTGACTATTTGTATGTTTAATCAATTTTAAATGTTGTTAGTTAGCAAAATTAATGTACTATCTGATGTTACATAAAAATTATGTATAATTTTTAGCCGATTATAATTTATGGCTATATTAATGGTGAAAGTAAAACGGTTTACATCATTTGGTTGAATATATGGATATAGTAATCGCTGGCTTGGGTATTGTTATGCTTGCTGGACTAATGTTGTTTAGTTATCACTTTGCGGCAACTAGAACCGCTATGAGTCAGCCTTCCACAGTAATTTTAAATGCTTCTGGTCAAGTACTTTATACAAGCAAATATCTTAAAGATACGACATGTTTTGGAATCTCATCGGAAGAACTTAAGCACCCAGATTCCGATTTTGTGCATTTTCTCCAGCAAAATTTAGATAAGTCATTTCACTATCAATCTCAAGTCTCTAATTACTATTACTCCTTTATTGGGCATAAGATATATTTTCGAGGGAAAAAATGTTGGCAAGTTACGGTTAGCATCGATTTATCTTGCGTACAACAGGCGGAACAATATTTAGATGATTGTTCTGCCCATAATAAGAAGTTTTTGCAGAACATAATTCGTAATATTCCTGATGCAGTAGGTATGACGGACGAAAGTTTGGTGTATGAAGCATGTAATCAAAGCTTCGTTGAAGCATTGGGCATAGATAATCCTGAACAGTTAATCGGAAAACGTTTAGACGAAGTAGCGGATAAAAGTATCGCTGATAAATTTTCTGATTCAGATCGAAACGTTTTGCAAACAGGAGAAGAGTTTCACATTATTGATGAGGTGGTTGATAAGTTTGGTAATAAACAATGGATTGAAGCTCGTAAATTTACTTATGTTGATGAAATGAGTAATAAGCGTGGGTTGTTTATTGTCGCTCGAGATATCACCGAGCGAGAGTTGGCGAAACAAGCATTGCAGAAAACCAAAGAAGAATTTAGACGTTTAAGCCTGATTGATGGCCTTACTAATATCGGTAATCGACGCTATTTTGATGAAACCTTGCATTCGGTTTGGAATTCACATTTTGCTCAACAAACACCTGTCACTATAATGTTTTGTGATATAGATGAATTCAAAGGCTTAAATGATAAATATGGCCATAGTGAAGGCGACCGAACCTTAATTAAGGTAGCAAGCGCGTTACAAAAATCAATAACTAATGAGCAAGATCGAGTGTTTAGGATTGGTGGTGAGGAGTTTGCATTTATATTGCCAAATACCGACAACAAACAAGCTGATATAATTTCTACCCGAATACATGAGCAAGTTGAAGCGCTTCAAATTGTTCATGATGAATCTAATATAAAACCTGTGCTAACCATTAGTGTTGGCGTTGTTACTTTGATTCCCCAATGTTTAGATTCTGTCGTTGATACGTTAGAAATTGTTGACCGAGCGCTCTATCAAGCTAAATCCAATGGTAAAAACCAAACCTCCTATGCGGCATGAATAACATAATTTCAATGTGAAGTTAACACATCTTCATTCCCTCTACAGGTTTACTATCAAAGATAGCATTTTGTGTTAGCGATGCGTATTACGTCGAATAATTAGGTCGGATAGCCGCAGAGTAATTTCAGTAAGACTAGAGTAACTACTATGACAAAAATTGATCTTGATAAAGACGTTGATAGGACAGGCAGTAATTCCCTGAAATGGGAGTTTATGACAAAAATCTCACCTCATGCTAATGAGGACACGTTGCCGCTATGGGTTGCTGACATGGATTTTCCTTGTGCTCCCGAAATTATTGATGCAATGAATTCTCGAGTTAATCAACAAATCTTTGGTTACAGTATGGCCGACTCAGAGTATTACGAAAGTGTACAAAGTTGGTTTCAGTCGCGGTTTAATTGGTTTGTTGATACTGATGATATAGTGACTACCAGTGGTGTCATTCCTGCACTAGAAAGTCTAATTTCTATATTTTCCCAGCCGAATGAGGGCGTGATTATTCAGCCTCCGGTTTATCATATGTTTGCCACTGTTATAAACAGAACAGGACGAGTAGTAGTAGATAATCCTTTGATCAATAAGCAAGGTATCTATTCAATTGATTTTGACGACCTAGAGAGAAAAGCTAAAGTAGCAAGCAATAAGGTGATGTTGTTTTGTAGTCCGCATAACCCGACTGGGACCGTTTGGTCTCCGGAAGATCTGATTAAAGTCGCAAATATTTGTTTGGAGAATGATGTATTACTTGTAAGTGATGAAATTCATTTTGATTTAGTCAGAAAAGGAGTAACACACTATCCTCTAGCATCATTACTCCCCAATGAAGATAAAATTATTACCTGCACAGCGCCTAGTAAAACATTTAATTTGGCTGGCTTACATATCTCGAATATTGTGATTCAAAACCAACACTTTAAACAGAAGTGGAATGAGAAAGTTGGTCTTTCGTTACCATCTCCTATCGCTATTTCAGCCGTTAAGGCGGCCTATGCTTATGGAGAACCTTGGTTAGAGCAGGTGATTGATTATATCGACAACAACTTTCATTGTGCTAAAAGATACTTAGAAAAAAACTTGCCGAAAGCTCAATTTATCGTGCCCGACGGTACCTATTTTATTTGGTTAGATTTGACTGCTTATGGTTTAACGCCAGCCAAGATAGATGATTTGATGATCAAAAAAGCTAACGTCTTATTAGAGGGCGGAACAATGTTTGGAAGAGAAGGCAAAGGTTATCAAAGAATCAATATTGCCTGCCATCGTGCGATTGTGATGCAAGCGTTAGAGCGAATATGCAGCGCTTTTAACGAGTAAATTATCAATAACTGATCTGTGCTCATCCGTCACACCAGCTTGTCGTTGGTATTTCGGTTGAGTTCTATCGTTTTCGAAAGGATGCTGCCATCCTAGGGTAGTCTCAATAAAATGAATCGCGAAATCTTCAGAAATTTCAAGACATCCGGCTAAAACCGTATCAACGTAGCTTTGCACAATGGGAGCATGTACAGTGGGGTTTTTTATACTGTTCGTTACGTAGACCCATACTGGCTTAGTTGAATCTAATTTAACGGACACATCAATTTTATTATGATTGATTTTAATACGAGAATAGCCTGCCTCTCTAATATCGAACTCACCGAGTGAGCTATCATCAACTTCGAGTAAAACACCGTTAACTTGACCCTCACCAATCTCTATCGCCAAAGGTGATAGTTGGTAGCTATCATCAATCAAACTCCAATGACGAACCAATCCACGGACAACTACTGGGATAGCATCACCAGTTTGTCCGGTCAGTAGGCGTGAGTGAGTGTTGAGTAAGCTTCCATAGCCAAATATATACATAGAGCGTCAGTTTCCTAATTAATATTAAATTACAGAATAAGGTCTTTTATTGTAAAAAATTTTCAAAGATTAAATTTGTACATTAATTGAACATGACTTACATCACATTAACAAATCAACTATGTGATTTATATCACTATTAATCTTGTGTAATGGGTTACAAATAATCATAATGTGATCTATATCTCAACATAATTTTTATTTAAATTTTATAAAGTGTGACATTGATTCTTATTTAGTTGTTGACTTTAACTAAATTAGATAAATGTAATTAAATTACATTAAGTTTTTGCAAGTTGAATCACTTTATTTTTTCTTTGTTATTTATTTATTGTGACTGCCATCACGAATGTTCGGCTCTGAATGAAAAACGCATTTTATGTGTTAAATTTATTGTGTCGAAAAAAAATACGGTTTTAGCGAACCGACAACATAAACTTTTAGAACATCGAACGGGGAACTCTTATGTTATCACCAGAAGCGAAGGTCAAAGTACAGAACTTTGGTCGTTTTCTCTCCAACATGGTAATGCCAAATATTGGTGCATTCATTGCTTGGGGTTTTATTACTGCTCTATTCATTCCAACAGGTTGGATTCCAAACGAGACTTTGTCTTCAATGGTTGGTCCAATGATTACTTATTTGCTTCCTCTACTTATCGGTTATACCGGTGGTAAAATGGTTGCTGGTGAACGTGGTGCCGTCGTTGGTGCTGTTACAACAATGGGCGTTATCGTTGGTACCGATATCCCAATGTTCATGGGTGCAATGATTGTTGGTCCACTAGGTGCACTTGCTATTAAGAAATTTGATGCAGCGGTCCACGGTAAAGTGAAAAGCGGCTTTGAGATGTTAGTTAACAACTTCTCTGCTGGCATCATCGGTATGATCTGTGCGATTTTAGCTTATGTTGTTGTTGGTCCTGCTGTTAAAGCGCTATCTACTGCAATGGCATCAGGCGTAAACGTTCTGGTTGAAACAGGTATACTACCTCTTACATCAATTTTTGTTGAACCAGCTAAGATTCTATTCTTAAACAACGCAATTAACCACGGTATCTTCTCGCCACTTGGTATCCAACAAGCAGAAGAAGCGGGTCGTTCAATCTTCTTCTTAATCGAAGCAAACCCAGGTCCTGGTTTAGGTTTACTACTTGCTTACATGGCGTTTGGTAAAGGTGCTGCAAAACAATCTGCTGCTGGTGCTTCTATCATTCACTTCTTGGGTGGTATCCACGAAATTTATTTCCCATACGTATTAATGAACCCTCGTCTAATCCTAGCTGTTATCGCTGGTGGTTCTACAGGTGTATTCGTTAACGTAATGTTTGACTCTGGCCTTGTTTCTCCAGCATCTCCTGGTTCTATCTTTGCTGTATTGTTGATGACTCCGAAAGCTGCATTCGTTGGTGTTATTCTTTCAGTAATCGCATCGGCTGCTGTTTCATTCTTTGTTGCATCGTTACTGATGAAAACTCAAAAACAAACAGACGATGACGATTCTCTAGAAGAAGCGACTAACCAAATGAAAAACATGAAGTCGACTTCAAAAGGCGCTGCTGGTGCAGACATCAACATGGCTCAAGTGACGAAAATCATTGTTGCCTGTGATGCGGGTATGGGTTCAAGTGCAATGGGTGCGAGTCTTCTACGTAAGAAAGTTGAAGCTGCTAACCTAGAAATTGAAGTTACAAACCTAGCGATTAACAACCTACCACAAGATGTTGATATTGTTGTTACGCACAAAGATTTAACTGATAGAGCGCGTAACCATGCTGCTTCTGCTAAACATATTTCACTGTCTAACTTTTTAGATAACGCATTATATGACAATTTAGTTGCTGAACTTGTTGCTGCTCAAGAGGGTGCAATAAAAAAGCCTGAAGCATCAGTAGACACAAACTCTAGTGATGAAGGAACACTAAAGTTATCAACTGACAACATCTTCTTAGGAATGGAAGCATCGACTAAAGAAGAAGTTATCAAGTTTGCTGGTGAACAACTTGTTAAGTTGGGCAATGTTGCTCCAGAATATGTTGCCGGTATGTTGGCTCGCGAAGAATTAGTTTCTACCTACTTGGGTGAATCTATCGCTGTTCCACACGGTACAATTGAAGCAAAACAACACGTACTAAAAACAGGTATTGTCTTCTGTCAGTTCCCTCAAGGTATTCAATGGGGTGAAGATGAGGATGATGTTGCTAAGATGGTTATTGGCATTGCGGCTCAAGGTGATGAGCATATCCAAGTTATCTCAGCAATTACAAATTCACTTGACGATGAAGAAGCGATTGAATGTCTGAAGTCTACATCTAACCCAGATGATGTTCTTCGAATTTTAAACGGCAATTAATTTCTTGTAATCGACGCTCCTAAGCGAAGTGAACGAGGTCGGCCTTTGCCCCCAATGGCTGACCTCATTTTTTGATTTTAATAACTTTTATTTTTTTGGAATACATATTATGAAAGCACTACATTTTGGCGCAGGTAACATTGGTCGTGGTTTTATTGGTAAATTGCTAGCTGATGCAGGGGTAGAAGTTACTTTTGCAGATGTTAACGAAGAAGTCGTTAATGGGTTGATTGCTCGCAACGAGTACCCTGTTAAGGTGGTTGGCGCTGACTGTAAAGTTGAAACGGTTACAGGCGTTACCGCGTTAAACTCTACTAGCCCTGAAATTGTTGATGCCATTGTAGCCTCAGATTTAGTTACTACAGCAGTTGGACCAACAGTATTAAAAATCATTGCGGGAACAGTGGCAGAAGCAATTGAAAAGCGCTTAGCTCAAGGCATTTCGACTCCGCTTAATATTATCGCTTGTGAAAATATGGTTCGCGGTACTAGTCAACTTAAAGAAGCTGTATTTGAAAAATTAAGTGACGAAGTGAAACCAAAAGTTGAGCAACTGGTTGGATTCGTTGATTCAGCGGTTGACCGAATTGTTCCTCCAGCAGAAGAGGGAGAAACCGATCCTCTAGCCGTTACGGTAGAAACATTCAGTGAGTGGATTGTTGACCAAACGCAATTTAAAGGTGACATACCAAATATTCCAGGTATGGAGTGTACAGATAACCTAATGGCATTTGTTGAGCGTAAATTGTTTACCCTTAATACTGGTCACTGTGTGACTGCTTATTTAGGCTGTCTTGCTGGTCACAATACTATACGTGAAGCTATTGAAGACCAAGCGATTAAGGCTGACGTAAAACAAGCTATGGAAGAAAGTGGTGAAGTTCTAATTCGTCGTTACAGTTTCGAACCTGCCGCACATGCCGCATATATTGAAAAAATTCTAGGACGTTTTGCTAATCCATATTTGGTTGATGAAGTTGATCGTGTTGGTCGTCAGCCATTACGTAAACTTGGTGCCGGTGATCGCTTGATTAAACCGTTACTCGGAACGATAGAGTATGGCACAGCAAACAAAACGTTACTTAAAGGTGTTGCAGCTGCATTGAAATACACCAATAATTCAGACCCACAAGCCGTAGAGCTACAAGAGTCATTAAAAGCTGAAGGTGTGAAAGCTACACTTGCTAAATATACTGGCCTTGACATTGATGGCGAAGAAATAGCCTACGTTGATGCGTTATATGCTCAGCTTTAAGTAATCTTATAAGGAGGGACACTGAGTCCTTCCTTATACTCTATGTAGTAAAGACAAAATATGGTAGATACAGTAGACGAAACAGAAGTAATTGAAAAACTGAATAGTACCACCTCTGTTAGGGCATTTTTTGTCGTAGCTGTCAGTGTTTTCAACGAAGCAGTTGAAGGTCTAATGCATAGAATATTTCAAAAAGATAACTTTGCCGTTCAGTCAGTTGTTGGTCCTTTGCTACATGATACTGGGCCATTGGGTGACGTTAGTGTAAGGTTGAAATTACTTTTTGGTTTAGGTGTTATTCCCGACGCTGTATATCATGATATTGAAGATATAATTAGGTTGCAGAATAGTCTCAACGCTGATTTGTCAGATCATGCATTTACAACTCCTATGGTTTTAGAGTCAATTCAAAACTTGAGGCTGATTAAAAAAATGGGCGTGGTTCATTTTGAACAGCTAGAGCCAGATGGTGATGTTGATATCGAGTTTTACCAAATGCAACAAGCTAGACAACAACAGGTTATAAAATCCAGTTTAGCACTTGCGGTGGTGGAGATATGTCACGAACTAAATAAGGATAGTCCTTTCTAATCTTGCTATGTAAGCTCCGAACAGTCATAGGAGACGTTTAGATTGGGAAGGGCATTTTTTACTATTTCATTTGTTTACCTCAAAAATTATACGTTCAAGTTATTCACCAATACTTAATTTACTTTCCTTTTCTATACTTAAATAATTTGACTGTATAAATACACAGTAATATGATTGCACTGTTCTGATTGATATTCAATCTGTGTGGCGGCAGTTCGCCTTACTTAACAATAAGTGTACATTATGGACTTTATTGAAACCCAGAATTATAAAACGCCCTATGGTGAATTGCTGCTTGCCAGTTTTCAAAACAAGTTATGCATGTGTGACTGGCGCTATCGAAAAATGCGAAGCGCTATAGATAATCGTATTGCAACGAAATTGGGCGCAACATTTGTCGAAAAAGATAATGTTGTACTTCAACAAGCTAGAAACCAGTTTGAAGAATACTTCCAATCAAAACGTCGTGAATTTGATTTACCTCTGCTATTTGTAGGCACAGCTTTTCAAAAGCAAGTTTGGCAGCAACTTATGCTAGTTGGATTTGGTGATACAGCGAGTTATTTAGAATTGGCGCAAGGAATAGGCAATAAAAATGCAGTACGTGCTGTTGCTAACGCCAATGGCGCCAATGCTTTGTCAATTATAGTTCCTTGCCATCGTATTATAGGTAGTAACGGCCAGTTGGTCGGTTATGCGGGTGGCTTAGAAACTAAACGAAAACTACTCATGTTAGAGCAAGATATGTTTGCTTCACTATAATTTCCAGTCTTGCTGTTTTAGCTCAAGTAATGAAGCATATAGAGGACGTCCGCCTATAGCTTGGGCTATAAATGTCGCACCGAAACAAGTGACCATAGTTGGTAGAATGAGTTGATAATTATTAGAAATTTCCACTACTAATACAACACCGGTAAGCGGGGTGCGTAAGCTTCCTGCTATTAATGCTCCCATACTAGCGACAGCGTAAATACCCGCATCAGTTGCAAGAGCAGGTGCAATATCATGGATAAGCACACCATAAGTTAAACCGAAAAATGTCCCTAAAGTTAAAATTGGGGCAAAAATACCACCCGGAGCGCCAGAACCAAAGCACGCAATCGTACCAAACATTCTTAACGTAAAAAACAGAGCCATCACCATCCAAGGAGCAGGTGTAGAAAACAGCTGAGTGATAGCTGGTAAGCTGCCCCCAGATAGAATTGGATAAGTCACATGTAATAGAGAGAAGAGAGCGCCAAACAAAGCGCCTGTAGTTACTAGACGAATCATGCTTGTTCCGTGGTAATGTTTGAACCAGCTGGTGGTACGAAGAATCGTTTTATTAAAGTAGACGCCAATGATTCCGAATAACATGCCCAAAGCCGCAAATGTAGGTAAAGATTGAAGTTGTGGCGTATCAAAGGTAGGAATTAATAAAACAGCGTTTTGGCCATTTAAATATTCCATCACAATAGTGGCGGCTATTACGGCTAACGTAACACATTTTACTGAGGTGAAATTATAACTAAACTGCCTTCGCATCTCTTCATTTACAAATAGAATGGCGGTTAAAGGAGTATTAAATGCGGCGGCAAGACCAGCAGCCGACCCTGCTGCCACTAGGATATGTTGGGCATGTTCAAATTTATGTGCCTTACTTGCTACCATTCGGCCAACTGCACCACCTAATTGAATCGAAGGCCCCCCCCTTCCTAAAATCATACCGGATCCAATCGCAAGTGTTGCTGATACAAACTTAACCGGCAAAATTCGATACCAACGGATATCGTGTTCGCCAGCCAATGCTCCTTCAATATGAGGAATACCACTACCTTCAGCTTCAGGAGCGAATCGATAAGTGAGCCAAAATCCGAGTGCAGCCATAGAAGCCCCACTGAAAACGATAGTGGCAGCTTGAACTAAGAATTGGTCTGGTGAACTATAATCAAGTAGAGATATGCGAAATTCCAGTATCCAATTAATAAAAATATTAAAGTAAGACACAACTATTCCGGCTAATGTTCCAACGATCCCTGATAATAGTACCACAGCAAAGTAATCACTTTGATTAGAGAAAAAATTAGGGATTCGTGTTGGCCGAGAAATTTTTGCCATAATATAAACATCATCTCTATAGTTGGTCGTTAAATGAAGCGTGCTGCATAAGTGACGAAATAATAACATATATTTCTAGTGGATTTATGCGTAATAATTTTTTAAAGCGGTAAACTTACATCACAGTTTTGCTATTTCATTTCGGCAACTATTGCTTTTTTGTAAATATCTACCAGACTTAAAAAGTAAGGCAAAGTCAACCTACTTACATGGAGTTAATTTAATCCGCCTTACATAGATTTTGTTGTTACACACAATATGGATTTAGTGAAATATTATTTATAATCCTCGTTATTTGTTGGAACGTTTTGTTGATTGATTCCATACGCGAACTCACGATTGAGTCTCGAGGTGTTTTAAGGCGTACACAAAGTTGTGCGCCTTTTGCATTTTATAATCGTCAAATATCTCTTATACTCCTTAGCCTATACAGGAGTACACTATGTCACAACAGGTTCCAACCAATATTATTACTGGCTTTTTAGGCACAGGAAAAACAACAGCTATTTTAAGTTTGCTCAAACGTAAACCAAGTAACGAATCATGGGCGGTATTAGTCAATGAGTTTGGTGAGATTGGAATTGACGGCGCAATGCTTTCTGATAGTGGTGCATTCGTAAAGGAAGTACCAGGAGGCTGTATGTGTTGTACTGCCGGCGTGCCTATGTCGGTCGGTGTAAATGCACTACTGCGTATGAAGCCTGACAGGTTAATTATTGAACCCACTGGTTTAGGCCATCCTAAAGAAGTCATAGCGATCTTAACTTCACCACAGTATCGTGATTATGTTGATCTTAAGGCTACTATTGCGTTGGTTGATCCAAGTTATTTTTCTGATGATAGATATACCACTAATCAAAACTTCAATGACCAATTGGATAGTGCTGATATTGTTATTGCTAATAAAGCGGATACCAGTTCAGATTCCGACTTAGCAGAATTTCAAGCCTGGTTTGATAAACAACAACCGAGCAAAGCCGCCTCGAGTCTGGCCACTCAAGGGGAATTTGATTTGCAATTTCTGGATATGGTTCGAAGTGAACAAAATCAACCTTCACATATCGAAACGCATCATCATGACCATGCCAGTATGGAGCCGCAATTTTCGATACCGCCAGGTCAAAACTACACTCGAAAAGAGAACAAAGGGCAGGGGTATTTTAGTTGTGGATGGTTATTTGCACCAGAAATAGTGTTCAGCTTTGACGATATGTTTTCAATGTTAAGTTCGTTAACAGCAGAACGAGTAAAGGGAGTGATCAACACTGAGAAAGGGTGTTTTGCCTACAATGTATCCAATGGCGTTGTGTCAGTAAATGAACTTTCATTAAGTGGTTTTGAATCACGAATTGAAGTTATTGATAGTTGTTTATTGCCGTGGGATCAATTGGAAGGCGTGTTATTACAACTAACAGAAATGTAATGCTCCAAAAATAGAATAATGAGAATTAACAATAGAGAGCTTGTGCCGAGCTCTCTATTGTTCAGTGATAATAATTACCTATTTGATAAAACAGAGTTAATGATGTTAACGTTTATTTCTTAAGTAACGCTTACGACGTTCTTCTTTTTTCTTTATCTGAGCTTCTTGTTTACGCGCTGTTTCAATTTCAACTTCAATCAATTCTTGAGTTATCATACTTGGTAACTCTAGTGTCACTTTACCTAATGTTCCGCTACGCAATTCATGCAACAAGATTTCTGATGCTTTATGGAGATCGACTCTGCCTCCCGCTCGTAAACAGCCACGTTTAGCCCCAATTGCTTCCATTAATTCAATTTCACTATCAGAGAGACTGTCAAGTTGGTAACGTTCTTTTAACAGCTCTGGATACTGTTTGGCTAAATATTCAACAGTGTAAAATGCCACATCTTCATATTCCATTGCCGTATCTTTCACTGCACCAGTTGCTGCTAACCTGAAACCACTATGAGGGTTTTCTACCTTTGGCCATAAGATGCCAGGCGTGTCCGACAATACAATGCCATTTTGCAGGTTGATGCGTTGTTGTCGGCGTGTTACCGCTGGTTGATTACCCGTTTGTGCAATCGTGCGGCCTGCTAACGAATTGATAATGGTTGATTTACCAACGTTTGGAATGCCCATAATCATAGTGCGAATGTTTTTTCCCATATCTTCACGATGAGGGGCAAGTTTACGACACAACTCCATAATTTTTTGCACTTCAGCAGGATTAGACGTGGTAATCGCCATTGCCTTAACGCCTTGCTCTTTTTCTAAGTGTTCGATCCAAAGCTGGGTTAACTCTGGATCAGATAAATCACGTTTATTTAAAACTTTGACACAAGGTTTGTCCCCACGAAGTGAAGATATCAATGGGTTCTCACTACTAAACGGTATTCGAGCATCTAAAACTTCGATAATGACATCGATCTGAGGAATAACTTCTTCAATTTCCTTACGAGCCTTGTGCATGTGGCCCGGAAACCATTGAATCGCGTTGTTAACCATTTGAGTTTATTACCTTTACGTTTTTATGTGTCGCTATGAGGTGCTAACAATTGAAATGAACCTCGATAGTAGCACCATTAGCAATTAAGAATTGTCGGCATTGTACCAGTAATGCTTTTTGAAAGACATTTGAAAGTATGCGATGAAAATTTACTACGAGGTGATTTGTACTAGATGCAACAAGTAAAAGTGGAATGCAATACCGACCAAATAATAGAAGTAACGAAGTGAAGAATATCGAAAGCTGATAGAAACGATAGTTTGTTTAAATCAGCTTGTATTGTTGTTTAGTTGTTATACATGTTGAGAAACGGTTGGTGTCGCATCTGTTTCTTTTTTCGCCCAATAACCGGCGAGAACTGAACCGCTAATGTTGTGCCAAACTGAAAAAATGGTTCCAGCAATTGCCGCGGTAGGTGCAAAGAATTTCATTGCTAACGCGGTTGCTAAGCCAGAATTTTGTAAGCCTACTTCGAAAGCAATCGTACGACATATCTTTTCATCGAAACCAATTTTCTTTGGTATCCAATACCCCATCAACAAACCAATAGAATTATGCAGTACTACCGCTAACGCAACCATAGGGCCGACTTCAACCAGTTTCCCTGCATTTAGAGCTACAACAATAGCAATAATAACCACAATCGCTGTCATTGATATTAAAGGAAATACTGAGTTGAATTTCGCGATGTGTTGGTGGAACAAAGAATTGATGACGACACCGATTAATACTGGAACCAGTACTACCTTTATCAAACTAATGATCATACCTGTTACCGGAATATCAACCGCTTTGCCTGCTAAAACCTCTACCAACAATGGGGTAAATATTACGCCAAGAAGCGTACTAATTGCGGTCATAGTTATAGAGAGTGCAACATCGCCTTTGGCTAAAAAACACATGACGTTACTGCTGGTACCGCCAGCCACGCAACCCACTAAAATTAAACCAACCGTCAAGTCGGCATCAAAGTTGAGTAATATCGCGATAGCGAGCGCAACCAAAGGCATAACGGAGAATTGCAAAATGATTCCAGTGGTTACGGCGCCAATATTTTTACGAATATTACTAAAATCTTTAGGTCTTAAAGTTAAGCCCATTGCTAACATGATAAGGGTTAACAATGGAACGATGGCGCTTTTTAGTCCAACGAACAAGTTTGGCTGTAGAAAAGCAACCGTTGAAAAAAGAATCGCCCATAAAGGGAATAAATTGGTAAACATCCTGATCATATTATTATCCAGTTAAAAGTGTTCTACGAGGGAGCATGTATTGATAACATGCTTTACTTACTTACGCTAGTTTCTCACCAGATAGTTGGATATATTTCTCAATAAATTAGTAAGTTATCAATAATTGTGCCTCATAGTTTAATCAAGCATCTTATTAGGGTTGCAACGCTAAGTCTGCATGCAGAAATATACCTACTCGTGTTAAATCATCTGATGGTGTTAAAGAATCGGATCATTTCAGCTTATCGCTTGGTGGTAACTAAACCAATTGTTGTCAATGTTAAAATCAAAACTATTATTGTTTTGTAACTCAATTTTGTGCATTTTTAGTTGAGCGTACAGTTGTGCGCTGATATTCTGGCGCACAACTGTTCTCTCAATTGATAAGGATAGCGGCAAAGGTTATGGATATAAGTAACAAACCACCGTTAATTTGGTTAAATGTTTTTGTTTTTGCACTAACAGCTATATTGGCGTTAGTTGCAGCCCCTGTATATGGATATTATCAAGGTTATGGATGGGAGCATGCAATTTGGCTAGCTATTGCTTACAGTTTTTGTAACTTATCTATTACCGCTGGCTACCATCGTTTATGGGCGCATAAAGCCTATCAATCACACTCAGCTTTACGTTATATTTACGCGATAGGTGGCGCATTTGCTTTACAAAATAGTGCATTGCACTGGGCGTCAGATCATCGTCCACATCATAAATTTGTCGACCACACAGATAAAGACCCTTATGCAGCAACCAGAGGTTTTTGGTATTCGCATATAGGTTGGATGTTGAGAAATTATTCTGAACAGGATTATGATGATTACAGTAATTGTCGCGATCTACAAAAAGATAACGTGGTTATGTGGCAACACAAGCATTACTTATCGCTGGCGTTACTGACTAATCTTGGTATACCGATCGTGCTCGGTCTTATTTATCAAGATGTGGTCGGTATGTTACTTATTGTTGGTGCTCTGCGCTTATTCTTGAGCCACCATTCTACCTTCTTTATTAATTCATTGGCTCATATTTGGGGGTCGCAACCTTACACAACCAAAAATACCGCACGTGACAATGGGTTTTTAGCTATTTTGACGTTTGGCGAAGGCTATCACAACTTCCACCATATTTTCGAAAGTGATTATAGAAATGGTATTCACTGGTGGCAGTATGATCCAACCAAATGGTTAATTAAAAGTTGTTCGTGGTTAGGTTTAGCTACCAATCTAAGAGTTACACCAACACTCAGAATTGAAAAAGCTAAAGCGTTAGCGTTATTAAGTAAAGTTAACCGCAAGTTAGATGCTGAGCCTAGTAATGCACAGATCAAAGTACGTTTACAGGAAGAGTGCGAGTTGTTGGTTAAATATATGAACGATTATTACGATATTAAGAAAAAGTTACTTGAAGGAAAGAAAGAGACGTTAATTAAACATTATGAACACTCTGTTTTAAAAGTAGAGTACCAACAAATTAAGATGCGGTTTTACCAGCAACGAGTGTCTTGGAATCAACTGGTAAAACAGTATGCATAAGATAAGCCGTTCCAATTATACAGACGCCAAGTACCAGATCTAAGCAAACGTTGTAGATGGCTACGATAGAAAACCAGAACGTTATTACGTTCTGGTTTTTTACTTATAGTGTAATTAATCTGTGTAATGGTAACTATTATTATAGGTGTTTTTGTGCATATATTTTTGTTGTTAAGTAGCTTTACACTTGAATTTATTAAGGTTTTTAAAAGGCCCTGCTTATAAGACTAATAGGCAGTTCCTAATTTAATTTAGTGCAATTAACCTGTAATCTAGGCATCTTAAAGTCTTGAGTATCGAACTAAGTTACTATACATTACTAATGTTACCCGTAACGCAGTGCTTGACTGAACGCATGCCTTTGATGTTTTGGTCGTATATATTTAACAAACCGACCCTAGGCTACAGACTCAAAAATGTTTCAATTAACAGTTAAAACTGTATGAGAGTACTATGAACAATATAGAAGATATAGTGAATCCAGAAAACAATACTATTGTAATATTCGGTGCTTCTGGCGATTTAACTCATCGAAAACTAATTCCAGCCTTGTATCATTTGTTTGCTAATAAAATGTTACCAGAAGACTTTGCCATACTTGGTGTCAGTAGAACATCATTTGATGATGCGACCTTCAAGGCTAAATTAAAGCAATCATTAATTGATAATGAAAAAGTCGATCTTGAGTTACTGGATGTATTTTGCGACCACTTGTATTACGTGGCCATTAATACTTCAGAAACGAGTGAATACGCCATATTGAAAGAAAAATTGTCGGCAATTAAAGATAAACATAACACTAATGGTAATACGGTCTATTATCTCTCAACTCCGCCTAGTCTATACGGAATTATTCCAGAATGTTTAGCCGAAAACGGTTTAAATGATGAAACTGAAGGCTGGAAAAACTTAATCATAGAGAAACCATTTGGTTATGATTTAGAGTCTGCACAAAGTCTTGATAAACAAATCCATGCTTGTTTTAAAGAACACCAAATCTATCGTATCGACCATTACCTTGGTAAAGAAACCGTACAAAACTTGTTAGTTATGCGCTTTTCCAACGCTATGTTCGAACCGTTATGGAATATGAGATTTATTGACCACGTTGAAATTACTTCTGCCGAATTTTTAGGAGTAGAAGAACGCGGAGGGTATTATGATGGCGCGGGCGCGGTTAGAGATATGTTCCAAAACCATTTGTTGCAAGTCCTTGCTATGGTCGGAATGGAACCTCCTGCAGTTATTAATGCCGATTCTATCCGAGATGAAGCAGTTAAAGTTATGCAATGTTTTAGGCCACTTAGTGAAGATGACCTACAGAACAACCTAGTATTAGGCCAATATACAGAGTCCGTCGTTCGTGGCAATTTGTTGCCAGGATACAGGGAAGAACACGGTGTTGCCGATGATTCTCGTACCGAAACTTACGTTGGATTAAAAATGTTTATTGATAACTGGCGTTGGGCTGGCGTACCATTTTACGTACGCACAGGAAAGCGTTTGCCAACTCGCGTAACCGAGGTAGTCATCCACTTTAAAAATACTCCGCATCCGGTATTTGGTATTAATGCGCCTGAAAATAAACTAATTATTCGTATTCAACCAGATGAAGGCATACTACTTAGTTTCGGTTTGAAAAAACCCGGTGCTGGTTTTGAAGCAAAAGAAGTATCAATGGACTTTCATTATGATGACTTAGAAGAAAGTAATATGCTTACTGCCTATGAACGCCTGATACTGGACTGTATGAAGGGGGATGCGACTTTGTTTGCTCGTTCGGATGCAGTTGAAGCTTGTTGGGAATTTGTGCAGCCAATTCTAGATTATAAAGAAAACCTAGAGCACTTATTTGGCTATGCTGCAGGTACTTGGGGACCGATAGAAGCGGACAAGTTACTCACCGATGACGGACGCAAATGGCGTTTTCCATGTAAAAACTTAACTAACACCGATTACTGTGAATTATAAATATGAACTATAAAGTATTCAAAACTCCTGAAGATGTTGTTAAATCTCTTGCTGACACAATGCAAGAACTGAGCTTAGAGAATCGAGCCATCCATATTTCACTTTCAGGTGGAAGCACGCCCAAGTTGTTATTTAAAACACTTGCCGCTGCGCCTTATAATCAATCAATTGAGTGGAAAAATCTCCACTTTTGGTGGGGAGATGAGCGATGTGTCGCTCCAACCGATCCTGAGAGTAATTATGGTGAAGCTAATTCACTGTTATTCAGTATTGTTGATATTCCTGA
This sequence comes from Vibrio sp. TH_r3, assembly GCF_033101115.1. NCBI lineage: Bacteria > Pseudomonadati > Pseudomonadota > Gammaproteobacteria > Vibrionales > Vibrionaceae > Vibrio > Vibrio sp. TH_r3. Next base: position 311,737 of record NZ_JAWMPW010000002.1, on the reverse strand, counting down.
GCAAAATATTCATAGAATTATTGGTGAAGACGATCCGCAAGCAGAAGTCTCTCGATTTTCTGCCGAAATGGAACAACTTATTAACCATAAAAATGGCTTGCCGGAATTTGATTGGATTTTATTAGGTATGGGAACGGACGGCCATACTGCCTCTTTATTTCCAAAACAAACTGATTTTTCTGAACAAGCCATTGCCGTGGTTGCAACGCATCCAGAAAGTGGCCAAGTACGAGTGTCCAAAAGCGCAAGATTATTAGAAAACGCCAAGCGATTAACCTACCTTGTGTTAGGTGAAAGTAAAGCTGAAATTTTACGAGAAATAGAAACGACGCCAGCAGATGAATTAGTTTATCCTGCGGCAAAAATTCAATCAAACCATGGTCAGACGGAGTGGTTTTTAGATTTACAGGCAGCAAAAATGCTGACGAAAGGAGAGTAGAGAATGAAAGGTGATATCGGTGTAATCGGCTTAGCGGTTATGGGACAGAATTTAATCCTTAATATGAATGACCATGGCTTTAACGTTGTTGCATATAATCGTACCGTATCTAAAGTGGATGAATTTATTGAAGGGCCTGCTAAAGGAACGAATATTATTGGTGCATCTTCAATGCAAGATTTAGTCGATAAATTAGCCTCGCCTAGAAAAGTGATGTTAATGGTGAGAGCTGGTGATGTCGTCGACCAGTTTATCGACCAACTTGTTCCTCTTCTAGACGTAGGTGATATCATCATTGATGGTGGTAACTCAAATTACCCAGATACCAACCGTCGGGTTGCATCTCTTAAAGAAAAAGGCATTCACTTCGTCGGAACTGGTGTTTCTGGTGGTGAAGAAGGTGCTCGATTTGGACCTTCAATCATGCCAGGCGGTTCGCCAGAAGCATGGCCATTTGTTAAGCCTATTTTCCAAGCAATTTCTGCAAAAACTGAATCAGGTGAAGCGTGTTGTGATTGGGTTGGTAAAGATGGTTCTGGTCACTTTGTTAAAATGGTCCACAATGGGATTGAATATGGTGATATGCAACTGATAAGTGAAGCGTATCATTTTATGAAAGAAGGTTTACAGTTATCTCACCAAGAGATGCAAGCCATTTTCGAAGAGTGGAAGTCAACAGAATTAGATAGTTACCTCATTGATATCACTACCGATATTCTTGGATATAAAGACGAAGATGGTGAGCCACTGGTTGAGAAAATTCTTGATTCCGCTGGTCAGAAAGGCACTGGTAAATGGACAGGGATCAATGCACTGGATCTTGGTATTCCGTTAACTTTAATCACTGAGTCTGTTTTCGCACGTTGTCTTTCTTCACTAAAAGAGCAAAGAGTTGATGCTGAAGCACTATTCGGTAAAACCATTGCCCCAATAGAAGGTGACAAAAAAGAGTGGGTTGACGCAATTAGACAAGCACTTTTAGCGTCAAAAATTATCTCTTACGCTCAAGGCTTTATGTTAATTCGTGAAGCGTCAGAAGAAAATGATTGGGATCTTAACTTTGGTAACGTTGCATTAATGTGGCGTGGTGGCTGTATTATTCGTAGTGCTTTCTTAGGTAATATTCGTGATGCGTACCAAACCAATCCAGATATTCAATTCTTAGGTTCAGATTTGTACTTTAAAGAAATCTTGATGTCTTCTATGCCTGCTTGGCGTAAAGTTGCTTCTAAAGCAATGGAGATAGGCCTACCAATGCCAACGATGACTTCTGCATTGACGTTCCTTGATGGTTATACGACATCACGTCTTCCTGCAAATATGATCCAAGCACAACGTGATTATTTTGGCGCACATACTTATCAGCGCATTGACCAACCAAGTGGTGAGTTTTTCCACACTAACTGGACTGGTACCGGTGGTGATACAGCGTCAACAACTTACGACGTTTAATCACTCATTACCTTGTTAAATTAATAAGATTAAAAAAGGGATGTGGCTTGTTAGCCCATCCCTTTTAATTTATTTGTAGTAACTCACAGTGCTATGTTTGGTCTGATGGAGTTTTATGTGTGTACAGGCCGATCTAAAAGTTAAAACGGGTTTGAACCATTAACTGACTGCCGTAAACACCATTGTTAAGTAGTGACGCACCAACGACCAGCTGTTGGGTTGAATGGAATCTAGCTCCACCTTCCCAAATGAAATGTGTTTCTTCACTGTCTATCAACATGCCTGCTTTACCATGTAGTTCAATATTTTCTAAAAACCACATCCTAAGACCGAAATTAAATTCAGGTAAAATATCATCGCCAATTATATCGTGACTGTCGTCTTTGATATTATGAACTAACATTTGTCCAGTAATATCAAAGAACTGATCGATAGGACCATTAAAGCCAATACCACCAGCAAAATCATAGTCGCCTTCAAATTCACTATCTGCGCGAAGAATAAAATGGGCATTTTCCATAAATTGCATACTATAACCCACACCAAAGGTTGTTGGTCCAACACCCAACCTAAAGTCTAACGTATTGTAAGGAAAATTGTTTGCCGAAGCATTACTGATTGAAAATAAGCATAAACTTAGCAGTGCAAGTGTACGAGCCGTTGTTAACATGAAAACTCCATTTACGAATTAGGCATTATTATTTATCCCAAGCAAACTATATGCCAATGTTTGATGAATGATTTATTCCTTTGTACAACTGACTTCGCGATAATAACTTGAGAACAAAAAGTTGTTTTTTTGACGCCAATAGATAGATGACAATTACTTGACGTATTATTGACGTGACCGTTTGAAGCTTTAATGTTGATTAACTTCGTCAATATCATGCCTTTGCAATAGCAACACCTTTTGTTTCGTGATAGTTCTTGGTTCACCGATAGTTTGCCTTGTGCATTAATTTTAGTCACAACTCTAAATAAACACTAGTTTTGGCGAAAAATAATCGCGATTTAGTTATCATGGCGAATCACTGCAACTACATTGAACTTAATTGAAAGGAAAACAATGAGTAAACAAATCACATTGCTGTTAATGTGGGCTTGTTTAGCGCTTAATGCTAAAGCCGCAGAGACGCGGATCAACATTTATGCTGCCGCCTCGATGACCAATGTTATTTCTCAACTTGCCGAGGATTATTCTCAAAAGACGGGAACTCAAGTTGTAACCATTTTTGCCGGATCCTCGTCTTTGGCAAGGCAAATTCAAAACGGCGCACCAGCGGATATATTTATTTCTGCCAATAACAAATGGGTTGATTACCTAGTTGAAAAAGACGTAATTACCAAAGAGCACGTGCAAAAATTAGTGGAAAATGAGTTGATTTTAGTCAGTCCTAGTTCAAGACCCGTTGACGAATTTGATCTGTCGGACGCGGACCAATGGCGAGAGTTGTTGACCCATGAAAGGTTGGCTCTAGGACAGACCGAATCGGTACCTGCCGGTATTTATGCGAAGGAGTCACTGATTAATTTAGGTGTATGGCAACAAATAAACAACAGAATCGCACCAACTAATTCGGTTCGTTCCGCATTAGCTTTAGTTGAAAGAGGTGAAGCAGGCGTTGGTATTGTGTATAAAACAGATACTTTTCAAAATGATAAAGTAAAATTGGTTGCTGACTTTGCTAGTTCATTACACCAACCTATTATTTATCCGCTTGCACTATTAAATGACCAACCAGAAGTCAGGGCATTTGCCCAATACTTATTGAGTGATGAAGCTAAACAAGTGTTTGGTCAATTTGGATTTTACTAACTATCGGATGCAAATAATTATGCCTATTCGTCGTCAGGATAAATGGATTAAAAACGGAGTGATGAATCTTGTCTGACTTTGAAATACAAGCGCTCATTTTGAGTATGAAAATTGCCTTTGTTGCGGTTATCGGATTAATTCCTATTGGAATTTTATTCGCGTGGTTGTTAGCTAAAAAAAATTTCGTAGGCAAGCGGTTGTTAGATAGTGTTATTCATCTTCCTTTAGTTCTGCCACCGGTTGTGATTGGCTACTTATTACTGGTTTTAATGGGTAGAGAAGGTGTTATTGGTTCCTTTTTACTTGAAACGTTTGGTATTAGCTTTAGTTTTAGTTGGCGTGGTGCGGCTTTAGCTTCTGCGGTTGTCGCGTTACCTTTGATGGTTCGTGCGGTTCGATTAAGTATTGAATTGGTCGATCCTAAATTAGAACAAGCAGCAAGAACATTGGGCGCATCGTCTTTTAAAGTGTTTTATACCATTACCTTGCCATTAACATTGCCCGGTATTGTAACGGGTACCATGCTTTCCTTTGCTCGAAGTTTGGGAGAATTTGGTGCCACAATTACTTTTGTTTCTAATATCCCAGCAGAAACACAAACCTTACCTTTAGCGATGTATAGTTTTATTGAAACGCCCGGCGCAGAATTTGCTGCTGCTCGTTTATGTGTCATTTCTATTGCCGTGGCTTTAGTGTCGCTATTTATTTCTGATTGGTTAAGCCGTCGGACTCAAAAACGGTTAGGGAATGTAAAAGCACAATGATTAATATAAAATTAAACCACAAGCTTGGTGATATTTGTCTCGACGTGAATGAAAGTATTCCATCCCGTGGTATCACCGCAATATTTGGTCGTTCCGGCTCAGGAAAAACGTCACTGATTAACGCAATAGCAGGTTTGATTGTACCAGACCGCGGTCAAATAACCGTCAGAGAAAAGCGGCTATTTGATGATAAAACCAACCTTAATGTTGCAGTCAACAAGCGTAATATTGGTTATGTATTTCAGGATGCAAGACTGTTTCCTCATTATCGCGTCAAGGCTAACTTACTCTATGGTGCAAAGAGTTCTATCGAGCGGACTATGTTTGATCGTATTGTCGATCTACTCAATTTGTCACATTTATTAAAACGTTACCCTGCTGAGCTTTCTGGTGGAGAGAAGCAACGGGTTGCCATTGCGCGGGCACTATTTTCTCAGCCAGATATGTTATTGATGGACGAGCCATTGGCTTCTTTAGATTTACCAAGGAAGAAAGAGGTCATGCCGTTTCTAGAAAAACTAGCGCAAGAGGTTGATATTCCGATTTTGTATGTGACGCATAGCTTGAGTGAAATACTTCGCTTAGCCGATCACATTATACTGTTAGAGCAAGGGCGAGTTGTAACCAGTGGTCGCTTAGAAAATATTTGGGGCTCTGATGTAATGCGACCTTGGCAACCTTTTTCGGAACAAAGCTCATTATTTGAGGTAAGGTTACAACGCCATCATGACAAATATGCACTTTCACAAGTCAGTTTGAATAAGCAAACAAGTTTGTGGGTTCAACGTGTGCATCAACCGCTAAATTCGGCGTTACGCATGCAGATTAGAGCTAATGATGTGTCAATCATGCTAACAAGAGCACAGCAAACTTCTATTCGTAACATTTTATCCGCTAAAATTACCACAATCACCCCTATAGAAGCAGAACAAGGCGAGCAGAACATGGCGGTAAAACTCGACCTTGGCAATGATTGTTATTTGGTTGCAAATATCACTCGATGGGCATTTGATGAGTTAGCTCTTATTGAAGGACAAGCGGTGTTTGCACAGATAAAAGGAGTAAGTGTGACGCAAAAAGATATGGCGATGAAACCAGCAGTTATCGCTAATGTACTATAGAAATGCCCCTATAGAGATCACTGATAGACCTGTTGAGATAAATAGGTTGGCAAAGGGATTGAAGTCGATTTTATGTCTTTCAATCCCGTGTTGTTTTTAGATTATCGACTTCATCTATTACTGGATTGTAATTATTTGTTAAGTGCAGTATCAAGCCATTGATTAAACTGAGTCTTTGCCACCGCTCCGTTTAACATGTCTATTTGTTTACCATTTTTAAATAGCATTATCGTAGGAATACTTCTTATTCTATATTGACTAGCAATTGCTTGATTGGCTTCGGTATCCACTTTCACAAATCTCATTGACCCCATTCTTTCGCTAGCGACATCTTGAAAAACAGGTGCAAAACCAACGCATGGGTTACACCAAGGGGCCCAAAAATCTATCACTACAGGTTGCTCTGATGTTAAAAGGGCGGCCAAGTTTGCTTCTGTACCTTCTATTGGTTTTCCGTCGAATAGGGCAGATTTACATTTTCCACACGTAGCCGCTTCTGAAACCCGTTGTAACGGAACTCGGTTGAGACCGTTGCACGATGGGCATCGGGTGTTGAATGCTGTCATTATTTTCTCCTTTAAATTCACTCTTATAACTGAGCGTATATCAGCGTATACTTGTATAGTATAATCAAACACAAAAAAATAACATACGAGCAGGAGATTATATGGCGCAGCACTATGCAGAAATAACGGGGTGGGGAAAGTGTATCCCTCCAGCGGTTTTATCGAACGATGATCTTAGTACTTTTTTACAAACGTCCGATGATTGGATCCGCTCCCGCACCGGTATAGAAAATCGTCGTATAAGTCATGTCGATACATCTGAACTGGCAACAGTGGCTGCAAAACAAGCACTAGCGTGTGCAGGTATTACAGCCGATCAGCTTGATGTAATTATTGTCGCAACGTGTTCTGCTGATTCGCTTATTCCCAATATAGCGTCTAAAGTTCAACAAAACCTTGGTGTTGTTGGGGCCGCAGCTTTTGATTTGAACGCGGCCTGTACCGGGTTTGTTTATGGGTTGGAAACGGCCACTCGCTTAATTCAAGCCGGTAACTATAAACACGCACTGGTTATTGGCGCAGAAAGATTGTCGTTTTTTATAGATTGGAGTCAACGAGATACTGCAGTACTGTTTGGAGATGGAGCAGGTGCGGCTATATTAAGCCGAACAGAGCAACCGCTTGGATTACAGCAGGCGCGTATTGGCTGTGACTCGGCTGGCCGTGATATTTTATCCGTGCCTAAATTCGGTACGAGTATGGATCGATTTGCTGCGGAAAATGGCTATTTTGATTTTAACTTTATTGGACGAGATATATTCAAACGCGCAGTGAAAGGAATGGGAGGAGCCGCACAAACCGTTTTGCATTCGTCCGGTTTAAAAATCGAAGATATTGATGTACTTATTCCTCATCAAGCGAATATCCGTATTATTCAAACGTTAGCTGACTTGGCGGGTATCGATCAACAGCGTGCCTTTGTTAATATACAAAAATATGGTAATACTTCGGCTGCGACAGTGCCTATTGCACTATGTGAAGCGGTGGAACAAGGTAAAATTAAAGCAGGTGATAACATTTTGCTAGCAGCATTTGGTGCGGGATTAACTTGGGGCGCGGGCTTAGTTAAATGGGGTAATAGAGTCACAGCGATTAATCAAAGCGATGCAGCACTTCCTCCATGTGATAAAACCGCCTTACAACTGATAGCCGATAATAAAAATCACTGCTTTAACCGACCAGAATAGAGTAGTAGTTGGCTTAATAAAGTAGAAGTTTTAGTAAAACTGAGAGGTTCTGAAAATAGCTTTGTGAATTTACTAATTATTTGTAACAAGCCCACTTGGGGCTTGTTACATTTTGGTCAAACCGAACTTACTGTTGTGCAAACATAACCGTTCTGTAGCCACCAATTAAATTACGTGCTTGATAACCATTATTTACTAATTGACGGTAAGCGACGTTACCGCGTAACCCTACAGCGCATAAAATTATGATTTCTTTATCTTTATCCAACTCATTCATGCGATATCTCAGCTCATCTACAGGAATATTGATTGCACCTGAAAGAGTACCAAACTGTTCTATTTCTTCATGTACACGTACATCTAAAATTATGTGATTGTCTGTTAAGGTATCTAACTCATCGAAATGAATTGCTTTGGCATCGCCATTTTCAATGTTGTTAGCCACAAAGGCCGCTTGGTTAATGACGTCTTTTGCACTACCAAACGGAGGCGCATAAGTTAACTCAAGGTGCTGAAGTTGCTCGATAGTCATACCTGCACGTTGAGCTACTGCCATAATATCAATACGCTTATCGACGCCGTCTTTACCTGCTGCTTGAGCACCAAGAATTTTCTTTGTGTCTGGACAATAAAGCATCTTAAATGAAACAATCTCCGCACCCGGATAATAGCTCGCATGACTAGCAGTATGTACATACACTTTTTTGTACGGAATGCCTTCACGCTTTAGAGTCTTCTCGTTCTTACCAGTAGAAGCAACGGCTAAATCGAAAATCTTACAAATGGCTGTTCCTTGTGTCCCCTGATAAGTTTGCTGACGGCCAAACATGTTGTCAGCGGCCATTCGACCTTGACGATTAGCAGGGCCAGCAAGCGGAACGATAGTGGGATTACCTGTAATAAAATCGGCTTCTTCAATTGCATCACCCACTGCATAAATAGATGGATCGCTGGTTTGCATTGTTGGCGTAGTCCAGATACCACCTAGATCTCCTATTTTTAAACCTGCTTCTTGAGCTAGTTTTATTTCTGGTCGAACGCCAATAGCCATAACCAATATCTCAGTCTGGATTGTTTCACCATTGCTCAGGTTGAGATTCAAGTGTCCTTGGATATGAGGGTGTTGGTCTACTTCTCCGCTTTCAATGTTTGGTACGTGCGGTTGTTGAATATATTCCACTGCTTCTAGTGCAACGCCTAAACGTAAATCGACACCTTTCTCTTTGATTTCAGCGTGAGCAAAGCCCGCCATTTCACGGTCAACAGGTGTCATTACTTGGTCGGCTAATTCTACAAGCGTTGTTTTAATACCAAGTTGGTGAAACGCTTCCATCATTTCTAAACCAATGAAACCGCCGCCCACAACTGTGGCATGTTCTGGGCGATTCATGCGGATCGTATTTAAAATTTTGTCCATATCAGGGATATTACGCAGTGAGTGCGTAATGGGGTTATCAATACCTGGGATAGGGGGAACAATTGGGCCTGCACCTGGACTCAGTACTAAGAAATCGTAGCTTTCAGTGTAATCAGAGCCGTCTAATACATTCTTAACAGTAACGGATTTGTTTGCTTTATCTATGCCAACAACTTCGCTCATCGTACGAACATCAACATTGAATCTCGCAAGGAAACTCTGCGGGGTTTGCAGCAGTAAGTTTGCTCTTTCGGTGATATCGCCGCCTATATGATAAGGTAAGCCGCAATTGGCAAACGAAACAAATTCACCACGCTCAAACATAATAATTTCAGCATTTTCGCTAAGGCGGCGAGCACGAGCAGCTGCAGACGCGCCACCTGCTACTCCACCAATGATGACTATTTTTGTCATTGTTAATAACTCCAAATTATATAAAAAGATAAACAATAACTACGCAATATATAGGCGGTTATTGTTTATCTCTCCAAGTTAATATTTGTTGTGGATAGCCTTACGGTTTATTTTAGTCCAATCTTTTTTAATAAGAATGCAGCGGGGCAAAATCCAGTAAATGCACTTTGAACTAAGTTTAAACCGATAAAGACGGTTAACCATAGGAAAGAAGAGTGAACGAAAGTAGTCAAAATAACCGATAGTAAAATCATAATTCCTGCTGCTATTCTAACGCCATTTTCTATTGTCATAATATGCCTTCCTTGTTTTGTTGCTATTTTGTGTAACCGAAGAGTCTCAACTTGAACTGCAAAAACTATAAACCTCTAAATTAGAATTGTCTAATGTTATTTTTAAAAAATCCTAATGTTCTAATTAAGCATTGACTAATTAACATATATTAGTAAAATCTAAACAAAAAGCTTAACAATAAAAAGCTTTGTGCTCAACAGTTGCTACCAACAGTAACAATAGGCCGCTGCTGATAACAATGAGTGGTTAACTATCTTGAGAGAACAGTGTTATGGATATGATTAAAATGCAACAAAACACACAGAAAGTGTCTGAATTGCTGAAAACAATGGCGCACCCTGAAAGACTGATGGTGTTATGCCAATTAACACAAGGTGAAGTAGGAGTTGGCGAACTGCAACAGAGATCAGATCTTAGTCAATCTGCTTTTTCACAGCATCTCACTGTATTACGTAAGCATGGTCTGATTAATGCCAGAAAAGAGTCACAACATGTTTACTATTCATTGTCAGATCAGCGTATTTCAGCGTTGATTAATAATTTACATCAACTTTATTGCGTTTAATTAAGAGGTTACTAGAGGTATATGATGAGTTTTTCCATTCCGTGGGAGTCACTATTTGGCGGTGTACTATTAGGCATATCAGCTTCGGTGTTGTTGTTAATGAACGGCAAAATTGCTGGAATCAGTGGAATTGTATCTGGCTTATTAACCCCTAAGCGAAAAGATTATTCATGGCGTTTACTTTTTTTCATTGGAATGATGTTGGGCGGCATGTTGGCTGGGGTGATGTTTAATGTGTCTATCCCGGGGGAGTTTTCTGCTAGTCCGTGGCTGCTAGCGGTATCGGGGTTGCTAGTTGGTATTGGTACCAAGATTGGTAACGGTTGCACCAGTGGTCATGGTATTTGTGGTATCGGGCGTTTCTCGTTTCGTTCTATCGTTGCCACGTTAACTTTTATGCTGGTTGCTGCGTTAACGGTATTTTTTCGTCTACACGTCATATAACTCACGGTGTTTTGGAGCGATTATGTTTGCTTTTGTTTCTTTATTTTGCGGTATTTTATTTGGCTTGGGTATGGCCGTGTCCGGAATGGTTGACCCAGCTAATGTAGTTGGGTTTCTTGATGTAACTGGAAATTGGTCGCCCGACGTTATGTTTGTGATGGGCGGAGCACTTTCAGTGTTTATACCGGTTTACTTATTTGTTATTAAGACAAGGAGCAAACCGATTTTTGCAACTGAATTTGGTTTGCCTATCCGAGATAAAATTGATGCTCGCTTAATCATTGGTGCCACAATATTCGGGCTCGGTTGGGGATTGGTAGGTTTGTGCCCAGGACCAGTCGTTTCTTCTTTATTAGCAGGTAACATTGGTGTGGTGATTTTCTTTGCCAGTATGATGGTTGGGTTAGGGGCGGTAAGTTTATTGACCTATATCAATAACAATTCAAATTCAGCAGAGCAAGTTGTAACGAGTAGCTAATCTTTAACAAACAGCTTAATGAGTGAAACCTTGCGTCAATTGTTGAGGAGTACTAATGAAAAAGGAACTAAGTGGTGGATTTGTTCATAAAGTAATGAACAGTTATTTTCCACCAATATTGATTGTACTAACCTTGGCTATTGGCGTGATGTCGTTAATTCTGACGCCAAAAGAAGAAGATCCACAAATTATTGTTCCGATGGCGGATGTGATTATCCAAGCTCCCGGTTTAAGTGCCAAGCAAGTCGAGAAACAAGTTACAGAACCCATAGAAAAACTGCTTAGTCAAATTGATGGTGTTGAAACGGTTTATTCGACATCAATGCATGGCGCAGCACAGGTAATTATTAAGTTTTACGTAGGCCAAGATAGAGAAGAGGCATTGGTTAAGCTATACAATAAGCTTTATTCTAATCAAGATAATGTCCCGACATCGGTTACTAGTTGGATTGTAAAACCTATTGAAATTGACGATGTACCTATCGTTGTTGCGGCATTGTATTCAGAAAGTCCGGCTGATCTATCCAATTATGAATTACGACGTATTGCCCAACAAACCACTCAACGTTTAAAGGCGCTTGATAGCACCAATGTGGTTGAAGTGATTGGCGGTCAATCTAGGATCATCGAGATTGAACTCGATAGCTCAGCAATGGCAAGCCGAAAAACAACCATAGATGACTTAAAAAGTGCTTTTTCTGTTAGCCATACTAAGCAAGATGCAGGGTTGATTCATCAATCGGGTAACGCGTACCAGCTTGAGTCGGGACAATTTTTTACCCAGGCAAAACAGCTTGAAGCATTAGTGGTTAATGTAGTCGATGGTAAACCAGTTTTTTTGCGTGATGTTGCCGACATTTCAGATGGACCAGAAGAAGCGGTAAATGATACTTGGTTTCAGCTGTCCTCTAGCAATCGGGAGATAACTGAGCCATTACCTGCGGTATATATTTCAGTGGCTAAGCAGAAAGGAGCGAATGCGGTCTCTGTTGCGCATGACGTTCTACAAGAATTAGACCAATTAAGTTCTCGGCAGCTTCCCGAAGGCGTCAAGCTCAGTATTATTCGAAATTACGGTCAAACGGCTGACAATAAGGTCTCTAATCTAGTATCTAGCCTCGCTATTTCAATTTTAACGGTGGTGGTATTTGTCGGCCTATTTTTAAATTGGCGAAGCGCACTGGTTGTTGGTATTGCAATTCCAATCAGTTATGGTGCTGCGCTTGGTATGGACTTAGCATTTGGCTACTCTATTAATCGAGTCACGCTATTTGCCTTAATATTGGCGCTTGGTCTAATCGTTGATGATCCAATCGCTAGCATAGATAACATCGAGCGTTATTTAAAACAGAAATCAATATCTCGCACTAAAGCTATTGTATTGGCAATGATGGAAATTCGTAGCGCATTGCTAATGTCGACGGTTGCGATTGTCATTGTATTTACGCCGATGTTTTTTATTACAGGAATGATGGGACCTTACATGGCTCCACTCGCTTTCAATGTGCCCATTAGTGTAATATTTAGTACGATCGTTGCGTTTATGATTACGCCATGGTTAGCTCGTAAACTTCTAGTCAGAGCGACAAATGAAGGGATATATGATGTAAAAAATAGCCTCCTTTTCAAAGGTTATCAGGCTGTTTTGTTGCCGTTATTGAAAAGTCGTACCAGAAGTTGGCTATTTCTGGGGTGTGTTGCAGCGTTATTCATCGGCGCGGCTTTGCTTCCCGCTTTGCGGCTCGTTCCATTGAAGTTGCTTCCTTACGATAATAAAAATGAATTCCAATTGGTACTCAACATGCCAGAGCAAACCAATTTTGTAGAAACATCTAATGTGTTGCGTGATTTTTCGAATTACCTAGTTAGCGTACCTGATGTTGTTTCCGTGTCAGCATTTGCCGGTATTGCTTCACCGATGGACTTTAATGGTATGGTTCGACATTATTATATGCGCAACCAAGCTCATCAAGGTGAATTAAGAATTGTGTTGGCGGATAAAGATGAAAGGCGTCACCAATCTCATCAATTAGTTACTAGGCTTAGATCTGACCTAGAACGTATTGCTCAGCAATATAACGCCGATATTCAGTTAGTTGAAGTCCCTCCCGGTCCGCCCGTTATCGCGACACTGACTGCGGAAATTTACGCAGATGAAACCACAAGTTATCAGGATTTACAGGCGCAAGCGTTAAAAGTGGCGGCAAGATTAGAACGAGAGCAATTTGTCTCTGAAGTTGATACTTCAATTCAAGGTAAGTACGACACCTGGCGTTTTATTGTCGATCGTGAAAAAGCCGCCTTATCTGGTGTTTCTGTTTACGACATTAATCAAACCATCATTGCGGCCAACAATGGAGTGGTGTTGGCTAATTTACAAGCTGAACGAGAAATTACGCCGCTTTCAGTGAAATTAAGGTTGGCTCACAATGATCGTGACCAGTTGAATAAACTGACCGACTTATACGTGAGGGGCCGAGCTGGCATCGCTAAGAATGAAGTACAAGGTTCGTTAGTTGATGCGCCTCAACCTCTTGTTCAGCTTTCAGAACTGGGCACTTTTGTTAAGCAAGCCAGGCAACAACCTATTTATCACAAGAACCTCGAACCTGTTGTTTATGTTTATGCTGAATCAGTTGGTCGCGTACCCGGAGAAATTGTTGCAGACGTTTTAGCTGATCAAGATGAACCTGAATCGTCAAGTCAAACCAGTATAGCGCAGCGAACTTATTTTAATAACGGTGCAGGAGATGGTTGGAGTGTGGCGCAAGGTATCAAGGTAGTGTGGAGTGGTGAAGGAGAATGGAAGATAACGGTTGATGTATTTAGAGATCTCGGTATTGCGTATGCCGTTGCTTTATTAGGTGTGTTTGTCGTTATGTTAATTCAAACCGGTCTACCTGCGGTATCGGGAATTATTATGTTAGCCATTCCGTTAACAGTAATAGGCATTATGCCGGGGTTTTGGCTACTAAACTCGATAAGTGAAGATATAAATGGCTATCCAGACCCTGCTTTGTTTACTGCTACCGCAATGATCGGCATGATTGCACTTGCAGGAATCGTAGTAAGAAACTCTTTGGTTCTTATAGAATTTATTCAACAATCGTTAGCCGAAGGCAAAGCGCTCACCGAGGCTCTTGTCGAGTCGGGAGCGGTACGAATGCGACCGATTTTATTGACTGCAGGAACAACGTTACTGGGTAATGTTGTGATCACGTTAGACCCTATTTTTAATGGTTTAGCATGGTCAATAATATTTGGTATCACCGCATCTACTGTATTTACTTTGTTGGTTATACCTGTGGTGTATAAGCTCGCGTATGGCAATGTAAACGGCCACGGTCTATCGGTACAAGATGAGGATCTAACATGAACAAGTCAAAAATTCTTCTAGGCCTTGCGTCATTCACGGTTTTAGCGACTCTGTTTTTGTATATGTCGGGTTACTTTACCGATAAGTTACCTGAGCAAAGAATAGTGGTTGTTAGTGATTATCCAGAGTTAGAGACGGCGATAATCGAACAACAATTAATACCGGTTGATTATCAATTCACCGGCACCGTTGTAGCTGACCAAAAGGCGATCATCTCTGCACGACTAACAGCGAGTATAGCGGAGGTTATGGTTAATGTAGGGGCGAAAGTAAAGCAAGGCGATGTGTTAATGCGTCTAGAAAGTAGAGACCTGAATGCGAGATTACAACAAGCAGAGCAAACTCTCTTTTCTGCGCAAGCACAATTGAGCGCAGCAAAAAAAGAATATGACCGAGTAAAAGAACTGGTGGCTAAAAAACTACTATCGCAATCTCAATTTGATCAGGCGGAAAGCCAACTAAAAATCGCTCAAGCAAATGTTAAACAAGCGCAAGCAACCGTAACTGAAGCGGAAACAACATTAAGCTTTAGTGCCATAACAGCGCCGTTTGACGGTCTGATTACACAAAAAAATGTCAATATGGGTGATACCGCTTCACCGGGAATGCCATTGTTGACAATGTATAACCCCAATAGACTTCAGCTTGAAGTTTATATTTCTGAAGCACAAATTAAAAATGTCACATTGGGTATGAATCTACAGTATCAATTACCAACGTATGCTATTCAAGGTGAAGGCGAGGTTGTGCAAATTAGTCCTTCTGCCAATTCACTTTCACGAAGTTTTATGGTTAAGCTGAATATTGATTCATCAACCTTAATTTATCCGGGCGTATATGGAAAAGTGATAGTGTACGGAGAAAAACAACCCGCTTTGCTGGTACCTAAAAACGCAGTTTATCAAGTGGGCCAACTAGATTATGTCAAAGTGGTGCAGAATGGGCTGATTGCTAGTCGATTAGTACAAATCAACGATAATTTTTTGGTTAGAAAAGGGTTAGCTGTTGGTGATGAAGTTGTCTTACAACCCTTGCGTTATCATTAAATTAACTATGTCAATAAAAATAACTATGTCATTAAAAACAACCATGTCATTTACGTCGCTGTGTTACGTATATCGCTAAATCAAAAAGAGATGTAACTACGGAAATATAATGGTTGATAATGGGCAATGATCACTTAATCGGTAAGTTAGCACATCATCGGGTGAGAATATCTGCTGTTTAACGGCACCATGAGTTAAATGTTTACTGAGTAGAATATGATCAATAAGCGACCTAAATTGATAGGTGGCTTTGTTGTTTCTATTGGAACGGACGATACAGTTTGGTTGGCTAGTTTTACTGGCAAGATTAACGTGTTGTTTGATATCAGTACTTATATCGACATACAACCAATCATTTGGATAGGCGAGATTGTGGTTAAAATCTCCAGCAACAACGAACCTTTGTTTTGCTTCGACTCTTTGCTTAAGCCATTTATTAACTAACAAAGCCTGTTGTTTAAGTAAGTTACAGTCTCTGGTTCGTTTGTATTGAGCTGGACACCCTGCTTTTAAATGTACTGAAAGCAAATGTATATCTGAAGCCTCGTTTGAACCTTGTACGATTACATAGGATGCAAATCTCAATTTGCTAGTGTTTTGCGTCATTACGAGGTCGGCAGGATCGATAACATTGATAGTTTGTTTAATAGCAAAACCAGTGTACTGATTGATATCGTCGAATTGACGAGATTTGAAGGTCGGACTAGTACGATCGGACAGGTAGATAACGTAACGATTACCAACAATATTTTTTATCGCTTGAATTGAATCTACTTCTTGAAATGCCAATACGTCGGGTGAAACTTTGTTAAAGTATTGGGCGAGAACTTGCGTGTCTCGGCTATTTCTATTAGTCAAAGGGGCAACGGTATTCTTATCAGTGGTTAACCATTGTAAATTCCAACTTGTTACCACTAACGGTTTTGTGGATAACTCAAGCGCGGCATTCAGGGTTTGTGGATGAAATAGCCACAGTAGTAAAAATAGCCTGACATAGTTAAATTTGGTCATATTTTGTGCCATTGTAATAATGAGTTATCGATAACGCCCATCTTATCAAGAGATTAAAAATTTCAAGTATTTTTCGCTCAATTTTGCATAAATGATGTATTTATTTTCGCATTGAGATCTTATACAAAAAGATCGTCTGTTGTTGTCATTCACTTAGTTTTTATTGATCTAAATCAAGACCCTAGAAGCACTCATCCTTTTAAATACACGCACAATATGTAGTGTGCATTTTTAATATTAATACCCTATATTGTGCTTTGTTAGTAATCTGTGGATATCTAGGGTAAGGAGATACAGTGAATACAGTCGTGATTAAACGGGATGGCTCCCGTGCCCCATTTGCAAAGGATCGCATCGTTACTGCCGTTAAAAGTGCGTCGAGCTTTATTGATAATGATGTGACGGCCTATGCAGAACAAGTGGCACAGGCAGTAGAGACCAAACTACTTGATCACGCTGAAGTTGATATTGTCGAAATACAAACGTTAGTTGAAAACGAAATGATGCAGGGACCTTATAAGGGAATGGCACGTTCTTATATTGAATATCGTCACGATCGTGATATGGCCCGCGACAAAAAAAGCGCCTTAACTAAAGAAATTCAAGGCTTGATAGAACAAAGTAATGCTGATCTCCTTAATGAAAATGCCAATAAAGACGGCAAAGTTATTCCTACTCAACGCGATCTATTAGCCGGTATTGTCGCTAAACACTACGCTAAAACTCATATTTTACCGCGTGATATTGTTAAAGCACATGATGAAGGTGATATACATTATCATGATCTTGACTATGCGCCTTTCTTTCCAATGTTTAACTGCATGCTTATTGATCTCAAAGGCATGTTAACTCATGGCTTTAAAATGGGTAATGCGGAAATCGATACGCCCAAGTCGATTTCAACCGCAACGGCTGTCACTGCTCAAATTATTGCTCAAGTTGCGTCTCATATTTACGGTGGAACGACTATCAATGCTATCGATGAAATTCTAGAACCTTATGTACTTGCTAGTTATCAGAAGCACTTAAAGGTGGCTAAAGAGTGGAATATTGATAGTCCGGAGTCATTTGCAACATCACGCACAGAAAAAGAATGCTACGATGCTTTTCAATCGTTAGAGTATGAAGTAAATACTTTGCATACTGCAAATGGGCAAACGCCATTTGTGACTTTTGGTTTTGGTTTGGGAACCAGTTGGGCGGCTAAATTGATTCAAGCATCGATACTTAAAAATCGTATTGCGGGTTTAGGTAAAAACAGTAAAACAGCCGTTTTTCCCAAATTGGTGTTTGCTATTAAAGATGGCTTAAATCATAAAGCGTCCGATCCTAATTACGATATTAAGCAGTTGGCACTAGAATGCGCATCTAAGCGTATGTACCCCGATATATTGAATTACGACAAAGTAGTGGATGTTACTGGCTCTTTTAAAACTCCTATGGGGTGTCGCAGTTTTTTGAATGTGTATCAGGAAAATGACGAATTGGTTCACGATGGACGTAATAACCTCGGTGTGGTCAGTCTTAACTTGCCACGTATTGCAATACAAGCAAATGGAGATGAAGACAAGTTCTATGATTTGCTGGAGGATAAACTAAAACTTGCTCGCAAAGCACTAGAAACACGTATCAACCGTTTGGAGTCAGTAAAAGCCAGAGTGGCGCCTATTCTGTATATGGAAGGGGCTTGTGGTGTTCGTTTAAAACCCGATGATTCTGTGGCCGAAATTTTTAAAAATGGCCGTGCTTCTATTTCTTTAGGTTACATCGGCATTCATGAAACGATCAATGCGTTATATAAAAGCAAAGAACATGTTTATGATAATCCAACTTTAAATGCCAAAGCAATTCAATTGGTTAGAAGGATGAAGGATGCGGTTGATGCATGGAGAGACGAAACGGGCTATGCCTTCAGCTTATATGCAACGCCAAGCGAAAATTTGTGTAATCGTTTTTGTCGCATTGATGCTAAAGAATTTGGTGTGATAGAAGGTGTTACTGATAAAGGTTACTATACGAATAGCTTCCATCTCGATGTAGAGAAACAAGTTAACCCTTACGATAAAATAGACTTTGAAATGCCTTATCCAGAGTTATCGACTGGTGGTTTCATTTGCTATGGCGAGTTTCCAAATATGCAACGGAACATTGAAGCATTAGAAAATGTTTGGGACTACAGCTACAGTAGAGTGCCATATTATGGCACGAATACTCCAATAGACGAGTGTTATGAATGTGGCTTTACTGGCGAATTTGATTGTACTAGTAAAGGGTTTACTTGCCCTAAGTGTGGTAACCACGATTCGACTAAAGTATCCGTGACGCGACGCGTATGCGGATATTTAGGTAGCCCAGATGCACGACCTTTTAACTTGGGCAAACAAGAAGAAGTTAAACGCAGAGTTAAGCATTTGTAATTGTTATGAACTATTATCAATACCATCAAATTGACGTTGTAAATGGCGAGGGGACACGTTGTACTTTATTCGTGTCCGGTTGCGAACACAATTGTAAAGGTTGTTATAACAAAGCAACGCATAATCCAAACTCTGGTCTTTTATTCACTCAAGCGATGGAAGACCAGATCATTGCTGATTTGCAAGATACGCGAATTTATCGACGCGGACTTTCGTTGTCTGGCGGTGACCCTCTTCACCCGGCAAATCTAGCAGCAATTTATCAATTGGTGTTGAGAGTAAAGAAACAGTGCCCAGATAAAGATATCTGGATGTGGACAGGTTATACGCTCGGGGAATTGTCCCAACAGCAGCACAAAATTGTACAGTTAGTTGATGTATTGATTGATGGCAAATTTGAGCAAGACAAGTATGATCCAGAACTACTGTGGCGTGGTTCTAGCAATCAAGTTATTCACCAGTTCAAGTCAGATCAAATTTGAGCTTATTTTCATGTCGTTTCCATTATCAAAACAAGCTTTTTTACTTCGCTTCGTTTTTTGTTCGTATCACTCATATTTTTAGCTAGCGTTAAAAAAGTGGGGTGGTTATGAGACTTGGCGTTCATGGTTTAAAGTATAAATAGTCCTTTCACTTGGCTTAATCTATGTGTATGATTTTTCCATGCTTTAATTTGCTCAATCAAGGCGAGCGCAATAGTGTTTAGGCAGTATATTCGTTCGTGGTTATCTACTATTTATCAAGGAATGTGATTCAATGTTTGCATATTTACCAACGCCTCAGCAGGACGCTATTCTTTCTCTTTCAGTTGCTTATCGTAGTGATCCTCGCACAGAAAAAGTTGATTTAGGTATTGGCGTATATAAAAATAACTTAGGTGAAACACCAATTATGCAGGCGATTCAAGAGGCGCAAAAAAAGCTACTTGAAAGTCAAACCACTAAATCGTACGTAGGATTAGCGGGTTGTGAAGAATTCAACTCTAGTATGGTTAAGCTATTGCTCTCAGGAACTTCGGCGTTTGACCGTGTGAGTGCCATTCAAACTCCCGGTGCAAGTGGTGCTTTACGTATGTTAGCTGACTTGATGAAAGTGGCTAACCCTAAAACCACCGTTTGGTTGAGTAATCCAAGCTATGTTAACCATAAACCAGTGATGGAAGCGGCAGGTTTAAAGGTGAAATATTACCGTTACTTTAATCCACAGACTAAGCAGGTTGATGTTGATGGTATGTTAACCGATATCGCAACTGCTGGCCCTGATGATGTTGTTCTAATGCATGGCTGTTGTCATAACCCAACTGGGGCAGATGTTGATTTTTCGGTTTGGAAAACGGTAACTGAACTTTCGCAAAAAAATGGCTTTATACCGTTTGTCGATATAGCCTACCAAGGTTTTGGTCAAGGCTTAGAAAAAGACGCTGAAGGCTTGCAATTTATGGCGGACAATATTGAAGAAATGTTAATTACAACATCGTGCTCAAAAAACTTTGGTTTGTATCGAGAACGCACAGGCGCAGCCATGGTTGTTGGTAAATCATTAAAGCATGCAGTCAATGCTAAGGGTAAATTGCTTCAATTAGCTAGAGCCACCTATACCATGCCACCTGATCATGGTGCTGCATTAGTTAAAACCGTGCTCAACGATTCTGATTTGACTCGTATGTGGAAAGAAGAGCTTGTATCTATGCAGTTAAGGCTAGTGAATTTAAGAGATCTTTTGTGTAATGAATTACGTGTTTCTCATCAATCGGAACAGTTCGACTTTATAAAATCGCATCAAGGTATGTTTACTGTTTTAGGCTTTTCTGCTCAACAAATGCAGGTTTTAAAAGATGACTATGGTATTTACGGTGTTGCTGATGGCCGAATTAACATTGCTGGTTTAACAGAAAAAGATATTCCTTATGTAGCAAATGCTATTGCCAAAATAGCCTAAATTAGTAGCTATACTGTATAAAGATAACATAGAGTTAGAGGAATAAACCGTGAATAAATCCTTGTTACCAGTTTGTTTGTGTTTCGGTTTGGTTGCGTGTACGAGTAATCAATCCGATACTTCACAACAATCGTCTACGGATAATGTAGCGAAACAGATGGTTGTTGCTGAAAAAACCGATAATTCATCAGTAAGCGGAGTGTCTACTGGTGACAAAGCTGACGTTTCGCAATCAAATACTTCTACAGTGACAAAGGAAGTAGACAAACCTATAGTAAAAGCGAAAGCAAAGGCTGAACCAACAAAAACAGAACAAGGTAAACTTATTTTAGGCTCGGAAGAGTGGGTGTATCTTCCTGGCTTAGATAAAAGCTTTATGGCGAAAGTGGACACAGGAGCAACGACTTCATCCATTAGTGCCGTTGATATTTTACCTTTCGAAAGAGAAGGGAAGGAATGGGTTAAATTCCGAGTTGAGCACAAAAATATTTCTACAGATGAGATCAGCTTACCTGTTTTGCGTTGGGCAAAGATCAAACAAGCGAATAGTACTGAAGCCGAAAAGCGTCCTATAGTTACTGCATGGATACAAGTCGGTGACGTTAAAGAAAAGGCAGACTTTACTTTAACTGACCGCAAGCATTTATCTTATCCCGTTCTTTTAGGGCAAAGTTACGTGCGTGATATTGCAGTGGTGGATATAGGTCGCAAGTTAGTGCAACCTAAGAAAAAATAAGCATTTTAGCTGATAAAAAATCGCAATTCTTTTGCTCGGAATTGCGATTCTATTTGATTTTTTCAGTCGTTCGGTAAGTGAAAATAACTAAGGCAACTAATGCACCTAAGGTATCGCATAGCATATCTTTTTGCGCGTCCCATATATCGCCCTGAGACCCTAAAAAGGCAATACCTTCGTCACCTCCAGCAAGCTCTGCATACCACCACTCAATAATTTCATAAGCAGCGGCAATACTCATAATAGCGAAGAGACTAAATAAAGCAGCGATTAACTTATTACATTGATTATAGCGATACAGATATTCGGCAATAGGGTACGCATACAAACCAATTGAAAAATGGGCGACTCGGTCAAAATGATTACGTTCAGAGCCTACCAAATTATTGAACCAGTCGAATGGCACCTCAGCAAACGTGTATTTGGCACCAATTGTGTGTAAGCCAAGCCATATAAACATGCAGAAATAGGCAGTGGAGCTAAATTCTAGCGTTCTACTTAGTAGTAGAATGGCTAAAAGAATTACAATGACCGGTATGATTTCAGCAATCCACACTGCTCTCAACGCAGGGTCAAAGGCAGAAAATATAAAAACCAACCCATAAAGTGAAACCAGCGCTATCAAAGTATTACTAAAGCGTCGTCGTCGCGTAAAAGAGGTGTGATTCATAAGCTACCATGGTAATTAATTCTTAAAATTTGCTTTACGCATTCGGTTAAGAATAGCTAAAACCTCAAGAGCCCTTGGTTTGGCAAGGTCGCCATAATTAGGCATCGACAAGAACCAGTCTTCTTGTAAAAGCGTATTTATTTCTTGTAATGGCTGTTTTGCCCAACCGGGTTTTTGCGCTAATTGAAACCAAATCCAACCCACTGCATTAACTTGACTTGAACTTTCTATTTGAGCGAGTGCTGTGATATCGACAAACTCTTTACCAAATCTTAGCGACTCTTTTCCTTTAGCTGTCACCCTAAATTTACCATCGGATAAGATTTTCTGTAAGCCAAGTAAATGTAATGAACGCGGTGAAAACTGACCTAAAGATTGCTCGTTTTCTTGAAGACGTTGGCTAGGGTGAAGTTTTACCACTTGTTTCGCCTTGGCTGTCACGTCGATTGGTTGGTAGTCGTGCATTTGTATTACGGTATCAGCGTGATCGAGGTAATCGCCAGATCCCCCCATAACAATTAAAGTAGAAATATCACAATCATCTCTTAACTGACCAATTCTATCTACTAATGGTGTTATAGGTTCATCACCCTTATTAACGAGTGCCTGCATACGTTCATCGCGAATCATAAAATTGGTTGCTGAGGTATCTTCGTCGATTAAAATTGACGTTGCACCTGACTCTATAGACTCTTGTAGCCAAGCGGCTTGAGAGGTCGAGCCCGATGCGTCTTGAGTAGAAAAATCAGCAGTATCTTTATTCATCGGTAGATGATTAATGTAATTAGACAGATTTAGCGCGTGCACACAGCGTCCGTCTTCTGCCTTAATTTTCATTGCCCCCGCATCGGTAACAATGCCCTCTCGGCCATCACCAGGTATATGATTATAAATAGAACGCTCTATTGCAGTAAGCAAAGTTGATTTACCATGGAATCCACCACCAACAATTAAAGTGATCCCTTTTTTAATCCCCATTCCTGTCACAAGGCCTCTGTTTATCGTTTCCAACTGGACTTCAAGAGAGGCTGGAGTGGTAAATTTTACAGCATCCTTCATAGGTAAATCACTGTTACCAGCAAGTCTAGGCAATAAGCTGCCATTTTCGACAAAGGCAATTAAATTGTGACTGGCTAGCTGCTGGCGTAGATGATCTTGGTCTTCAGCGCATTGGCAGTGTTTGATAAGAGCATCTTTATCGAGCTCTCTTTCGATAGTCGATTTTCGAATATATTTTGGCAAGTGGAAAGTTAAAATATTCACCGCTTTCTTAGCTAGGATACTGCGTCCTTCCGCGGGTAATTTAATGCGGAATCGTAACTCAATCCCTTCTTCAGTAAATAACACGGTAGTACTATCAAGTATTGTTTGCCCTGACAATGCAATAGAGACACTGTTTTCTTGTGCCGCAAAAGACGCAAAGCTACGGGCAATGAAATCTCTTGCAGCAATTTGAAATGAACTTGATTGACCTTTTAACCATGCTAAGCCAGTCAGTGGCCAAGGCCTTACCGCTCGAACGCGAGAAGCGGATGCATAAGGGTCAGCCTGAACGTAGTCAATATAAAAAGTGTAATCATCAAAGGAGTACTGACCTTTAACTGACTGATAAGCCCGATAGTTTTGCTTTTCGAGTTTTTTTAATTTCGCTATTAGTTGATCCATAACTCAAATACTTCTATGTTCGTATGCGTCAGATTTGCACACTAATAATTATGTAGGTGGCGAATTATAGGTAACGACAAACAAGATAGCCAGTTTAATCTTATTTACGGATATTTTGAATAAAGTCACTATCCGTCATAGGCTTACCGTATAAGTACCCTTGAGCGAAATCACAACCTTCATTTAATAGAAAACGTTCTTGATCAATATCTTCTACGCCCTCAATGGTAACGTCTAATTCTAGCTTTTTCGCTATCTGCACTATTGAATGGACAATCTCTTGGTCACTAGAATTTTGAGTTAGGTTTTGCACAAAACTTTTGTCAATTTTTAAACTATTAAAAGGGTAGTTTTTAAGATAACTAAATGACGCATAACCGGTACCAAAATCATCGAGTGACAGTGTAATTCCTAGGTGGCTCAGTTTATTGAGTATCTTCCGTGCTAAGTATTCATTTGAAATTAAACAGCTTTCTGTTAATTCTAGTTCTAGTTTTGAGGCAGGAAAATCATAAGTTTGTAATAGATTCTCTACGTAGCTAACAAAGTCGATATTTTGTAACTGCATAGCAGAGACGTTAACAGCAATTTTAAAATCATCAGCTAGAGCCCATTCGCTGACGTTTTCTATTGCATTACGTAGAGCAAAATTACCCACCTCAAATATTAATCCATTTTGTTCAGCAAGTTGTATCAGGTTATCATTTGAAATCGTACCAAGTATTGGGTGGTTCCAGCGTATTAGTGCTTCTGCACCAACCCAAGCGCCAGTATTTAAGTTTACTTTAGGCTGATAATACAGCTCTATATCTTCATTTCTTACCGCTTCTAATAAATAACTTTCTATTTCATTGGTATGCATTCTTTGTTCTGTATCAGTTTCTGAATAGTAGCTATATTGACGTCCAGTATCTTTACATGCGAATGCGGCTTCGTTGGCAAAATAGACCAGGTCTTCTGCATCTGTTGAGTCTAGATTAGTAGAAACACCGATAAATGTATGTAAATGAACATGTTCTTGTTCAACCAGGAAGTCAGAATGGCAAATCTCTATACATCGGTGACAAAAGTGTTCAATGAACGGTTGAAGATGTTTACTGCGGATAACTAATATAACGTTCGCAATACCAATACGAGCGGTTACAGAGTTAATGCAATCTATTTGACCAATTCTGTCTCGAAATGCAGTAAGGAGCTCATCAAGTATGCTATCCCCATGACGCTCTTGAATTTTGCGTCCATTGGAAAAGTTGACATGCACAACGGCAAGCTTTTGCTGATTACTTTGCGCAACGGAGAGCATTTCGTTTGTTCTCTCTATTAATGCTTGTTGGTTGAGAAATCCTGTGCCGATATCATGACTCTTATGGTAACTAACCTGTTGTTCTGCCGCTTTGCGTTTATTAATTTCCTTGCTTAATGTGTAATTTAAATTAGCAATGTTTTTAGTTTTGTTGTCACTTCGAATTCTCAATTGTTCGGTTAATGATTCTATTCGAATGTGTTGATAAACGGTCTTTAAATGCGCTTCAATTGATTGCTTACAGCTTAATAATAGTTTTTCATTATCTACGATTGTTGGTATTTGACTATGATTACCAATTATTATTGCCCCAAAAACACTATTATCAGGCCAAAATAGTATCTGAGCGACATAATAAATAGTATCGTCTTCTGAGTTACTGTGGTTTTTTATGCTAACAGTGCCATGTAATGTGGTGCCATTTTTAGAGTGGAAATTTTGTGTAATGGTTTGAACTAGTGATGTTAATTTATCAGGAGATTGGTAAGGAAAGTTATGACTGCTACTAATAACAGAGGGTGAACGAATGTCTTGTACGATACATGAATAATTGGCTTTACCAAAGTCGTGTAACAACTCAACCAAATTTTTCAAACGACATATAACATCTGGAGGCAAATTAAACTCCGAGATATTTATATTTGTCATATAGTGCTTATTTACCATGTACTTTACACTCCCTAAAGTTAATCTATCCATTCCGTATGGCTTATGTTTATATGTATGTCGAATAACTAACTGTTTTTCATTAACTATATTGTGTAAGTATATGCGATAACTTTACTATTAATAGAAAAACCCTCCATAGTGGAGGGTTTGTTGCAAAATTGAGACTGGTTGTTTGCTTTGAAGGGTAACGCTATGGTTTGAGTTTTTTAAGCTGGTCTATATCGAAAACCTGTTGGTAATCGACGCCTTTTAGGCCAAAACCATTCAGTTTAAGGAACTCATTTTTGTAGCCGGAATAGTCTGCAAGCACTTTAAAATTGTCAGCATTCATTTCAGCCATAATTTGCTTTACTTGATTTTGTACATCTTTATCGAGTTCAAATTCATCCAGCCTCAACAATCTTTGGCCATCGACAGGTACCACACTTTGAAAAAGCTTATCGCTGAATAACCGTTGCATTTGTTGAATACAAGTTTCGTGTGTCCCTTTTTGTTTCATTACTTTATAAAGTGCTAAAATATAGGGGGTAAAACCAGGTATAAATACACTTGCTTTGGTTACCAATGCCTTACAAACGGTTGCGTATGCACCACCTGAATATTTGGCCAGTTTAAGATTGAGTGAGTGACTTGTTTGGTGCAGATCTACTTTAGCGCGGCCTAACGTTCCTTCATGGTAGATTGGGTAAGTGAGTTCGGGGCCTATATAGGAGAATGCGATAGTTTTGCACCCTTGTGCAATAGAGTCGGAATTAATTAATGTATCAATCCAAGACTCCCAGTCTTCCCCTCCCATTACTTTTATGGTGGAGTCGATCTCTTCGTCTGTTGCTGGCTCTACAGTAGTAGCGTGCCAGCTATCGTCTTCTAAGATAACACTGGAGCCCGTATAGCTCTCACCGATTGTTTTTATAACAGAGTGCCACATACCTTCACCTGAAGGTTTTGGTCTTACCCCTGTGGCTAGACTGTAAATGATAAGATCGACTTCGCCTTCAAAATAGGTTTCTATGGCCTCAATAACGTTGGCTCGGACTTCTTCTGAGAAAGCATCACCGACAATATTGATAGCTTTGTGTCCTTCAGCTTCAGCAAATTGACTAAAATAAATATTGTTATACCAACCAGCAGATCCTACCCCTTTTTCTGAAGGGGGGCGCTCAAAAGAAACACCAATAGTATCGGCTTCGCTTCCGCCAAATGTTGCTGCAATTCTGGCCGCAAGCCCAAACCCCGATGAAGCACCTAAAATGAGTACTTTTTTCGCGCCGTTGTTAGTCGGTTGTGTTGATTTAATATAGTCTATTTGTTCTTTCACTGCTTGTTTACACCCAGTAGGGTGTGCAGATTTGGCGATAACACCTTTAATAATGGGTTCTATTATCATCAGTCTGTATTCTCGGTTTTTTCGTCTGGACCTCCAATATATAAGTACGTTATGCGATAAGTTTTGAGCTAGGGCATTTTTTTGGCGACTAATCTAAATATAACGCTAAGCTATCTGCCACATAATTTGAAATCCATGGCTGAGCTACCTCTTTAGGGTGAAGGCCATCTTGTTTCATCCAATCGTCCTTTAAGATGATTTGCTCTAGGAAGAATGGTAAAAGTGGTATTTGGAACTGTTCCGCTAAGTTTGGGTATATATCTTCAAAGGCTTGACTGTAACGTTGGCCATAATTCGGTGGGATCTTTATTTGCATCAATGCTACTTTGGTACCGAATTGCTGACTAAGTGAAATAATTTGTTGCAAATTTTTAGTGATGATTTTTGGATGAAAACCGCGTAACCCATCATTTGCGCCTAGTTCTACTAGTATCCACTGTGGTTCATATTGTTTGAGAAGGTCAGGCAGTCTATCTAGCCCATTACCGGAGGTATCGCCAGAAATACTGGCATTGACCACATTGTAATCAAAGCCTTTTTTTGTAAGGTCTGACGACAGTTTTGTTGGCCAACTGCTTTCAATTGGCATTTGATAACCTGCACTTAAGCTATCACCTAACAGCAAAATTGTGTTACTACTTG
The DNA here is from genome assembly GCF_033101115.1 of Vibrio sp. TH_r3. Taxonomy (NCBI): domain Bacteria; kingdom Pseudomonadati; phylum Pseudomonadota; class Gammaproteobacteria; order Vibrionales; family Vibrionaceae; genus Vibrio; species Vibrio sp. TH_r3. Next base: position 283,920 of record NZ_JAWMPW010000002.1, on the reverse strand, counting down.
CAGTACAGGAAAACAGTAGAAAAAGTAAAGAGAGTAATCGAGTCATGGCAAATCCCATTATAAAAGCTGAATCATTAAGTAAATTAGTTTCTACTAAACAAGAGCAATTAACAATCCTTGATGATGTAAATTTACAAATTGATGAAGGAGAGTGTGTCGCGATTGTTGGGACATCTGGTGCAGGTAAGTCAACATTAATGACCTTATTAGCAGGGCTAGATGTGCCGACTAAAGGCGATGTTCATCTAATGGGAAAAGCAATTTCTCAACTAGATGAAGAACAGCGAGCAGCAATACGTAGCCAGTCAGTTGGATTTGTTTTCCAAAGTTTTCTTTTAATACCTAGCTTAACTGCGATAGAAAATGTAACGCTTCCTTGTTTATTGAAAGGACAAAATGAAGATACAGCGAGAGCAACGGAGTTACTTGATTCTGTTGGTTTAGAGAAACGTATTGACCACTTACCATCTCAATTGTCAGGTGGAGAGCAACAGCGAGTAGCTCTAGCTAGAGCTTTTATGATCAAACCTAAAATTCTATTCGCTGATGAGCCAACCGGCAATTTGGATCAGCATACGGCGGAAAAAATTGTTGAACTGCTGTTCGAGCTTAATAGCAAGCACGGCACGACTCTGGTTCTTGTGACTCATGATCCAGAATTAGCCGAGCGATGTGACAAGACATTCCACATGCAAGCAGGCAAGTTGGTGAACTAACTATGACGCAGAAATCAATATTATCTCTTAATCGACGTTTATTCAGTTGGAGTATGGAAGAAATCCGCCATGGTCAGCTGTGGCCTATTTCTATTGCTCTAACTCTTATCATCGCGTGTGTATTTGCTTTGTCTGCACTCGCTGAGCGAATGGAGCAAGTTATTGTCAAACAGGGTAAAGATGCCTTAACAGCAGACCTTGTTTATGCTTCATCTAACCCTGTTCCAGATACTCTGTTTGATTCAATTCGTGCTCAGCCTGAAGTGTCTGAGTCACAATTGGTTAGGTTTTCCACCATGGCATTTAGCGAAAATGAAATGCAACTGGTTACGGTAAAAGCGGTAGATTCCACTTATCCACTGCGTGGCAACTTAATTTTAAACAATGGGTCTAGCCAATTACATCAAGTGAGTGCAGGGGAGCTTTGGCTGGACGAAAGAGTCTTTTCATTGCTCGATATTAAAGAAGGGGATACTGTCACCCTTGGAGATGCGGATTTTGTCGTTAACGGTAAGGTTGTACAAGAGCCTGGGTTGTCTTTTAATCCTTTCCAACAAATGCCGGCTGTTTATATCCATAGTTCAGATATAGAAAAAACGGGTGCTTTGCGCTTAGGTAGTCGAGTACGATTTAATTTATATCTAACGGGTAATGAACAGAGTTTAACGCAAATAAAAGATTCGGTGACGTTAACCCCCAGTGATCGCTGGCGCGATCAAAGTAACGGTTCAAGAAGTAATGAGATGTTTGAACGCACAACGCAATACTTGTCTCTTACGGTTGCTATTGTCATTATCATGGCTGCAACCACTTTGGTTTTAACTTGCCAAAATTACGTTGCAGGTAGACGAAAAACAATTGCGATGCTTAAAAGCTTAGGTGCGAGTAAATCATGGTTGAGGCACTGGTTGTTAATACAGGTGGTGATTCTTTTTGTAATAGGTACGGTTTTCGGTATTTTTTCTGGTTATTTATTGGAAATATTATTAAGGATCCCATTAACCGATTTGTTACCTGATCCATTACCGAGTTATGGAATAAAACCATATTTAGTAGCTATGGTTTCTTGCGTACTTATTGGTATCCCTGCGTTAGGAATACCACTTTTAGGGTTAATCAACACATCGGCAGCCAATGTGATGCAAGCTCAGGGAGATAAAAAGTCGTGGACAGCTTATTTACTTGTGTTGGTGCCAATTATTCCGATGATTATTGCTTATCACAATAATACATTAGTATGGATTGTTCTTGCAGGTATTGTGCTGCTATTTGCATTGCTAGGTGTTTTAAGTCTTCTCATCATAAAGCTAATTAATAAACTGCCCATTAGTGCCTCAATGAAACTTGCAGTCAGCCGAATTAATCGTTCTGGTTTAGCTAGTACACTTCAATTTGGAGCGCTAGGCCTGTCCTTAATGTTATTGGCGGTAATTTGGTTGGTTAGAACGGATCTATTACAAGATTGGCAGCAAGCGATTCCTGACAATGCGCCGAATGTGTTTTCTATTAATATCGCTCCTTACGAAATTGAAGATTACCTTAAAGTGTTAGATAGCGAATCATTAGAGCGCTCAAAGGCTTATCCAATAATTCGCGGTCGAATCAGTGAAATCAATGATGTAGCCGCAAAAGATTATCAAGGTGTTAAGCCTGATGCTGAATCATTAAGCCGAGAACTTAACTTCACTTGGGTAGATGATACGTGGGCAAATGATGCGGATAATCAAGCGACTATTATTGAAGGAGAATGGACTCCAAGTGCAGGTGTTTCGGTTGAATCAGAAGTCGCTGCCGATTTAAATATACATATTGGTGATCAAATGAGTTTTGTCATCAACAGTAAAAAGGTCAATGCGACGGTTAATAGCATTCGACACGTTGAATGGCGAGAAATGAAACCTAATTTTTACTTTATTTTTAGTGAAGATGTACTTGAATCATTACCGGCTACTTGGATGGTGAGTTATAAAGTAGACAATAATGACAACCAGCTACTCAGTGATTTGTCACGTAATTTTCCGACCGTTAGTCTATTGGATATTCGAGCCATGGGAGAAAAAATTCGAGGTTTACTCACTCAGCTTATTTGGTCGATTACTGTATTGGCATCGTTAGGAGTAGTTGCTGGGCTTTTGCTTATTTTTACATTATTACGATTAAGTTTATCGCAACGACAAGATGAAATACGTCTTTACCGGACTTTAGGTGCTTCTAAGCGAAGAATTAAAAGTACGATTTGGAGTGAATATGGTTTGATGGCGGTCGTTGCTGGCTTAGTAGCAAGTTTAGGGGCAGAAGTCAGTGTTGTTAGTATTATGAAGGTTGGTTTTGAACTAGAAGGGCGAGCACATCCTGTATTGTGGGTTGCATTACCTGTGCTTTCATTTATTGTTTTGGCTATTGTGATACGAACCTTGATTAAGCAATTATTGCTGCCGATAAAATCGGCACAATAATACTTTTTAACCAGATTATCCTCAATTCCTCATAGTAATGTGATAATTAGATGACGTTATTATGAGGGTGCACTTACAAGAAGTGAGGTTAATCGATTGTTTATTATAAAGTTAATTTATGTTAGAACTGTAAAATGTCATAATCATTGCTTGTTGGGTCAGTTATCCACAGATTCGGTGGATAAAGTTTTGGATAACTTTAGGTCAACTAGACTAAAATTTTTACCATCCCCCAACAGGCTTATTTCTCAGCAAAGCGCTTATACACAAACCAGAATAAATACGTTTTCACACAATTTGAGTCAAGTGTTTTTTTATAAAAAAATTAGTTTTTTTCAGTAAAATATTCCACTGAAAATAGGTTAAATTTTAGTGTTTATTATTAGTAATATCTCCCAAGGATAAATGAGCTTAGTACGTAAATGAACAAAACAAATAAAACGTCATCAGCACTTAAAATTGGTATAGTTGGCGGTGGTATCGCCGGCGCTACAGCTGCGATAAAGCTGGCCGAACTCGGCATACAGACATATCTTTTTGAGCGCAAACCTAGTTTAGTTTTTGGTCCACCAATATGCCACTTACACGCTGGTGGAAATTTATATCGCGACATAGATGAACAACAATGTATTGACCTGCTAAGACAATCGATACAATCAGTTAAGCTTTTTCCACATACTATTAATATACGTCCTACCATTATTGCCGTACCTAAAGTGGATCAAGGAGAGCCTGAATCTCTTATTGTTAGGTTAGAAGCAATTCAAAAGCATTATGCTGACTTAATAACAGTAGATGAAACCAACAAAGTGTTGGGTGAGCCGGATCAGTATTATAAAACCTATTCAAAACACCAATTGATAGCATTGAAAGGACAAGCGCAAAAAGGCGTCCCCAAAATTCTGGACGACTGGATGATACCTTTCGTCAATTCGGTTGATCTCGAATCGTTAAAGTACCCAGTTGTATTGGTGCAAGAGTATGGTTGGAGTCTATTTAGACTCGCGTCTACAACAAGGCTTATGTTGCAAGATTTTGCAAATGCACAGGTGTTCTTATCAACGGAAGTAACCGATATTCAAGCAACAGAAGACCAGTGGACCATTTGTTATAACAGGGAAGAAACAGGAAGTGCAGAGATTACGGTTGATTATTTAGTCAACGCATGTGGGTATGAAACAGGTACATTAGATAACTTGGTTAAAGCCCCACGGAATAGATTAGTAGAGTTTAAAGCCGCTTATGTTACTCATTGGGCAGAGAGTAATGATGTGTGGCCAGAAGTTATCTTTCATGGTGAACGAGGAACCGTTGATGGAATGGCACAGCTAACGCCTTATGCAGATGGTATTTTTCAACTGCATGGGATGACAGAAGATATTACCTTGTTTAAAGATGGGCTAGTGGCTAGTGATGCCAGCCGATCAGCACAACCTCAATTACCTGATCATTTATTGACTAAATTGAGAAAAGGGTGGGATAAAACTCAAACGAAGCAAAGAACAGAATTAGCCATCAAACATATGAGCAGGTTTATTCCTTCTTTTGCCAGTGCATCGATAGCTGGCGAACCTCTTTATGGTGCACAACAAATCCCAGGGTTAGACGCATCTTTACGCTCAGCTGATGTTTCTTTTCATGGTAATAACTACGCACGAGTAGAGATAGTGAAAGGTTCTTCTGCTATTGAAGCAGCGATGAAGATAGTAGAGCACCTACAAGAAAGTAATATTATCGAATTCAATGAACCACAATTTGTTACGCCGTCACTTAAAGAGGGTAATGTAGAGATGGATGCGGTGAAATTAGCCCAAGAACGTGGTTATCCAGTCGGACTTGCAAAAATCTGTGGTTTAAAAACTTGAATATCATAGCTGACATTTTAGTCTGTGACTAACTAGTTAGCTTACATTGTTAATAATGACTTAACGGATATTAATAACCAAATAGAATGGCCCAAGCACACCAAATATCTTGCAAGTGTTTGCGATTTCCACGTATAAATTTGACTTCTTGGCCTGGTTTAGCTTGCGCAATTCTTGCGTGATCAATTCGAGCTAATACGCCAATTTTTGGATAACCACCTAAGGTTTGACGGTCATTGAGTAAAATTATAGGTTTACCGTCGGGTGGAATTTGTACCGACCCTAGGGCGATTCCTTCAGATATTATTCCTTCGTTAGGGATATCAATTGGTGTTCCCTCGAGGCGATAGCCCATTCGGTCACTATGTTGACCGACTTGATAAGTTTGATTATAAAACTGATGTTTGGCTGATTTACTAAATAAGTTTGCTTGATAAGACTCAATCAGCCTTAACCGTAATGGCAAATTGTAATCGGGAGTGAAACGAAATGTGAGCTGTTTTGATTCTAGCGGGACAGAAAGTTTTCGGTAAGGTAGGCGATCATTTTTAGCCAGAGATCGGCCATCTTGATGAATACCGCCTAAAGATTCGCGCATTACAGTACTCGTGCTGCCTAGGTGCGGCTCTATTTGAAAACCATCGTTAATTGCTAAATACGCTCTTAATCCGTTTTTTGGTAGAGAAAATGTCAATGTTTGCCCAGCACGGACGTAAAAAGATGTCCAATTTCGTATAGCAACACCATCTAGTTTTGCTTGTAAATCACCGCCACAAATCGCGAGCATGCAATGATCACTGAATTGAAATTCAGCTTGGCCCAAGGTTATTTCAAGCGTAGAACAATTAGGTGGATTACCAAGTAAATGGTTTGCCCAACAATAAGCGTATTCATCAATTGGGCCACCTGGAGTTACACCTAAAGGTGAAATTCCATAGCGACCAAAATCTTGAATAAGACTAAGTTGGCCGGGCTTAATTACCTTTAAATAGCCCACAATTTACCTCCTAACTCGATGAAATGTTCTCGTGTTATTGATTCAAATTTCACTTTATCACCAACCCGAAATGGTGACAGAGTATCACTAGTTGGATCAAATAGTTTACTTGGACAATTTCCGATAATTTTCCAACCGCCTGGTGTAGCAGATGGATAGACCGCTGTTTGATTATTTGCTATTCCAACGCTCCCTGCCGCAACTTTTAATCTTGGGGTGTTATGCCGGGGTGATTCTAGTTCGGGAACCAGTCCAGAAAGAAAAGAGAAACCCGGGGAAAAACCTATCGAACATACTCTGTATTCAGGTTGAGTATGTTTGTCAATTAAGGCTTGTAACGTGATGGATTTGTCTTGTAATAGTGAAAGTAAATCAGGTGCGACATCTTCGGCGTAGTAGACGGGTAAATGAATGACTTTGCCGACTTTTGTTAATGTATCTGACTCGACCTTTTGTTCTATTTGAGCAACGATGATAGTTAAATTCTTTATTAATTCTTTTTCACCCGTTCTGTACGGCAAATAATCTATCAGTAACGTTGTGTAAGAAGGGGTTAAGTTCATTACGCAATCAGAATGATGGGAATATATTAACTCAGCAACTTGGTTAATTAAAATAGCCAATTGATCATCTATTTTATCTGAAAACCGAATTAATATGGATGACTCGGAGACGGCATCGATTGATATTGATTGTTTCAACATAGTCTCCTCATAATGTGGTTAGAGATTGTTTTATTTTCTGAATACAGGCAATAGAGTAAGGGTTATCGCCATGGATACAGACAGTATCTGCTTGTATGTCGAGTTTTTGACCGGTAACGGTTGTCACACTACCATATTTGGCTATTTGCATAACTTGATAGTAGATATCATCGCTATTGGTTAGAACCGATTGCGGATGATCTCGTGGAGAAAGTTGCCCATTATCGGAATAGGTTCTATCAGCAAACGCCTCAAAAAGGAGTGGAACATTAAATCCGTCTGCCAACTCAAGATATTGGGAGTTGTCCGCGCTCGCTAGAATCATTAATGGTAACGAATACACTTGTGCAGCTTTAGCAATGGCTTTAAATGTTGAGGTTGATCTCATCATATCATTATAAAGAGCGCCATGAGGTTTTATGTAATCAACGGTTGTCCCATGTAAATCTGCCAGTGCTTTAATCGCTCCGACTTGATACAAGATAAGATTGGTTATTTCTTTGTCGCTGTGCGGGATTGAACGTCGACCAAAACCTTGAATATCGAGGTAACCAGGATGTGCGCCAATTTTTACCTTGTGTTGTTTCGCCAACTGAATGGTATCGGACATAACATTGGGATCGGATGCATGAAAACCGCATGCGATATTGGCCATATCAATCCATGGCATAACATTGTGATCTTCACCGAGCGTCCAAATCCCGAAACTTTCGCCCATATCGCAGTTAATGGTTAACTGATCCGAATGCATTTAAACCCCTTGTCTGTTTGAAATATTGCCAATTGGAAATCATAGCGAAAAAAAAGATTATTTTCGGACACGGTCCCAATTGAAAATATCACCACTTATATGAAAGAAATACCCTTATTTAACTAACAATCATTGTTTTTATAACATTAGTAAGACTAATCTTTTAGATATAAGTCGATATTTATAATAAAACTTAGCATTTATGTGTATTTTAATTAATCAATCTGTTAATGTTGCGCCGATCCTTACTTACACTTTTTTAAAACACATTTTAAGGAAATATTATGGAACTGGCTCTTATAGTCACGTTTATTATCGCGGCAGCTGTAATGGTACGCAAAGAGATGAAAGCTAATAAATAGTCTTTGCACTCATAGTTAAAAAAGACCGTTATACGGTCTTTTTAATTTTCGGTTATGTTTAATTTAATATCAGCAACATATCGGCAGTTCCATCTTCAAATTGCACATCAATTTCAAATCCTAGTTTCTGCGCTAAAGTGAGCATGCCTCTATTGGTGGGCATTGTCATTCCAGATATCTGTTTGGTTCCCTTATTTTTACAAAAATCAATGATTCTAGTCATTAACAACTGACCCAAACCTTGTCCTTTTAGATCAGAGCGAATTAAGACTGCAAATTCCGCATCGGTATTTTCTGGATTAATTAACGCTCTAGAAACGCCCAGAATATCACCATTTTTTCTGACGGCGACAAAAGCAATTTCCCTGTCGAAATCTATTTGGGTTAGATTGGCTAATGCTTCATGGTTAAATTCGCCAACTTCAGTAAAGAAACGTTTGTATAAATCTTCTTTAGACACATTTTTTATAAATCCAGCGTGTGCGTGTTCATCTTCAGGAAGAATAGGACGTAATATGATTGTTTCCCCGTTATTTAAGGTGACTTTTTCCTCAAGTTCGACAGGATACGGCCGGATGGCTAACCTTTGATGAGGATCGCCCGAGAATGGTTTTAAGGTCAAATCGGCATCAATAATGGTCAGCGACTTGTTACCAACCAATAGCGGGTGAATATCTAATTCATGAATTTGTGGGTTATCGATAACCATTTGAGACAGCCTAACGATAAAATCGCAAAGAAGGTCGATATCGAGGTTACTGGTTTTTTGAGGCCGGATTGAATAACCTTTGATCGCTCGAATAATAAGATAGCGCGCCAACGCCATATTCAAAGGTAAGATTCCGACTGCAGCATCTATACTCTCGTCCCATTCAGATCCTCCTTCACCTAGCATAATGACAGGGCCGAAGGTTTGGTCCGTTTTTACTTTAATTCGTAGCTCATATGCACCGATTCGGCTCGCCATCGCTTGAACTAATAAGCCTTGGATATTTGCAGATGGGTAGTTAATTTGGACGCCATCTAAAATCGCTTGGGCTGCATTTTGAACTTCTGTTCGGTTACGTAAATTTAAAACAACACCGTTTACGTCAGATTTGTGGGCGATATCGGGAGAGCGAAGCTTTACTGCAACCGGATAGCCTATCTTGTCTGCAATATAGACGACTTCGGCTGGCTCTTGTGCAATCCATGTTTCTAATACTGTAAAGTTGTATTGTGCTAATAGTGGAGCAATTTCGTGGGTATCAAGAACGAAACTACGCTCACTATTACTTTCAAAACGCTCTCTAGTACTCTCATCTAAGTGTGGCATGTTGTTATTTGGAATTTGAGAAGTTATCCATTGCGATGCGAATTTTTTATTCTGTAAACTTACCTGTTCCGAGTTTCTAGGGGTTTCCATTAATTGTTTTTGGTTTCTCCTGTACTCGACTAAATGCATGTAAGCCACCACGGCACTTTCTGGCGTTCTGTAAGTAGGAATGCCTGCTTGAGTGAAGAGTAATCGTGCTTGTTTTGCTGTTTTTTCTCCGCTCCAATTAGTAAGAATATTGAAACGTTTATGCCTGGGATGAGCCTTGATACAGTCAATAATTGCTTGGGCTGTTTCTACTGAATGAGCGACAGCTGAAGGGCTATGCATAATCAATAGTGCATCAATGTCATCGCTATCAAGTAATGCTTGTATTGAATGAACATATCGATTCTTATCGGCATCACCGATCATATCAATGGGATTATGTTTTGACCAAGCAGATGGTAATACTTGGTCTAATTTCTCAATGGTTTCAGGGCTGAGTTGTGCGAGTTTACCACCTCTTTCTAGCAGAGTATCTACTGCCATAATAGAAGGACCGCCCCCATTTGTTATAATACCTAGACGTTCTCCTTTAAGAGGCACTGCATGAGTAAGAGTTTCTACCGCTGCAAACAATTCATGGGTATTGTTAACTCTTAACATGCCGGTACGTCTTATCGCTGAGTCATAAATGATATCTAAGGTATCATTACCACCAGTATGTCTTTGAGCAGCTTGTCTTCCCGCGTGGGTTCTACCACCTTTTAATACTAATATTCGCCGGTTTCGAGATGCTGCTCTAGCAGCTGACATAAACCGCCGAGCGTCCTTTATTGAGTCAATATAAAGGAGAATAGCGGAGGTTTTACTGTCGGTACAGAGATGATCAAGTAGTTCAGCAACATCAACATCCACACCATTTCCAATAGAAATAAACGCAGAAAACCCGATATCTTTATCATTAGCCCAATCCAGAATAGTGGTGCATACCGCAGCAGACTGAGATATAAACGCGATATTGCCACGAGCGGCACTGACCGGCGAGAAAGAGGCATTGAAATTTAGCCAAGGAAGGATTAAACCTAGGCTATTAGCTCCTAAGATACGAATATTATGTTGCTTAGCAATGAGTAGACATTCGTCTTCTATAGTTCGGCCAGGTTGGGTTTCCATATGCATGTCAGAAGACAAAACAATAGCGGCAGAGACTTTTTTCCTCGCTAAGGCTAAGAATATTTCTTTGTTCCGAGTTGCGCTGGTACAGAGAATGGCGACGTCAGGCGTGATTGGTAAACTGGATATATCCGAATAGGCTAACACTCCACATACCGCTTTGTATTTCGGTGTTACTGGCATAATTGCGCCTTGAAAACCACTATTGAGTAGGTTTTTCATAACAACTTCACCCGCTCTGTATGGCTTATTCGACGCACCGACAACGGCAACAGAAGTAGGATTGAGTAGTTTTGATATCGTATTCATGAGTAACCTCAGTATGTCGCTTTCTTAGTGCATAATAATCGATTTAATGTCGTGTGAGTTGTCTATACTTTAGACATGTGACCGAGTAGGCTAAGTTGTCATGTTATAGTGTGTCTCAGTTCACATACTCAATTGAATAGATCTAATTATCCGCTTGATTATATTGGATTCAGTAGGCATGATTTGCATAGAATAACAAAAGGAAATTGGTTTTTGCTATGAGAAATATTTCGATACTCGCATTGTCTGTTTTATTGACAGCTTGTTCTTCTGGGGAATTAATAACAGAAGTGACCAGTGAAAGTTACCAAGAAGAATATAACACTAAACAAGTAGTCGCTCCTATTAAAGAGATTGATGTTAATAAACAGTCAGAATCAATAAAAGCGAAACAGCAGGTTGTAGGTTCTAAAGCGAGTGATGTTCGCTCTACATCTGCAGCGTACTCCAATAATACAATGATCAAAATAATTCCACCTTCTGAAAAACAGAAAGTAGTAGCAATGCGATTTGGTTACACAATTCAAGTTGTTGCGGTCGGTACTCCTCAACAAGCGGAGAATTATGCTAATCAATTACCTGCAGGCAATTCTGTATGGGAACATCATAAAAAAGTTAACGGCACAGATTGGTATGCGGTGTTGTATGGCGATTACGCGACTAAGTCCGAGGCAACAGAAGCGATTCAAACGTTACCATCGAACATACGCGGCTTGAAGCCATTCGTTAAAAGTTTGGATGAAATTAAAATTTCGTCTTATCCTAAATTAGTTAAATTAAAATAATTTCGCTTAAGCCCAGTTGAAAAAGGATCTTATTAAAAAATAAGATCCTTTTTTTGTACGCTTTTTATTCGAAAAATAGCTTGGCTAAGGTTTATTGTTATATTTTACTGTACCTAAACGACCAAATGGTTATGATTGAAATTGGTTTAAATGCGTTGTTTTACGGGTTGTTTTCAAATGAATAAAATTTCTGTACTTCTTTTATGCGGCGGGGGCGGTTCTGAACATGAGGTTTCATTACTCTCTGTTGCTTTTTTAGCTGAACAACTCAAGATACACTCTGAGTTTGACGTTCATTTAGTCGAAATCACCCAAGGCGGCTGGTTTCTAAATAAGGAACATGTAAATTTAGATATCAATAAACGCGTTTTAGTTTGTGGTCAAAATGAACTGTCTATTGACTACATTATTCCGTGCGTTCACGGATATCCGGGAGAAACCGGAGATTTGCAATCAATGTTTCAGTTATCTGGGATTCCATATTTTGGTTGTGATTCAGAAGCAAGTAAAAATAGTTTTAATAAAATTACTTCAAAGCTTTGGTACGATGCGATTGGTATTCCTAATACACCGTATCTATTTTTAGTTGATCTCAAGACAAAGTCAGTGGATAGAGCTTATAAAGCATTTGAACAATGGGGCAGTGTCTTTGTTAAAGCGGCGAGTCAAGGATCTTCGGTTGGGTGTTACAGTGTAACAAGTAAGCGGGCATTAATACCAGCAATTGAATCTGCATTTAAATACTCAGACCAGGTTTTAATTGAAAAAGCGGTCAAACCACGTGAACTTGAAGTGGCGGCTTACCAATACCAAGGACAACTGTATATTTCTAAACCAGGAGAAGTTATTGCACCTGACAACGCTTTCTATAGCTATGAAGAAAAATATAGTCCAGACAGCCATTCCCAGACAGAGGTTGAAGCCAAAAATCTGACAGTAAAACAACTTGACGATATTGAGAAATACAGTCGTTTGGTTTTTCAGCAGATGAACTTAAAAGATTTATCAAGAATCGATTTTTTCTTAACGGAAACGGATGAATTGTTTTTAAATGAAGTTAATACTTTTCCCGGAATGACACCAATTTCAATGTTCCCCAAAATGTTAGAGAATAATGGCCATGACTTTAGTCTTTATTTGGCGAGTGCAATAAAACAGTCGGTTTGTTCTAATCCCAAGGCTTAATGATTTTAAATTTACTCATCTCTTGTTCTGCCATACGAGTCATCTGTAAATACTGTGCCGGCATTACAGGGCTTAGCCAACGACCAAAATCTTGAATATCTTTGATATTAAAACCCTGTCTTTTTAACTCTTGAGTAGCGCCAACACGAGCAGATTGACCAGTAAACCGGTGCGAGTGATCCAGTCCTAATAGGTCACTTGCTCGGCGTAATATTCGGTATATCGACGAATCATCAAGTTGATTACTACCGATATTATCATGCTTATCTATACGCCGAAAAATATAACCACTTGAATTATTTAAATAATCTAGCCAATTTTTTAAAGCTTTACTCGCCACTATACTTAATTTGTAGTGATGTCCTTTGATTATTAGTTCGTAGGATTGTTCCGACAATATTAAGTCATCGAGTAATACTTTTTTTAACTCAGAGCGTTTTAACGCACATTCAAACATTACGTAGTAAATAGCTAAATCTCGTATTGAACGTACTGAAGCGTCTTTCTTTAAAATGGAGTTTAGTTGTTCAAGATGTTGAATCGTTAGTGCATTAGCTTGTCTTGCATCCCCAGCCTTCATATTTCGCAATTGGGCCAAAGTAAAATGAATTTGCCTATGTGAAGTAGGGCACGGACAGTTGTGTAATTGATGGATTACTGTAATAGTTACGCTGTAACGTTTAATCGAAGCGAATTTACGTATCCTAGATTCACGTTCAAGAAACATACGTACGGCAGTGATTGATGCTGGTAGAGCGTGTACATGCTTACTCTGGCAGAAATCAACAAATCGGTTCCAGTCTGAAGTTAATGCTAAGATAGTACTAGAGGAATATTGATATTGTGTGAGTTTTTCTATTTCTACTTTGTTTATCTTTGAATTAAAAGTAGTAACACTTAATGCCCTCTGGGCACTATCACTAATTGGTTTAATATTTTTCTTAACCATCACGCACTATAACTTAATGTATTTGGATAAAATATACTTGAATATACAGATATTACAATTATTATATAAATATGAAAAATCAAATATAGATTCACTATGGCAACTAAGTTTCATAGAGGTTATTGTCTTCAATCAGGAAGCGGCAAAGATTTATGGCATGTTAGAATTAAAAAACAAATTTTGTCTGGCGAACTATCTGCGGTTAAAAAATCTATTGATTGGTGGTGCGACACAGCGACTATCATACAGCCAAGTGAGTTTTCTTCTCTTGCTCCGCCCAAAGGCGAAGTCTCAAATGAGCAACAAGAAGAATATAATGGAGAACTATTGAAAAGTGATTCAGGAGATAAAAATTCTTGGTATTGTTTTTTTAATGGTAAGTTAGTAAAAGGCTCTAAAGAAGCGATCAAAAAGCATATTGATAAACATTTAGCCGTAGCAGCAAAGAGAAATAAATAACATGTCATTAGTTTACTCAACAGAATTAGGCCGAATTAAACCAGAAGAAACCAAAGTAGAGCGTCCATCAGGCGATGGTATCGTTCGAATACAAAGAGAAACCAAAGGGCGTAAGGGGAAAGGTGTTTGCGTTGTCAAAGGACTAGATTTGGATGACGCTCCACTTAAATTGCTAGCCGGAGAATTAAAGAAAATTTGCGGCTGTGGCGGTGCAGTAAAAAATGGCGTTATAGAAATCCAAGGCGATAAGAGAGAAAAAATAAAAATGCACCTTGAGAAAAAAGGCTATAACGTAAAGTTAGCTGGTGGCTAGCAAGCGATTTACTCTTTATTATCAAACATACAAAAAGAAGAAGACTCCAATACTGTTGAATTCTTCTTCTTTTTTATTACACTGTAACGTTTTAGCTTTTTAAGGCTGTTCTGGAAAACTTAGCCAACCCAAAGAAGTATAGCTAACAACTGTGGCAATAAAATTCTTAAACACATAACTAATGGATAAACCGTAGCGTAGGATAAGGCGGAAGCCCCACTTGTGCTATGTAATCCATTAGCAAATGCTAACGCTGGTGGATCGGTCATAGAGCCAGCGAGCATCCCGCAAATAGTTAAATAATTCAGTTGTCCGAACATTCTAGCAATGACGCCAACTGTCATTAGCGGTATAAATGTGATTGCAATACCATAACACATCCAACTCAGTCCATCGCCATCAACTAAAGTATCAACGAATCCGCCACCTGATTTTAAACCGACGACGGCAAGAAATAGCACAATACCAATTTCCCTCAAGGCTAAGTTAGCACTTGGTGGCATAAACCAATATAACTTGCCGATACTACCGATTCTAGCGAGAACTAACGCTACTATCAAAGGACCGCCAGCTAAACCAAGTTTAATAGCAGCAGGCAAACCAGGTAAATAAATAGGAATAGAGCCTAATAATACACCAAGCCCGATGCCCAGGAATATGGGTAACATTTGCACCTGATTAAGTTTTTGTCGAACATTACCTACAATACTCGCAACCGATTCTATCGACTCTTTTCTACCGACTAAGTTTAATATATCTCCAAATTGTAAATGCGAGTCACCGGATGGAACCAACTCTACCCCTGAGCGGTTAAGACGAGAGACTACAACATCATATTTCTCTTTAAGGCCGAGTTCATTGATTTTCTTACCAAGAACTTTCTCATTGGTAACGACTAGACGTTGCGAACGCATATCGGTACCTTTGGTGGAAAGATTAGCATTTACTTCTTCACCAATGACTAATACGGCATTTTTTAGTGCTTTTTTGCTACCTACTAAATGAAGAAAATCGTTCAAATCAACACGGGTGTCTTCTCGAGGTACAATGAGTTCTTCACCACGTTTAAGGCGGGAACAAATCACGTCGTCACTAGTGAGGGCAGGGATTTCAGACAATTTTAGGCCAATTAAATTGGCGTTCTTGACTGACACGTTCTTTGAAAGCAAACCGTCTTTTTTTTGTCCGCTAGATGCGTCAAATTCCTGAGCTTCTTGTTCGAGATCGACTTTAAATACCACGCGTAATAAATACATAGTCAACAAAATACCGCATATACCAAAAGGATAAGCAACGGCATAGCCCATACCGGTCATACCTAGCATATGTTCGGTCACACCAAGTTCGCCCAATATTTGTTGGCCAGCACCAAGTGAAGGTGTATTGGTTACTGCTCCGGAAAACACGCCCAAGATAACAGGCAATGGTACATCGAATAATTTAAAAATAATTACGGTTACTATGCCGCCAAGAAGAACAATTAATGCGGCAAACCCGTTTAATCGTAGCCCCGAACTTCTTAACGAAGCAAAAAAACCTGGTCCAACTTGAATCCCGATAGTGTAAACGAATAAAATAAGCCCAAATTCTTGGATAAAATGTAAAGTATGACTGTCTAGGCTAACGTTCAACGACTGCGCAAAATGTCCAACGAAGATGCCGCCGAATAAAACGCCGCCAATGCCTAAGCCAACCCCTCTAATTTTCCAATTACCTATCCATAATCCAAGCACAGCTACTAGCGATAAAATGCTAATAGAAAGTGCAATTTCACTCATGATGAGCCTCCTATAGTTATTAAAACTTGCGATCCACTTTTGCGCCTAAAAAGCAGTGATAGACATAATATTCGTGGATTAATTTGTTATGGCAGCAGTGGTATCACTATATGCTCGGTAAGAACTGAATTCGTAATAGAGAACGAAAGGAGTGGTTAGAGAGTATTTTTAACTACTTTTGGTACTGTGTGCCACGTAATTTATAGGGAATATAATACGCTTTAAACTGAACCAACTAGTTAATGGGAATGTTGTTGTGTGCTGTAGAGCAAAAAGTAATGTTTTAAAGCGAGAGGTTGATCAAAATATTAGTGGCATAACAAATACTTTATTTAAGTTGCTGTATTTAAAGTCATTTAATTTATTAACATATAATTTAACATCTCAACATATTCTGTTTTAATTTTTACAATTTAGCTAAGACGCCAATCTTATAATGAGGAATGGGATTTATAAAAGCAAGTAGTGTGCGGATGTTATACAAGCTGATGTTATAACTATTTATTTAACATAATATACATAATGCGTACTTAATAGTATTAGTACAACGTTGCGATTTTAATGAACTGAAAACATGTATTTTATAATCGTACTCAATTCTTGCTCTCAGCTATATATCTAACAATGCTGAGAAAACTTGTATCAGTTTTAATTGATCGAGCCTAGCGTACTCACATGCTATTTTTATCATTAATGCAAACACACCATTATCAATTTAGGTTTAGCTATTCATCGCAAGTAATGGCTGAGATCAGTATTGATAAAATTAAACGGTGCACACATTTACTCACACAGAATATAAATACATCTGAAAAACCAACTCATAGTATATATGCAGAGCGGAATTTGCGATTTATATTCATTTATTAGAGGCGCTATCTAGCCCCAAATGTTGTTGAATTAGAATAATGACACTTCAAAAGTAACGCTAACATCGATAACTGTAATCTGCCGTAATCCTAGATACTTTCTAATTTGCATTGGTCAATATCGCTAATACTAATATGACTAAAAGGAATAGCAAGCGCTCACACCTAAACAGAGTAATACTGATTATGGAATATAAAGAATCAATAAAATCTGCAAAAGTAACAACGTTACATGTAGTTTTTTAAATGTCCATTTGCAAATTTTTTAACGTAATGAGAAATGCACCAATGCATATTTATGCACTGTTAAGTTATTGAAATAGTATAAAATGTACTGTGTATTGGAAAGATTATGCTGCGGACGTTTCTGATTAGCTTAAGTTTTTGTAGTGGCTTGATAATTTTATGTTTCATATACATTTAGTTATAATGCGCTAAGGTGTCGTGATACTTAGACTATGACAAAACTATCACTGTAGCTATTCTGCTTTTTCTTTCCGTATTTGTTCTGCAATAATTTTTATAGCTTCTGCGGTACTAATGCCCTGCTCCATTAATGCTTGAATTTTTTCTACTGCTTCTTGTTGTTCTTGGTGTGATAGTGAAGGTAAATCATTAAACATGTGTCAGCCCCTTTTCATTTAGGGGCTGACTATAAATTGATTTTTAATAGGTAGCAAGGAAGTTTGCATACGCCCCTACTGAGTTTTCATTCGTATAGCTTATTGCTAAATCTAACTCGAACAACCCTAAAGGTGATAAGCCTATTCCACCGGTAACAGTCCCCTCTGAATTATTGTAAGCGAGGTTTTTCTTATAACCACCTCGTAATTGAAGTTGGCGTAGAACATCAATTTCCATACCAACACGAATCCATTGAGTGTTATCTTCGAATTGATCAAATCTTTTGTCTTCATTAACATCATAGTCAACGCTTAATGAAAAGTAATCAGCAACAAAGCCTGCACCAACCGTATATTGAGGGCGTAATTGATAGGTATAAGCGCTTGATCCAGATGTGGTCGAGATAAGTTGAGTTTCAACATCACGCGATATTAAATTCACACCCGATACGCCGACTCTAAATGGGCCATAGAACCACATAGCACCTAAATCTAAATTGAAAATACTCTTTGAAGTACTGTTTTCAAATGCATCTAATAGATCATAGTCTTCTACCGAAGCAGAGTAAGCATAAGTATTGATTCGTTGAATTTTTGGTGAAAGACCAAAGGACATATGCTGACCAAATACAGTTTGATATCTTGCAAATGACGCTCCAGCCTCTAAAATACCGACCGAAACCATATTGATTCGACTTCTTTCTGCTTGGTCAACTGTGGCGGCGTTACCCGTTAGACTGCTGTCTTTGTTTGCTATGTCTGGGGCGACAAATGTTTCTGCGTAGGCTTTGCCAAAAATTGTCGTTGATAAGTACGGATTAGGGATACCGAACGCAGCAACCGCGCCAAATTCTAACTTAGCATTGTCCCCTTGCATATCGTTCATAACAGTATCAAGATCGTCAATATCTTGTGGTGTGTAGCTTGAAGAGTCACTAAGGTCTATGCTGTCAATAAAATCTACCATTGTATCAATATTATCAGCCAACATATTTTCATCACTGTAACTAATCCCAACACCTGGAAGTAACATACCTACATCATCATTTCTGCGATAAATAGCAGCCAAAGCAGGGTTATAGAAAGGAGCGGTAAGATACGTGGCAGAAACAACTCCTACTCCGCCCATCGCATCACCTCTAGCGTCTACTGCATAACTCGCTGCTAACGTTGGAGATGATGCAATTGTAATTACTATGACAGTAGTTAACTTTAGTTTATTCATTTATAGTGCCGATTTATCAAAAGATTTGATATGTTATCGGCGATTTAAAGCTAAACTTTAGGATTAATCAGCTGATATATCGTATGTTTTACTAATGATTTGTTGATCTTCTATAATGACAGGTCCTTGCCATCTATGGTGAGTTATTCCAACAGCTAACACATATCTATCCGCGTTAAGCTCACTGATAGGCAATTGTTTCGGATAGTTACTTTCATATTCTCTGTGCCAAACTCGTACATATTCGTCAGCGACGTAATCATACAATGACACAGTCAGTACCGGTAACACACAATACGGATTTAACAATCCAATTTTATCTACCGCCCAAGTATCTTTAGAGTCCCATCTTACTACTTGTTTTGAAATTGATTCTGACATAACAACCCATACACTCCAGCTATCGTTGTTTTGCGCTGTGACCTCGATACGATACAAACCATTAGCTAATCTCTGTGTTAAGTCATATGTCACCGTATAAGTATTTCTTTCATTCTCTTGCTGAACAACAAAATTACTCTCATTGGATACAGAACCATCGGGCCAATTTAACATTTTAACGCTAGTTATTTCTTCTGGAGATGTAATTTCAACAATTGCCCTTGCAACACTTCGTCCCGGACTTTGTATCGATTGTCTTTTTATAACAACACTGTGGATCCAAGCGGCTACTGGTTCATTAGATATGCTTTTACCACAATCACTTTCAAGCGATTTGAGAAGCAATTCATTTAAATGTTGTTTTACGTAGTCATCAGGATCCGCTTGCCACACATTGATTAAGTCCCGAAAGCTCCCTTCTAAATCATTGTTCAATAATTTTTGATGAGCTTGATTAAGAGGAGAACTGCTTTCGAACCACTCATTCGCGGCAATAGATGTATTAAAACAAAACGTAAACAATAACAAATAAAGACGCATGTTATTAAGCTTTCATTTTATAACCGACGCCACGTAGCGTTTCGATTTCTAGACCAGGGATTTTCTGTCTTAGTTGCAAAACGTGAGTATCAACTGTTCGCGTAGTCGGGAAATGGTTATAGCCCCACACATGGTCTAGCAGTTCATCTCTTGTGAACACTCGACCTAAATTACTGGCTAAAAACAATAGTAAATCAAACTCTGTTCGAGTTAGCGTAACGGATTCGCCATCTTGAAATACATCTCGGGTTAATTTGTCAATCGTAATAGAACCAGCAGTAACCGTATTCGACTCGTCATTTTCACCGTCTTCTTTTGGGTTACGTAACTGTGCTCGAATTCGAGCAAATAACTCTGCTTCAGCAAAAGGTTTAGTTAAGTAGTCATTGGCTCCAGCGTCTAAGCCAGATACTTTATCTTTGATTGTAACCAACGCAGTTAATAAAATAACCGGGACTATTTTCAACTCTTTCCATGAAGCTAAATGATCAACAGTATCTCCATCCGGTAATTGTCTATCTAAAATAACCAGGTCAGCTTGCTCCCATAATGGAGCGACTTCGGCAATAGTTTCAGCATGTAAGCATTCATAACCAGCCTGCTCTAAACTAACTAATAATCCATCCGCCAAATTCTTGTCATCTTCAACGAGTAGCAGTGTCTGTTTCACAGGGTATCTCCAATTTAAATGTCGTCGGTGGCCCAATTAGTGTCATTGTGCCTCCCATTCTTCCGACCATAGATTCAACAATGGTTAAACCGAGGCCTAAACCAGCCTTACTAACAAAAGGTTTCTTGACTGTTTTCCAATCTCTTTTAGTTAAGTTACCTTGATCAATAACACTAAACACCACCGAATTATCTTGTGAATCAACTCGTAATTGAATTGGTTCTACTCCATACTTCTTGGCGTTGTTTATCAAGTTATCTAAACAGGTTCCTAACCAGTACACATTGACTTTTACTGCTATATCTTGCTTTACAGCTAAGGTTACTGGTATTTTACTTTCTTCATATCGATAACCCAACCACTCTTCAACAGACGGTATCCATTCGGTTGCTAGGTTATGATGTTCAGATTGAAGATAATCTTTACTCGCTTCAGCGAGTTGCCTTAATCTTCTCGTATCTTCACATAATCGTCGAAATTCATCGTAAACTGTTTCCGGCAATCTCTCGAATTCTCGTCGAAACCCTTCAACAGTCAAGGATAAACTGGCTATCGGTGTGCGTAATTCATGTGTAAGTATCTGTAATACTAACATACGATTCTTTAGTTCATCGCGTTTTACATTCCAACGATATATTGTCCAGCCAATAACTAACGTAATATTTATTACGATTAAAGCGATCATACTTTGCATTACTAAATCAGATTGATCTGACAACTCCCAGCAAAGATTGCCTCGCTTGACAAAGCAATACACGTCTTTATCAACAATAGAAAATTTCATTTCCGACTTGATAACGTTTTCTTGCCAAACATCTTGCGGAAAAATGTAATATTTACTGCCTCTTTTTAACCAAAGATCATCATTATCAACAAACATTCGTTCGCCGGCTATCAATGCAAAAATAGCGTCATAACGCATCCTTTGTAGTTTACCAAGCAAGGTGTCAACTTCTGCTATAGGGCGCTCTTTAATGTGCATGTAAGAACGTAATTGCTCAAAATTTTCAGGGTAATCATTTACATATCGTTGCGCATACGTACCACCACCGGGATGAATTAACCCACTACGCGCAAACCATTTAGCTGTTAAAGGCGTTCCTCTACAAATAGCTCGCACAAATACAAGTGGTTCAGTAACCAATGGGCTTACTGGTAATGTGCCGGTGCAATCTGTCGATAATTGATACACCTGTTGAATATCTTTTAATGGGTATTTCGCCGTTTGAGGCAACATGTATTCTGGTGAAAGTAATTTTGTTGGAAAATCAGTTTGTAGATTACGTACATCATAACTGTCAATTGCTTTATTATAGTCAAATAAATCAATGAATTGGCTGATTCGTTCGGGCAACGTCATCGCTACCACCTGAAACGGAATTAACAGGACAACTACAAAACATACCATATAACGTAGTGACAATTTATCGGCCAAAAAATTTTTAAATACAATAGTAATAATATAAACCATTAACGTCCAAAAGCACATATATGTAAGGCAGTTAGCTAATAGTAAATAGATTTAAAAAAGCCAACCTAAAATAGGTTGGCTAATTCACAAATGGTAACTTAACAAGGCTCAGTTACAAAGCTTTTGAAATCGCATCGACGCTGTCTTTAGCGTCACCAAATAACATTTGGGTATTCTCTTTAAAGAACAATGGGTTTTGTACCCCTGCGTAACCGGTATTCATTGAACGCTTAAACACGATTACATTTTGCGCATGCCATACTTCAAGTACTGGCATACCTGCAATTGGACTATTAGGGTCTTCTAACGCAGCAGGATTGACTGTATCGTTAGCGCCAATAACTAACACGGTATCTGTAGTAGCAAAATCGTCATTTAACTCATCCATTTCCAAAACAATGTCATATGGAACCTTCGCTTCCGCTAATAACACGTTCATGTGACCGGGTAACCGACCAGCTACTGGATGAATACCAAAACGAACATCAACTCCTTGGTTCCGTAATTTTTCAGTTATTTCATGAACAGGATACTGAGCTTGAGCAACAGCCATCCCATATCCTGGAGTGATAATCACTGATTTAGAGTTTTTCAACATTTCCGCAACGTCTTCAGCGTTAATTTCACGATGCTCACCATAGTCAGTATCGGAATCAACCACTACTTCTTGACCAAAGCCACCGGCGATCACAGAGATAAATGAACGATTCATTGCCTTACACATGATGTAAGAAAGAATTGCACCAGAAGAGCCCACTAGAGCACCAGTGACAATCAACAGATCGTTGGCTAACATGAAACCTGCTGCTGCTGCTGCCCAACCCGAATAAGAGTTAAGCATAGAAACAACCACTGGCATATCGGCACCACCTATAGAAGCTACTAAGTGATAGCCAAACACAAACGCAATTAATGTCATTACAATAAGGGCAAACATACTGCCTTCTGCGTTAACAAAAATAATCATAAGCAGCAACGATGAAACAACTGCGGCTAGATTCCATTTATGTTTATGAGGAATATTTAAAGGTGACGAAGAGATAACTCCACGAAGTTTACCGAACGCTACTATCGAACCAGTAAAAGTTACCGCACCGATAAATACGCCAAGAAACACTTCAACTAAATGTATATTCAACATCGCTTGGTCAAGAATAATACCGTGATCTAAATAGCTATTATATCCAACCAATACTGCCGCTAAGCCAACGAAGCTATGTAAAATAGCAACCAGTTCTGGCATCTGTGTCATTTCCACTTTTTTAGCAAAGTGGATTCCTATCGCACCACCAATAATCATGGCAACAATAATCCACGCTAAGCCGGATGAATCTGGTGAAAAAATTGTTGCTATAAGAGCAATGGTCATACCGGTAATACCATAATAGTTACCAGCACGAGCGGTTTCTTGCTTAGAAAGTCCCGCTAAACTCATAATAAAGAGAACGGCCGCAACAATGTAAGCGGCTTGTACTAATCCTGCAGACATGTATTACTCCTTAGTCTTTACGGAACATTTCAAGCATACGTTTGGTCACAGTAAATCCACCAAAAATATTAATACTTGCAATTAAAACAGCAATAAAGGAAAGCACTGATACGGCAGTATTTCCTTGCCCAATTTGTAAAAGTGCACCTACAACGATAATGCCGGAAATCGCGTTCGTTACCGACATTAAAGGTGTGTGCAAGGCATGTGAAACATTCCAAACCACGTAGTATCCAACTACGCAAGCAAGGATAAAGACCGTAAAGTGAGCAAGAAATGCTGCAGGAGCAACACTAGCGATCCAAGCAAACGCACCAACCGCAATTGCAATGCCCGCTATTTTTTTAACAGGAGAGGTTGGTTCTTCTACTTTAACTTCCGCTTTCGCAGGCTCTTTAACTTCAACCTTAGGCTGTGCTGAAACTTTAATCGGTGGTGCAGGCCAAGTAATCTCGCCTTCTTTAACTACTGTGACACCTCGAAGTACCACATCATCAAAGTTGATGTCGATATTACCGTCTTTCTCTTTACAGAGCAGTTTAAGCAAATTAACTAAGTTAGTTCCGTATAGTTGAGATGATTGAGTCGGTAAACGCCCTACCATATCAGTGTAACCAACAATTTTTACGCCATTATCCGTGGTAATAACTTGATCTGCTACGGTGTATTCACAGTTACCGCCATTTGCTGCGGCTAAATCAACAATAACACTCCCAGAGGCCATGCTATCGACCATTTCTTTGGTAATAAGTTTTGGTGCTGGACGTCCAGGAATTAGAGCAGTCGTTATAATAATATCAACATCTTTTGCTTGTGCCGCGTATAGCTCTTCTGCTTTTTGATTAAAAGCGTCTGACAT
Source organism: Vibrio sp. TH_r3 (assembly GCF_033101115.1). Taxonomy (NCBI): domain Bacteria; kingdom Pseudomonadati; phylum Pseudomonadota; class Gammaproteobacteria; order Vibrionales; family Vibrionaceae; genus Vibrio; species Vibrio sp. TH_r3. Next base: position 259,691 of record NZ_JAWMPW010000002.1, on the reverse strand, counting down.
CTCCTTCGCGTAGCCATCTCCAGCACTAGTATCTTCCTCAAAATCCACTTCAAGGAATTCTGCCCCCATGGATTGCACCTGTTCTTTTACTTCTGGCCTTACATCGAAAGCACGAACCACTGCACCTAAACTACCGGCAGCACCAATTGCAGCAAGACCGGCAACACCTGCCCCTGCAACTAACACTTTAGCTGGGGGTACTTTTCCTGCTGCAGTGATCTGTCCGGTAAAAAAACGTCCAAATTCATGAGCAGCCTCTACTACCGCACGATAGCCTGCAATATTGGCCATCGAACTTAGCGCATCCAATGCTTGTGCACGAGAAATGCGTGGAACTGCGTCCATGGCCATAACATTAATATTTTTGCTTGACAGTTTTTCCATTAAGTCAGCATTTTGAGCTGGCCATATAAAACTGATCAAACTTGCGCCTTCTTTCAGAAAGCCAATTTCACTATCTGATGGCGCATTGACTTTCAGTATCAAGTCAGCCTGCCATACCTCTTCAGTTGTTACTACTGAAGCACCTGCTGCTGAAAATGCGTGATTGTCAAAACTCGCTAACGCACCAGCGTTTGATTCAACTGAGACGTCAAATCCCAATTTTATTAGCTGCTCAACCGTTTTAGGTGTTGCAGCGACGCGTGTTTCACCTGTGAGTATTTCTCGTGGCACACCAATTTGCATAGTTATTCCCTACTATTGGCACAATTAAAAAAATTTGTGTATAAATATAAACAACCTTTCAAGTTAATGCATTTTGTAACAAAAATACAATCATTCATGACAAGTCGGAGCTCATATCGAGGACATGATTATCTCTGATGTTTTCATTTTATTGATCGAAGTAATGTTTTTACCCAAATATCGAGTGACTAGTTTTGAGTTACATTAAAAACACAAAAGAGCCATCAGAATATACGCTAATGACTCTTGAAAAGTTGATAAAAATCAAATCGATTGTTTAATTATCTCGTTTAGAAGATCTCACCTCTCATTTGATCAATAAACATCTTCGCCTTAGTTAACATAAGCTCGTTAGCCGTTTCTTTTGAAGCAACAACGTCTGAACGAATAAAGTTATGCTCTTGAATTTCACCATCACGTTCTTTTGTTATTCGCCCTGCGATTCGGTATTGGCTTGACTCTGGTTTTGCGTCTGGATAAATGAGAAAACCTTCATATTCAACAGGCTCAACTTGAACCTTAGGTGAACTGACAGTATTTGAGCCAAACAACTTAGAAAAAAATCCCACATCTACTCCTAACGTTTATGTTGCACGTATAATTAATTGATACTTGTAACCTAAAAACAAATCCATTTGATGGCTGTGCATATGCGGATTAAACGATGCACTATCTATTATAAATAGACGTAATTTAATAAAATTATAACGCTTAACCATGACATACATTTGTTTAGCGACAGCACACCACACATTTAAATCAATTTGGTAATATTGGCTTTTCAAACCACTCTAGCGGACGATCATTAGACGAATGATTGCTATTAACAGAGTATAAAGAAAGATCATCTTGTTCTCTAACTTCTCGACGATCATTCGTAATCATTGTTTCTGCTGCTTCGATAGCGGCTTGGGCCTGCTGTTTAAATATCAACAATCTCTCTTCTGCTAAACGAGACAAAAAATCAATATCATAACGAATATAAACCGGACGTAGCTGATTGAGAGCAATACAGGCTAAGTCGGCAAGTTGCTCGTTACTATACTTAGTTATGAACTCATCTTCCGCAAGAATGGCCCCGACTAGCGTTTCCATATAATTGTGTACATCAACACTTATCTGCATACTTTACAATCCACCTGTCTCCGAGATAATACTCATTTAAAACTAGCACTATAGTCAGCTAACCTCAAGGTTAACAATTGTTAACACTGCTTGAAAAAAACACAACAATTAACTCTAACGCAGCAAAAAATAAAATTATTAAGCAAACTAGTTTTGCTATTGTGAAATTCAAAGTATGCTATACGAATAAAATATATCAATCACAGTTCTGATACCCGAAACATGTCTTTTATCCATTCGAACTTATTTAGACTCTTATTTCCTTTGGTCTTAACGTTAATACTGTTCGGTACAATGAACAATGTTGTTGTATTGGTGCAATCAAACTTTACTATTGCATCACAATTACCTTATTTTCTATTTGCCATATGTGTGCTCCTTTGCCAAGGATTTAATCAAGGTAGAATCGGTATGATTGCACTGACAATGGCACTCGCCTATTGGATTATACAAACGCAATTACAAAGTTCATTAACATCGGGTAGCACAAAAGTCGAGTTTCTCCTGTTAGCCTTCTCTTTTCCTGCGGCTTGCGTGTCTGTTTATCTTTTCCCAGAAAAACGTTTTTTCAGTTTGATCAGCTTACTGTATATCGTCATATTAGCTGCTCTTTGTGGTTGGGCGTATATGACGGTGCAACATGTCCAAAATAATGGGATGAGCGAATTATGGAACGATATATTGTTCGTAATTCCGCAAATTTCAGTTCTCCCGCTGGTGATAATTTTATATAGCACATTTTTGGTCGGTCTATTGGCTATTTTTGTATTAAGAAATAATCGCCCTGTTGATGTTGCAGTGTATTCGAGCCTTTGCATGTCAACGATGACGTTTATATTTTTTCAATATCCATTTATTTCTAGTATTTTGTTTTCATTAGGCGGTGTATTACTCATCGTTGATATTATTACCACGAGTCACCAACTAGCCTATATTGATCAACTAACAAATATTCCGGGAAGAAGAGCATTAGATACAGAATTAAAGCATCTCGGTAAGAAATTTACTATTGCCATGCTAGATGTTGACCATTTCAAAAAGTTTAATGACAATTTTGGCCACGACACTGGCGATGATGTTTTAAAATTGGTCGCATCTCTTATGAATAAGGTAAAAGGCAACGCAAAGGTGTATCGTTATGGTGGAGAAGAATTCGTCGTATTGTTCAAGAATAAAACCACTCAACAAGCAACAAACTACCTCGAAGATCTGAGAGAAAATATCGCGCAGTACCCGATGATATTGCGAAATAATGATGATAGGCCTAAAAATAATAAAGTTGGCGCCAAGAAACGGGTCCATAGTAATAGAACAGAAACCGTTAGCGTAACAATTAGTATTGGAGTTGCCGATAGCGCTAATATGCGAAATCCGGCCGACGTGATCACATTGGCTGACCAAGCACTTTACAAAGCTAAACAAGCAGGACGAAATAGAGTAGCACTGGCCAACGAACAACCATAATATGGGTAAATTATATTCGGTCTACCCGTTAGCACCTGTTAAAACTACTCACATATCTTTACCTTAGTTTATCGTTACATATCGACAGATTTTAGTTTAATAAAATAAAAGGAAACCTCAATGTTATATAAAGTCGCACTCACTCTAGTCTCTGCTCTCGTTGTTTTTATGCTTTATAAAAATAATACTACACCTTCTTACCTTGGCTTACACGATTCAAAGTTAGCACCAATGCCTTCTACTCCAAACGCTGTTTCGAGCCAAACTGATGATAGTGAAAAATACGTCGATCCTCTTTCTTTTGAATCAACTGAAGATGCAAAGAAAAAAGTGAAGCGTGTACTGGCTCAACTATCGAGTAACGTAGTACTGACTGAAACTGATAATTATCTACATGTTATATTTACTACCGATACAATGAGATATAAAGATGATGTTGAGTTGTACTTTGATCAAGACCAAAACCTCATTCATTACCGTTCACAGTCCCGTGTTGGTTATAGCGATAAAGGCCTAAACCGCGCGCGTTATAATAAATTTGCAAAACTGTATAACGAATTAAACTAACTCTTAAATAATATTTCTCGAGTTAAAAGCTAATCAATAGATATAAGTGCATAAGGTATGTTAGTCGCTCAAATAACACACTACTTACGTGACATTGTAACTTTTTTACTATTTAAACACGCACAAAATCATGTAAGCTAGCGGAATTAGTTGACTTTTACTCGGTTCTTTTTAGCATGGCTGCATCAATCCTAAAAACACGAAATTATTATGTCGAATGAAAAAAATATCTCTATTGATGAAAACAAAGCAACAGCAGATGTTATCGATCTAGAAAGCGTATCAGCAGAGCTGAAAAAAGTAATCGAATTTGATCAAGTGCCCGATGAAATGTTGAATATGGTTGTTTCTATTCACGAAGTATCGGAACAAGCCGTCCGGGAGTCATGGGACAGCTTGCCTGCCAGCGCACAAAATGTCTTAGACAATTTTGAGCAATTTCACGCGTTGATTTCAGTTAGCCAAGCTTTTGCAGGCATAAACTTTATGGATGAATACAAAGATCTGGAACTGCCTAAAGGTATGTCAGAACAGGAACAAGAAGATTATCGCACTCAGTTACTCGACCAAGTACTTTATAATTGCGTAAAAGACATGGTAAAGCAGATAAAAAAAGCGCGTAGAGACCCTGTTCTTAAGCGAGATTTTGTTAAAGTATTTGAAAAATAACGCTCAATAGAATTGCCATTATTAAACTTAAATTTCCGGCTAATGATTAAGCAGAACATCAGCATATCAAGCAATATCATGTATTATTCGGTCACCGACTCGTATTCGCCCTCTTTAGAATACGGTTTATTATGCTGAAAACATGGCTTGTTACGCTGAAAATACTGTTAGTTACAGCGAAAATGACGAATATGTGACCGAACGTTCAATAATATGGTCCTATATTAATTAAAATCGTTGACTATTATCCATGCTAGCTATTAAAGTTAACCCCGCCATAGATAGAAATGTAAGGTCGTATTTTGACTGCTAAAAGTAAAAAAAAGTCTAATGACAAAGGTAGCGTTTTGACTACAAAGAGTAAAAAAGAGTCCAATAAAAAGGACAGCCAATTAATAATTCGTATTAATGGCGAGCAGAGAGATAAATTTGTTTCTATGTGTGAGGATATGGATACCTCAGCAGCGAGAGAAATAAGGCGTTTTATTAAAACCTTTTTAGCAGAACATAAAGATACCGAACAAGAGTAATTACTAAGTAACAGTGGAGGTTCACACGCCTCTACGCCACAGCGGTGATGAATACAACAGTCATGTATAAAGCGGTAATTCTCGTTGACAATATGACAATCTACAGACAACTAACTTCAAAAATCGAATCAACTTATTGGGGTTTGACCCATACTTCACTAAAATCAAACCAACCTAAAGCATTGCAAGTTGCATTTTGTAATGTGCCAAATTGTCCTTTATTCACACCTAACCAACAATGAAACAACGGTATAATTTGTTGTGCTTCCACTAATTGTCTACCTAATGCTCTAGCGTCGAATTTTTCCGAACGTTGCTCACGCCAATCAAAAACTAATTTGCACCACTGTTGATACTCTATTGGGTCACTCATTTGGGCCAAATGACTATACTCCATTAACCACCCAACAAGCGCATCGTCCCTACTTGTGCCAATTCCCATCGGTTTTAACCATAAGTCGACAGAAGAAAAATCATCTAGCACATGTTTATATTTAACAAATTCTACCGTCAAACCATCGCTATTTAATAGTGAACCAATTTTCTTTGCCAACTCAGGAAAAACCGGATGCTCATCATGATAAGCAATAGTAATACTCTTGCTACCAGCTTCAGATAACCTATTTATTGGTGGCGGTAACTTCTTCGTGGGCAAAAGAGAATGCTGCCACCCCGGCTTTAAACCATAAGCAGGTAGCAATCCTAGGTCGGTAATAGTTTGCTCATCTAATAAACGATATAGATTTAGGCTTGTTAATGTTGAACAAAAGTAATGCGCCCATTGTTCATCTTTCGCTAATCCATTATTCCGATTTAATAATAAAAAGATACAACCTGGATCCAGTTTAACTTCATCGTCATTAGCCGAGCCACTATTAGACAAATTACCTTTCTTGTCTTGGATAGGATGGGAAAGGCTAGGAAAAACCATCGCAGAATACACTTCATCTATAACCCAAACTTCTACTCTATCGATCAATGCTCTATAACCAAAATATGAATCAAACGCTTCTAATATCAAGCGTTTATTATCATTATCGTTTACCTTGTACGGACCTGTTCCAATAGGTTTTAGGTCAAAGTCGTCGCCTCTCCAATCGATAGGCGGCATTATCTTTGCGTTCGTTTCTGTTAGTAATAGTGGCAACTGCCAATCGGTAGAGTTCAATGAAATATCAATAACCCAAGGTTGAGGAGATGTCACCGTTTTAAGATGAGCAAACATAGAGTAGTCAACTAATGCGGAAATAGAATCAATCACATGATCAATTGTTAACAAATCACCATTATGAAAACGAACACCTGAACGCAAGTAAAAGCGCCAATTTTTACCGTTATCTGATTCCCAATTATGAGCAAGGTCAGGCTGAAGTTCTTCATTGCCATCTAACTTGGTTAAGCCACTGAAGATCTGCCGGATAATATTTTGTTCTGAACGTCTATGCGGTTTAACTGGATTAAGCATAGATAATTGACGATAGTATGGCAGTCTGACTATTTGGCGACCTTCGGTATGAGAAACCCCTAAATAATCTTCAATTACTTTGGTTAGTTTACCGGTATCTTCATTTAGGACAGCAAACGCTCGCTCTATCCTACCTGTTTCTAAGTACTTCTTAGCTAAGTTTTCAATTACATCTTGTTGATTACGTTTAAAAATAATTTTTGAAAGATTACCTCGACCTGCGGCTGGATGCCATTCAATCCACCCTTCCTCAGACATTTTATTTAGAACTATGCGAGCGTTTCTACGAGTACAAAACAGTATAGAGACAATATCTTCTAGCTGAACATCACTATTTTTACCTTTAAAATGATCGAACAGTATTTCAAATTGGGTTCTAAGACGCGGGCTACTCATAAAGAGGAAATCTCAACAGGAATACTTTAATAATTAATGCCACTACTCTAACACATTACCAAACCAACGGTTATCTATTCCCATGCAATACCAATGGCTTGCGAAAGATTTTCTAACTGTTGTTGATTATCAAGTTTAACTGACCACTTACAGTCACCAGAATTGGCAACCACCACATTCGCTCCTCGGCCAAGCAACTGAATGGCTTCCACTTGAGCCTGCATGGACACACTATGTTCACCATTCAAACGAATAGATATTTCGTATTGATTAGCGACAATTTTGCCTAGTGAGAATTCAATTAACATTACGTTCTCTTTTATGTTTCATCACCGAAATTGTGAGCCGACTGGTACACACTAATCTATCTCGTTGGTCAACTATGTTAATCTGCCAAACTTGAGTACTTACACCAAGATGAACAGGTGTCGCTGTCCCCGTTACCGTTCCATTGCGCATTGAGCGGACATGATTGGCATTAATATCCAATCCGACACAAAAATATTCATTGCTAACACTAAAGTTTGCGGCTACAGAACCAAGTGTTTCAGCCAACACAACAGACGCACCTCCGTGCAACATTCCCAGTGGTTGATGCGTAAAATGGCACACAGGCATGGTGGCGGAAACAGAGCAGTCAGTTATTTCAGTGTATTGAATTTGTAAATGTTCAATCAATGTGTTTTTGGAACTATTATTCAGAGTATCTAATGAAATCGGCTTTTTCCATATAGACATAAATAATCCTTAAATGATATGTGAATAAAAATAGAGAGCTGTTATTATCCGGCTAAATTCACCTTAGCGCTAGGATGTTATACGTGATTAAAATTCAAAAAGCATTACTTTATACCCTACTACCTTTGTCCTTGATTAGTTGTAGTTCTTCACCCACGGGCCGATATCAACTGGTCATGTTTTCTGATCAGGAGATGAGTACCCTAGGCACTGAGTCTTTTGAATCAATGAAACAAGAACAAACTATCAGTACTGACCAACAGACTATCGACTACGTGCAATGCGTCACCAACTCTATTTTACCGTACGTAGATCCACAAGAAAGCTTTTCTGAATGGGAAGTCGTGGTATTTGAAAGCGAGCAGGTGAACGCCTTTGCTTTACCAGGTGGAAAAATAGGGGTTTATACTGGGCTGTTAAACGTCGCTAAAACTCCCGACCAACTCGCTACCGTCATAGGACATGAAATTGCCCATGTTTTGGCCGATCATAGTAATGAACGAATGTCTCAATCTCAGCTTGCCAACGTTGGTTTACAAGTAACCAATGCAACATTAAGTAATTCTGAATATCAGCAAGTCACCATGACAGCGCTTGGTCTTGGCGTTCAATATGGCGTCATTCTGCCATATGGTCGAACTCAGGAGTCTGAAGCCGATATTATTGGCCTTGAGTTGATGGCGAAAGCGGGATTTGACCCTTATCAGAGTATCGAATTATGGAAAAATATGGCATTAGCGTCGGGCGGCAGTCAACCACCAGAACTCTTGTCTACCCACCCGTCGCATGACACACGTATTAGTGATTTATCAGATAAAGCAGATACACTACCAGAGTCAGGTACTGGCTCGCCTAAATGTACTATTTAGCGTCTTCGTTCATTTACTATTTAGCGTCTTCGTTCATTTACTATATGTTTATTAGCGATAGCTACGTCAAAGGAATGAGATAATTTAATAAAACACCGTTTTGCAATAGTGATACTTTTGCTACTTCAATCCATTAAAAATTAAATAACCACTTTAATTACAAGCGATAAAGTGGATAATACAGCAAAATTTAAATTTACTTAGGTAATTACATTATGTCTACAGAAGCAACTCTACTCGAACGCTGTAATTCAGCATGTGAACTATGCGGCTCCACTACCACTTTAACGCCATATATCGTTGCTCCACACTCACAAGTTACCGTTGACCACGCAATTATGTTGTGTAAAACCTGTCAAAACCAAATAGACGAACCAGATACGGCTGACGCGAACCATTGGCGTTGCTTAAACGACAGCATGTGGAGCCAAGTTCCACCAGTACAAGTTACTGCATGGCGTCAACTAAAAAGATTATCGGATACAACAGACTGGGCTAATGACCTATTAGAAATGATGTATCTTGAAGAAGACATCGCTAAATGGGCTGAAATTGGCATGGATGACGACGATGAAAAGCCACGTGATGTAAATGGTGTTGAACTTAAGAAAGGTGACGACGTAACAGTTATTAAAGATCTTCCAGTTAAAGGAACAAATCAAGTGATTAAACAAGGTACGGTTATCCGTGGAATCAGCCTCGGTGATGATCCTCGCTTAGTTTCTGGTAAAGCAAATGGACAATCTATGTTCGTTATTGCTGAATTCTGCCGAAAAAAATAACTATTTGAATTGGGATTTCGTTTTTAGCAAGCTCACTTTAAATACAACGGCTACATTCGTTTACTTCTATGTAGCCGTTTATCATTACTGGCCTTTGTTGTTAACAATCTAGCTATTTAACAAAGCATGGTCAGGTCAATATTATCTAATCAATCCTAGATCTTTTTGCATGTGGCTAGAAAGCTCTGTTGTATAATAGCTTCTATCTAGTGGTTCTTTCACAAAAAAAATATCGATTAAATGCGTAATCAGTCCTTTGATATTAAGTGAATAACTTCTTCTGTCCGTAGAGGGTGTTGCTATGATTGTTTGCGTGTGTAGTACTTGCGTCATAATCGCCTCTTTGGTTAATCTTAATTACGATGAGTATGACGGTAAGTTTAAGCGGTTATTTATCGATATTTAAATGACATTATTTGGTTATTCGAATTAAAAAAACTAATGTCAAAAATAATCATCAAGCTAAAATTTAATTATGCATTAATAATGACATAATCTCGCATAAAACCTAATTTAAATGCATAAAAAGTCTTATTAATTACGATACCTGTGTAACGGTTAAACAATCTCTTTAAGAAAGATATTGTAAAACATGACATAACTTCAGTTTTAGATAAATAATAGTAATTAAATTCTGCTATTAAAGACCTGTTAAAGGAACAAAATAGACCAACACGGACCATGCAGCTACCCAGCCAACAATCATTAATGTATCCATCAAATCAGTACTCCACATAATAACACCCTCTGCAAATTGGTTTGGTTAAAACGGCAGCCACTTAAACAAATGTCAAAATAAACAGGTTGTTGATTTCGACATTTGTTCCGCTAAAGCATTTATGAAAAAACGACGTTCTTCTAATCCACAAATAAAGCAGCTGACAGTAAATAAAGCAAAATGGATGCCAGTCGATGTTACCTTACTGTTTTATTGTTTACTTAAACTCAATTATTTAATCATTGGTCTAAACAATTTAGCCTATCTGGTTGATCTGTTAATAGTCTAATAAAGCAATCTGCCATGGAGTATTGAGTAACAATTCCAGTTCCTTCCATTTGTGTTAGCGCGTGATAGCCCTCTTTACCTTTCATAGTGTACGCAGAAGATGTACCACAATAATAAACGTCATTCTCAACCGTGCGCCAGCCAAATTCTTTGTGATAAATCTTTAAACTCTGAATTCTTTCTCCTAACTTATTTTCATAATAGTATTTGAAATCAAGGTTATAGGTATATGGATAACTTCCTGACCCCGTTCCAGAAACACCATTGTTTAACGCGTTATTTATAGCTCCTTCTAACGCTAACGCTAAGTGTCTTCCTTTGATTTTATACAAACCGATTGGTACCACAAAAGGCAGTAGTTTGCCGGCAATATCGGCAATTGAAAGAGGCCCCGGAGCAATTGAGCTTCTTACACCACCGGCATTATGCAGGGCAAACTCAACGTTATGACCCGCTTGTTGTATGGTATGGTAAAAAGACTCAGTTACTAGAGGCATAATCTGACTACCACCCGTTTGATCTGGAATCCTAATATGTCTTAAATGCGTGGTCACATGCCCTACAATCGTTTGCTGTAGTTCTCTCACCTTTGGAATATACTTATCCTGTAACAAACTATGTACTGCGTGGTCTCGTTTACAAACCACAACATTTACGTTGTTATTTAAATATTCACCGGCCTTTTGATGTAACGTATCGGAGTTAACCTTTGATAAACTTGCGTCAATACATAGACGACGTCCAAACAGCAACTCGTTTTTACCTTCAAAGCGGCTCACGTTGCCATCAGCATCAAAATCTATTTCACAGTGCCCTAATGCCTGAGCATGTAAACCGGCCTGGACAATGCGAGTATTATTTATACATAAACCATATTCTCCACCATCATTTAATCCAATATTGCTAAAATCACCTTGTAAAGTATGAGAATGCCCACCAATGATAATCCCTAACCCATTAACGCTTTGCGCCAGTTGTTTATCTGTGTCAAATCCGAGGTGACTCAATAAGATTATTTTATTAATACCATCGGTTCGAATTGCATCTATGGTTTTTTGTACCGTTTCAAAAGTATTTTCAAAATAGGTATCTGGATCTGGATTAGAAATATCTGCCATTTGGTCCATCGATACACCAAATATCGCAATAGGTTCACCTTGTACTCGCTTGACTAACCAGTTGGCCGTTTTTTTTTGCGCACAATAGGACAATAGATTTGTCTGTTGTTGTAAGCGATGACTTTTATCATGCCGCTCGTCAGATAAATTCCAATTACCAGCGAGTAACGGAAAATTAATTCGTTGTAATAGCTCGGCCACAGGTTCATTACCCATGTCCAGTTCATGATTTCCTAATGCCATTGCATCAATTTCTAATGCATTCAATAGATCAGCATTGGCTTTTCCTTTAAACAGAGAGAAATAGAGTGTACCTTGAAAGCAATCCCCCGCATGAAAGAACAGATATTCTCGTCCTTCAGATAGCGCTTTGGCTTTAATTTGTTTAGCTCTTGTTGCTATACGCGCAAACCCACCGTTGCTAACGTATGGGGCAATGGATTGTCCGTCTATATTAATTTGAAGCTGTAGTGACTGAGGCTCAAAATACGAATGAGTGTCATTAATGTGTGCCAAGGTTAACTTAGCGGGTTTATTGTTTTTAGTCATAGTTCATTTGATTTTTTATCATACCCATTAATGGTAAACCTTCTTTTATGACAATGTAATGAATTATTGCTCTCGCCATAACCAAAAGTACAAATAGAAGTATTTGAATCGAACGTTTGATTTTAATTCTTGCAGGTCAGGTTGTTATGTCACTTTTTGTCGGTTAAAACACACACATAAATTTATTCTCATATAAAATAAATGGACGAGGGAGCATATATGCAAATACAAAGTATTGAGATCTCAGGTTTTCGTGGTATTCAAAGATTGTCACTCACATTAGATGATTTGACGACTTTAATAGGTGAAAATACATGGGGAAAGTCTTCACTGCTAGAAGCTTTATCCGTTGCACTACCATCCGATGCAAGTTTGTATCAATTTGCAAAGAAAGACTTCCATGTTAATTATGCCATTGCTCAGCCTCAAACTCAGCATCTGCAGATTATTATCACTTTTGTCACCACGTCCCATAACGAAGAACGATCTGGCCGTTACAGAAAACTCAAGCCTATTTGGTTAGATTCGCCATCTGGCTACAAAAAAATCATTTATCGGGTCAGTGCTACGCGTGAAACGCATAAGATTTACACGAGCTACGCTTTCCTCAATTTAGAAGGCAAAGTGTTTGGTTTACATGACCCAGAAAAATTGGCTAAAGAATTGGTAAGTTTACATCCCGTAATCCATATTCGAGACTCACGACGTTTTACAAAGAATCATACCAATACTTTAGAAAAATTTTCGAATTCAAAAACAGAACAACGATTAGAGAACACCTGTCGTCGTTTACTTTCCATGCCCGGTCACGTCAATAAAGGAGAAATGAAAAGTAGCCTAAGATCGATGGAGAATCTAATTGAGCATTATTTTTCATTCAGCAATAAAACCACGCTTAACCCTAAAGTAAAACGTGAAAGTTTATTGTTTTCTGCCTCGTCAGCCGGGAATAACAACCTTATGCAAGTGATAGAGAATACCAAAGATTCTCAAACTCGGCTGTTAATCTTAGTACTGCTCAATACTTATCTTAGAGCAAAAGGGCCACATCAATTACGTCGATATGCAAGACCAATTTTAATTATAGAAGATCCTGAAAGTCGTTTACACCCTACTCATCTATCCAGAGCATGGGGATTGCTACAATTAATACCAATACAAAAAGTACTAACCACCAATAGCGCAGAGCTTTTAGCCGCTGTACCTATTCATTCGATTCGGCGTTTAATAAGAAAATCGGACAAAACCGAAGCAAAATTTGTTTCGCCCCATTTACTCAGTAAAGACGAACTTCGGCGTATTAGTTTTCATATTCGATTTCATCGTTCGAATGCATTGTATGCTCGATGCTGGTTATTAGTAGAAGGAGAAACGGAAGTATGGTTATTTAACGAGTTAGCCAAGCTGTGTGGCTATAATCTTGCAGCAGAAGGTGTACAAATTATTGAGTTTGCACAATCAGGTCTTAAGTCTCTCATTAAAGTCGCAAAAGCCTATGAAATTGACTGGCACGTAGTGACCGATGGTGATGCCGCGGGAAAAAAATATGCGACAGCAGTAAAAAGCTTACTCGGTGTGGACTTAGAAAGGCATAGGTTAACCGAATTGCCAAACAAAGACATAGAGCATTATTTATACGTGAATGGCTTTGAACTATTTTTTAAAGATATGTTGAAAATTCCTTATGATCAGCCAATTCCTGCTAAAAAAGTCATCGCTAGAGTACTTAAAAAACATGCAAAGCCTGATGTGGCACTCGCCATCGTTTCCCAGTGTGAGGAAAAAGGCTCTACATGTATTCCGAAACTGATAAAGCAGATACTTAAACGCGTCATCATGATGGCGAATGGAAATGCCTAAAATTTGATGATTAAAACTAGAAAATATTGATCGTACAACAACTATCAATAAATCTTATAATTCAGTTTTTACTTGATTAGAACTTGTAGGAGTTAAGGACATTATTGATCGATGATTTTTATTTAAGCGTTGGCTCAATTGTAAACCTGAAGCTTTCATTAAATAACCAAAAATAGCGCCAATAACAATAGATGGTACAACTAGTTGCCAGTTTCCATCTGTGGCAAAAGTTGCGCACGACCCAATAAACGTACCGGGAATATAGTTAAGTAATACTTGTTTAGCCTGTATACACATAATAAATGCGATTAAACCTGCGACAACATAACTCATAACGTCGATAGATATATATTCAGAGCCATGAATGGCAACCATCGCCCAAAACACACCACTCAAATTGGTCAATAAGCTCATATATAATCCTTTAATCCCGTCAATCGGTGAAGCAAAAAAACTAGTGCAGCCTAAAAATCCAACCCAAGTTAACAGCCCGATAGTGACAGACAACCAGCCCCAAATACCAGAAAGAATGCCGGTTGTGATCGCAATAGCTAATAGTGTACTCATTGAATGGTTCCGCAAAATTTATATATTGATTTTATACAGCGGATATTAATGTAACGAAATCATTATAAATGAGATCTTCATCACTAAATCAGGATCGATTTTTCACTTATCTCATTAAAAGTGTGACGTAAACGTATGCGCAACAAAAACAGTAACTTGACAACGCCAAGTTTAACTACAATACGGTAGGCCTTCCCTTCATCATCCTCAAACCTTCACGTTTTATACAAGTTGCAAGCGGATTTTCTGCCATGTCTGCTCGCCAAATAAACGATAAGGTTCGTTCCATCTTTAACTCGGGTACGTTGAGCGCGACTAGTTGTCCATTTTCTATGTATTTTTCTACGTCTAAATACGGTAAGCAGGTAACATATGGTCCATTCGCTACCATACTGCGCAATACAGGTACATGTTCATATTCTCGCCACACATCTAAATCAGCAATCAAGTGATGAATAGAATTATCAAAGATCTCTCGTGTGCCAGAGCCTATTTCTCTTAATACCCACTTCGCTTGCTCTAATTGTGCCAAGCTGACGGTTTCTCGCTTAGCAAAAGGGTGATGAGAAGACACAACTACAGTGAGGTGGTCTCGGCACCATGTTTCTTGGTGAATACGGCTATCATCACAACGCCCCTCGATAATACCTAGTTCATATTTATAGTTGAGCACATTTTCAATCACCCCATCAGTACTTTTTACTGATAAGTTGATTCTGATTTCTGGAAAGTCATTATCAATTGTACTGATAAGGTCAGGAATCAAATGTTCTGCAGGTGTTTGACTGGCACATAAACCAATTTCACCACTAATTAAATGTTGCTCGGTGAACCCTAATTCTATTTGTTGTGCATCTTGTAATAGTTTTTTTGCTTTAGGACGTAACCACATTCCCCAGTGAGTTAACGCCATTCTCTTACCTTGCCTTTCAAATAGCGGTCGTCCCAACATTTTTTCTAACTGAGCCAGAGACATACTTGTTGCTGATTGGGTTAGAGCCAATTTATCAGCAGCTTGGCTTACGCTGGCGGTTTGAGCCACCGCTTCAAAAACAGCAAGCTGTTTTAGTGAATATCGCATCGAATCAACCTTATATATGTAGAACGTATTTTTAATGCTGTTGGTTGAAAATTATTATATCAGTAAATCTGATGTGATTTATATATATTATCAATTTTACACATAGTACCGCAGCGCATTATTCTTAATTAAAACAAACCCATTACCTTTAGAACTAAAACTTTCTTTATCTAGCAAGAGGCGATATATGCAAATTATAACAAGGAGCAAGAAATGAATTCTTCGAATGATGCAACGGAGTTAAAACAGTTGTTCTCTCCCAAAGAGATGATGCAGCAGGCTGAACTGTTTGCATTAAGTAAAACAAAAAAAAGTACCAGTATGACAGTAAGCCTAGCGATTATGGCTGGTTTGTTTATTGGTTTAGCTTTTCTTTTCTATATAACAGTCACGACTGGTAGCTCATCAAGCAGTTGGGGAATAAGCCGTTTTGCCGGTGGTTTAGCCTTTAGCATGGGGCTAATCCTAATTGTTTTAATGGGTGGAGAATTATTTACTAGTTCTGTTCTTTCAAGTATTGCTTGGGCTAACCGTCAAATTAGCTTCAAACGTATGGTCTTAATATGGGGCAAAGTATATGCGGGTAATTTTGTTGGTGCACTATTACTTCTAACATTAGTGTTGGCTGCCGGTCTATACCAATCAGGACATGGTCAATGGGGACTTAACGCGTTAAACATTGCTCAACACAAACTTCATCACACTCCAGTCCAAGCATTCTCTTTAGGAATATTATGTAACCTACTTGTTTGCTTAGCTATTTGGTTAACATTCAGTACCCAAAGTGCAATCGGCAAAGCGTTAATGGTTATGCTACCTGTTGCGATGTTCGTAAGTAGCGGTTTTGAACACTGCGTCGCAAACATGTTTATGGTTCCTCTTGGAATAATGATTCACGCAACTGCTCCTGAATCGTTTTGGTTAGAAGTTGGCGTATCTGCTAGCCAGTACTCTGACCTTACCTTCTCTAACTTTTTAACCGCTAACCTAATTCCGGTAACCCTTGGCAACATCGTAGGTGGTTCGGTACTGGTCGGACTATCTAACTGGACAATTTATGTTCGTCCAGAACTGAAACAAGCACAAACATTATCAATTAAAACAACTACTCTAACAACATCACTCAAGGAACTCGCTATGAACACTAATCTAACTGCAAACGATATTATGAATAAAGACTTCTATTCACTCCAAGCTGATATGCCAATTGAATTAGCTATCGATGCACTGACAGATAGAAATATTCAAGGCGCGCCAGTAGTGAATGTACAAGGTAATCTTGTAGGTTTTTTCTCAGTACACGATGCGATGGTTGATCTATGGTGTCAAGACTACCTTCCTTCTAAAGGACAAAAAGTGGTTGATTTAATGACTCGTGATGTTGTTGCGGTTAACCACAATGAATCGCTAGTTAATTTAGTTGAATTCTTGTGTATTGATAAAGAACAACTCTACCCAACGACAGGTATGGGTATTGCCACTCAATTTGCATCATTGTCTGTAGAAGAAAGAGCTAAAAGTATGAAAATCAATAAACCGCAAACGCTACCCGTGTTGAGCGACGGAATATTGGTAGGTGTAGTATCAAGAATGGAAGTAATGAAAACACTACGCTCAATATATGGCGAAAGGTTTAATGTTGTGGCGGAACAACAACAGCAACAAACACTAGAAACAGCGTAACGCTAGATATTTGACATAAACCGATACATTTATATCAACCTATGGTATCTGAATCGGTGACTGCTGTTAAACCGTACAGCAGCAAAATCGGGCTACAAATATCGGTTTAACATATCCAATTTTAGAGTAAATGTTGCGGAATAAAAGAGAGTGAATTTTCATTTAGAAATCACTCTCTTTTTCTATTTGATACAGTTCGTCATTAATGTCTAGTAACTTAGTATCCAGTATTTTCTGTGCATCTCGGACACCTTGGTTATAAAATGCAGGCCCTATTTTACTAGCGATGAAATCTAATAAGAAATCTGCATCAAACTGTTCCAATTCAAAATCTAATTCATCTTCGAAGTATTTTTGTAAAGCGAATACAATTTCTTGCTTCTGCTTATCGGTAAAAGATATTTCATTCATTTAACTTTCTCTTTTATGTTAAAAATCAGCTTTCTATAATCAAATTTCTGTCGCTAACTTTCTATAGTAATTCAGCGTAAACACAGTATTATAATCTAATTAATAATGTTCTACCTAAATTACCGACTGCTGTGGAGTATCAAATTGCAAAAGGATCTGGTTATACGTGCTATCCATGATTTTCAAAACGATTGTTTAAAGCTATGTGAACAGCATTACCCTACCGTTCACAATAGAGGAATGAGTGAACATCATTTAGGCCGAGCTTTTGCCAGACGACTGGCAAGCACGTTAGAAACGTTCAATTTACCCAGTCAATTTGAACCTATTGATACTATGCGTAATTCTGACCATCCGCATCATTATAGAATAGCGTCTAGTGAAGGTACCGTTTGGGTGTTAACGCACCACCTTGCTAGTGCGAGTAGTATATGCAAAGAACACCTTTTGTCCGATATCAGTGAATGGCAAGCGGAATATGGTTTTGCCATTCAACCAAATGACCTTTTAGTCTTGCTAGGCGACCACTGGATATCACGGAGTAAAAAAAGTAGAGAGCTTATCGACTGGTGGATGGGGGAAATACCTGATGATTTTTCAGAATATATCGCCCAAGGAATCACTTTATATAAAAGCGATTCAAAACTAGTTAATGAGCTCGATTGCCGTTTTCATATCCGTCCTTGCTATTTGCGGTTTGGTCATCCACTTGTTCGTTCGCAAGATCAACAACTCGTACGTAAATACATCCAGCTGTATGCCATCTTAGAATGGCAACATTAGCGATTATTCTATTCTCGTAACTTTTATTTCATATTGATCTGGCATCTTTAGTCTTTTCTAGCCAAATACATTGTTAAATAAGAGTTACTTTAGAGTGAAAAAACTGAAGCGCTACCAATACGAACGCTATGCCGTTTTGTGTAAGCTCGCTTATCCACGAGTTTTCAAACAAACTAATTACGGCTTTGATCCTACCGGTCAGCGAGTTATAAAAAACAAACATGGCAAAATATTGATCCGTATTTTGTGGAGTAAAAAGAACGAAGAAGTAGTGGTGGTTATCAAAGGCTCTCATAGTCTGTTTGATTGGTTAGTCAATCTCGCTTTTTGGTTAAAAAGTTGCCGAAAATACCAACTGAATTACTCTATCCACAGTGGCTTCTATCATCTAATGACACAAGAAAGTGTACCAGCACATAAACAAGATAGTCTCGGATTAACCGTATGGGAACGTTTAGAACAGATCCTTGAGCCGCTTATCAAGGACGGTAAAAGAGTCTCATTTACTGGACACTCTTCAGGAGGAGCGATTGGTTGTGTATTTGCCGACTATATTGAAATGAAACACCCGAAATCGGTAAAACGAGTCGTGACATTCGGACAACCAGCAGTAGGAAGTTGGCATTTTAAAACTCGTTATAACTTGGCACATAAAACCTATAGGGTATGCTGTGATATTGATATGGTTACTTTTATGCCACCCATACCAATTATATATTGGCACGTAGGTAAAATGCTGTGGTTATATAATGGTAGAATATATGAAAATACGCCATCACTAATCCGATTAAGTCGCTCGATAATCAGTTGGATTGTGCGACCATTTTCTTATCACTTGATGAGTAAATATATACGAAATAAAGATTTTTTTGATGAAAGGTAATGCACTGCTAGTTGAATATGATTAAACACATTAAAATGCACTGTTATTGATACTTGATTAACTCCTCTACTGGTACTGGTTTGGTATAGTAATATCCTTGACCATAACGACAGCCGTAAGACGCGAGCATATCTGCATGCTGTTGTATCTCGATTCCTTCAGCAACCACTTTTATACCTAACTCTTCCGCCATATTAATCATCGCTTTACAGAGTGCTTGGCTATTCATATCAGAGCAAAGGTTTTGCACAAACGAGCGATCAATCTTCAATATTTCTACATTGATTTTTTGTAAATAAGAGAGAGAAGAATGCCCTACTCCAAAATCGTCTATGGCAATATCAACCCCTAGCATTTTAAGTTGATTCAAACGTTCTCTCACCACTTCATCACTGGTCATAAGTAGATTCTCGGTAATTTCAAAACAGATCAACTTTGTATCCAACTGACTTTTTTCACAGTCACGTAACCATGAATCTATCCATTTAAAATCCCCTTTAAATTGGGCTGGAGAGACATTAATATTGATTTTGATTGGGCGCTGAAAAAGGTTAAATAAGATAGGCAGATGACGTGTCGCGTTTTTAACTACCCATTCACCAATATCGGTAATAATGCCAAACTCTTCAGCTAACGGAATAAAATCATCAGGAAATACTAATCCTTTTACGGGATGATTCCAACGAATAAGCGCCTCAACTTTGTCTACTTCACCAGTTTGTAGATCAACTATGGTTTGAAAATAGAGTTCAAATTGGTCTTGCTCTAACGCTATTTTTAAGTCGGCAACCGCTCGTCTTTTGTCAATTAATTTGTTCATCATGACAGAATCAAAGTAACTAAAACAATTTCTACCAATACTCTTTGCTTCATACATCGCAAGATCTGCACATTTGAGTATAGTTTCAACATTTGTACCGTTAACAGGACAAATAGCGATTCCAATACTTACGGTGACTACGACATCTTCGCCATTAATACAAAATGGGTCACTTAGCGTGTGATGGATAGCATTAGCTGTTTGTGTGATTAGTTCTTTATCAATAGTATTAGGCATAAGTACGGTAAATTCATCTCCACCTAATCGTGCAACAAGGTCAGATGAATCAATTACTTGCTGTAACCTATTCGCAACCGATACTAAGAGTTTATCACCTTGATCGTGGCCTAACGTATCATTAACTTCTTTGAAGCCATCCAAATCTAAGAACAAGATTGTAAAACCCTCTATTTCGCCAGAATTATACGAGATAACATATTGTTGCAATGACTCGTTCAAATAACGTCGATTAGGTAGATTTGACAAGCTATCAAAATAAGCCTGCCTGTGAAGAAGATCATTGGCATCTTTTAATTCAGTCGTTCTCTGTTTTACTTCTGATTCAAGTGTTTTATCTCGATATTCAATATTTTGCAGCATTAAATTAAAGTAATCAGTTAACGCGCCTAATTCATCATTAGTGGTTTTTACCGCACGCAAAGAATAATTATTACTTTTAGTTACTTGGTTAGCTAACTGCCCTAAACTAGCAATGGGCTTAACAATGTAGCGACTAAAAAATATCGCTAATACTAGGCTAATCGTCAACGTGATGGCACCAATGAACGCAATAAACAAAGAGTAAACATTAACGTGCTGTCTAATCGAAAGATCATTGGCTCGAATAACAAGTTGACCATAGTCGGTAGCATCTAAAATGAGCGCTTTATTTACCACAATAAAACGCTCATTCTGTATATTAGAATCAACATGAGGCGAGGTAATACTGATAAACGACTGACCTGTCGTTGCCGTAACATTGACATCCACAATAGTATGATCAGACATTAACGGAAGTAATAATTCATTTGCAGAATATTCATCTTCAAATATTACTGATGCAGTTAGAGCGGGAGCCAATATCTCTGCGATGGACTCTAAACGATGCAGTTCTTTCGCTTCCGAGTTATTTTTTTCATAATTAATAATGGTCAAGGCTGACGTCAATACAGCAAACAAGGCTATAACCATAAAGAACGCGATTACTTTTATTTCCAGCGAACGCAGTTTAGGGATAAAATTAATCACGTTTATTCCCCTTAATAACTCGACCCAATCGCAAAACTTTAGAGCTCATTTTTATATCAGCTTTATTAAGGGCATATGAATCCACCTCAAAACGAACTTTACCACCAGTAATAAAGAAATTGATATGTCCGCCAGACTTAACAAAATCTTTGCTCTCACCAATTAACATCGTTTTGGAAAAGTTAGGATTAGCCAGCACCTCACTCAGCATGTAGCTATTCTGATTACTAAAGAAAAATGTATTACAGTGACTACTAGAGATTCCATCTTGCGAAACGAGCTGTACTTCGACCAAGCGATTTTTAACTTTCTGGGACACTAACGTTTTTGCTGCAATTAAGACAAACTGAGGATCAAAACTACAAATAACATAACGCTGAGCAGTATTAGGATTAAACCAGTCTCCTTCACTGTAGCGAGCAAAATTATAAATAAAGCCGGATTTCACTGCATATTCTCGGTCATTAGCCATCGACAACGTCGGTGACATGAAAATGACAATCAAGAGTATTAGGCGAATCGATTTCAATATGTTACTCATCCTATTACATCAAAAACTAACAGAAATACGTGCAGCAATAGATTGCTCTATGTAAGTAGGGACTGTAAATGCCTCATTGGTATTAGCGTATTCCAAATGATCACCAGCAAGCAAATTGTTACCAGTAAGAGAAAACATCCAATTCGGGTCAAGCATCCATGACCAACTTATATCTAACACACCAAAATCATTAGTTTGATAAGCATCACCTTCTTCGTAGCGATAAAGTGCAAATAGGTAGTGATCAGGAGTTAATGCAAACGAAGACTTTAAAAACAGCTGAGACAAATACGCGTCAGAACCAATCGCAGCTTCATAGCCATCGTCTAAGTCATATTCTATCGAAGTAAAACTATAACCAATTTCAGCTTTAAATCTATCAATAGGTTGCCAACCAAACACGATTTCGGAACCATAAGATTTTAACTTAGCATTTGATACAAATGTATAATTCAGTGATGTCTGACTTAATAATGCCATTAATGTACTAAAATCATTGGTTAACATTGCCTGACCATAAGCAGCGATAAGTGCGCTACTATCGACAGCATTTTCATCAAAATCAAGTGCTAAGACATTGTCTGACTGATTGTGGAAAAAAGAAAGGTCAATATTCCATTTAGACTGTAAATAACGATAACCAATTTCACTGGATAAAGTGGTTTCAGCTTCTATATCTTGGCTACCATACAGATAAAAAGGTAAATGAATATTAGCAACAGAGTCAGAAAGTGTAACGTCGGTGTAACTAGAAACCACATCACCAACTCGCTTACCTGTCAGTCTTGTTTCCCCACTAAACTCAACCAATGAAGGAATTCTCACCCCCTGAGAAACAGAAGACCAAAAGACATGATGCTTATCGGGTAACCAAGTCAAACGAGCGATCGGTTGATGTTCCCAACCAGTAAAGTCGTTATATTCTGAGCGGTTACCTATAGAGAAGTTAAGTTGTTCTGGAATAAGTTCAAACTGAGCTTGTACAAAGGCTCCGTATGTCTCTGTGCTATTAAAATCGTCTGCATATGTCACATAAAATTTGTCGTCATCATTACTACTAATTTTACTGTATTGGTAATTTAATCCCCAATCAAAACGTACATTACTCAGTAAAGTGTTCATCTGATATTCAAGTTCAACAACATCAAAATTTTCATCGTTATAAGCCGATTCACTGTTTAATCCGCTATAACTGAGCTGAAGCATTTGATTCGACAAATCGCTCATTCTATGTTCAAGACGACTCATCAACTTGACATCATTACGCTGGTACTTCGATTCAAATATTTCACCTTCGTTAGTTTGAAGGTTGGCAAGTGACACTGTTTGGCCGTTATTTACCCTTGTATAATCACCTTGAAATATAAATGAAACATCATCACTGACTATTAGATCCGTTCTTAAACCAAAAGAACTGGTATTGCCATAATCACTCGGGTTTACGTTGTTGTCAGATCGTCGACTACGTAACCTTGACGAACTATCAGATTCTCGATCCGACGCATACACTCGAAATGAGCCTTTGTCACCCAAGTCGGAACCAAATCGTCCTACGACCTGATGTTCCAATTGAGAACCCATCTCTAGTTGAACTTTACTACCGCGTGTATCTTCAGAATGTTTAGTGATGATATTAACTACGCCACTGGTAGCATTGCTGCCCCACAACAAACCCGATTGGCCTCGTACCACCTCAATTCGTTCAATATCAAATATTGGAACATTGATGCTTTCCCAATCTACACCGGCAAAGCCTGGGTTATGTACACTTTGCCCGTCTACCATAACCAACAATTTACTGGAATATCTGCCTGCTGTGGCGCGTGCGGTGATCGCCCAAACGTTATTGTCTATTTTTCGAACTTGTATGCCCGGAACCATAGTCAATGCTTGAGGAATAGATGTGACACCCGATTTAACCAACTCATCATTCGACAATACATATATTGATGCCGCTGTTTCTGATGTTGATTGAAGCCTTTTCATAGCCGCAGTGACCTGAACGTCAGTAGCCATAAGGGACTCAAGATCCAAGCTAGGGATATCTAGCGAATCTTCATTTGCATATACAAAACCTGAAAAAGCCAATGGGGCTAAGTAAATAAAACGCATTAGCACTGCTACCCTAATAAATATTGTTATACTAGTTGTGAGCTTAAAATATAATTAAGCTATTTATAATTATGATATTCGACACTCTTTATATTTAATATACCAATAATATGAGCGATGTACCAATTTGAATCATTAAGATGTTTATGCGCTAGTAGACAGTATCCAATCGTAAAAATCATTTAGTTGCATTAGCGTTGCCAGCAGATAAGCTTAACCTATGTAGTCGGAACATATAGACGCTCAAAGCAAAGCACTTTATACTGTTTTTAATCAAATAATTAAAACAGAATAACAACCAATTATGGAAATACTATCTTGAATCGTAAAAAGAAAATTAATCAAACTTTCTTAAAAAAACAGAAAAAGAAAAATGCGAAATTACATAAAAGTAATAAAGAGAAGTATGTATCTAAAGCTGAGCGTGCAGCACTAGAGCAAACTGAAGTAGACAGAGAAAAGGATCATGAATAGATCCTTTTTGTCCTTTATTTAATCAATAAATTTTGGTCAATTTCAATAAAACGGCTCGATGATTCGATTAATGATTGGGCAGTTAAGTCTTTGACACCATAGACTTCCACTTGTTTTTGATATTTATTAGTAATTCTCTGAGCAAGCAAATCAAAGTCACCATCACCAGACAGAATAATTACCACATCAGCCTGCATAGCCAATTCTATCGCGTCCAGTGTGATACCGACATCCCAGTCCCCTTTTGCTGAACCGTCCATTCTTTGAATAAACGGCTTTAACTTCACATCAAAACCTATACCTCGTAGGATATGGTGGAATTGACGCTGCTTTGGATTATTGCTAGCAATTGCATAAGCATTTGCAGCGATGACTTGTCGATTTAAGGTAGCCTTTCGCCAAAAAGCATTGTAATCAAAATGACTATTAAAACGATCTCTGGTCGTATAATAAATATTTTGAACATCCACTAGTATTGCTACTGATTCCATTAAGATTCTCTTTTTAATTAATTTGTCCGTGCTATTCCCTGTTATACAGCAATTTATCTAAAACATTTGATTTGCAGCAATGTTTCAAGCTAATGCTATAAGTTTTTCCTTAATTGCGCTAGCGGATAGTCAAGACACTGAGGTATAAACCTACTTTTTTCAATTAACTATTGCGAAAATACTCTTTTTTACTATTTGATTTATATTAGTATTTACAATACATCAAATAGCAATAAGTTGAATTTAATGCTTCATTTTAAGCCGTTTAAAACGATTAGAAGCATTAACAGGTACAGTAGTTGGTACTTTGCGCTTTTCGTAAAATAGATGGCGCAATGCTAATAATGGATGAGATAAAAGCATTTGTGGTCCTGAGTAGCGCATAATGATTCGCATCTGTTCTTTGGGTTCAGGTTTGTAGCAATGAATAGGACATTTATTGCATGTAGGTTTTTCTTGTCCATATGGACAACGGTCTAGTTTAGTTTCGGCATACATAAGTAATTGATGACAATCCTCACATAGACCTTGTTTGGTCAAATGAACACGGCGACAATAATTTTCTACCATCGCGGAAACTGTTTTAAATTCGGTATTTAGCCGACCTTGTAATATCTCACTTTGCTTCATTTTTTTACCATATCACGCAATTTACATACTTAAAATTGCTGAAATTATTAAGCTACCATTAATTATTTTTGTTTTCATATAAATGATCAATTCTTATTTTATCATATATAAAAAACCGAGCCTAAGCTCGGTTTCGTCATATCACCAATTCACTAAAGCAGATAACTAAAAGTTATCACTCAAACCCTGTATTAAGGACACCAGCTCATCTTCTGTTTTCGGTTCTCGTTCTAGTAACACTTCCGGTGACGCTCCACCTCTTAAAATATATGCTTTTGTACCACAGTGATCATAATGGTACCAAAGTCCATTTACGCATACATCCGTATAGCATCTTGGGTCTTGCTTCAATTCCATAATACAACCCTCTTTAGATTCCTTTGCATTAAGCCTACTTTTTACATGGTTATATTTAACGTGAACTTCGCGTTTAATCTATACTCCTTTAGTATAATACCCATCCAAATGTGCGGTAATTCTGTAGAACGTTAAGCTAAATATTTCGATAACGGCTCGTAAATGTATAAAAAACGTTCAATCGCGTGTAATTACTCTATTGTTTGATTTTCTAATGCGTTAGTCTTAGCTGGTACACAGTTTTGGAAAACATAAGATGCATCCACAAAGCCTATCTCAACACTTAAATAACACCTTACCGCAAAGCATAAACAAGCCTTGGCTTGCTAGTTACCCTAATGACGTTCCAGAAACGATTGATTGCGATAAATACCAAAATATCACCGAAATGTTTGAAGCTACTTTCGCAAAAAATGCAGACAAAGCTGCGTTCGTAAATATGGGACATTCTCTTAGTTATCAAGATTTAGACGATAAAGCCACCGCCTTTGCTGCGTATTTGCAAGTCACTCTAAAAATGAAAAAAGGTGAGCGTATTGCTTTAATGATGCCCAATTTATTGCAATATCCCATCGCTATTTTAGGTGCACTTAAAGCTGGATTAGTGGTTGTTAATGTTAATCCGCTCTATACACCCCGAGAACTTCAACATCAATTGAGAGATTCAGGTGCAAAAGCAATAGTTGCAGTAACCAACTTTGGTAACAACTTGCAAAAAGTTATCAGCAAAACAAGCCTAGAACATGTCATCTTGACGCGCATCGGCGACGAACTGGCTCCATACAAACGAACACTAGTGAATTTTGCAGTCAAGTATGTGAAAAAAATGGTGCCAAAATACAATTTACCTGGCGCTATCTCATTCAAGCGAGCCTTAACACAAGGAAAAAATCTATCGTTTACGCCACCTGAAATAAAAAATAGTGATCTTGCTTATTTACAATACACTGGTGGAACAACTGGTTTAGCCAAAGGGGCTATGCTGACACATAGAAATATTATTGCTAATGTGTTGCAAGTCAATGGCCACTTTTTACCCAGAACATTAGGGGAAAATGAACACGCCGTTACCCCTCTCCCGCTCTATCATATTTTCGCTAACTCCGTAAGTATGATGCTCATTATGTATTTTGGCGGTACCAATTTACTGATTACTAACCCTAGAGATCTGGATAGTTTCGTCACCGACTTAAAGAATTATCCATTTACTATGATGTTTGGTTTGAATACCTTATTTAACGGTTTAAATAATCACGCTGGTTTTCGCTCTTTAGACTTTAGTAGTGCTAACTTTACTATTGCTGGCGGTATGGCGACGCAAAAACATGTTGCGGATGAATGGCAAAAAATCACTGGAATGCCAATAATCGAAGGATATGGTTTAACAGAATGTTCCCCTGTAGTAGCGGGTGGCGTGCATACTCAGCAATCTTTTGTTCCATCTATTGGTGTTCCTTTACCGAGCACAGAATTACGTGTGGTTGATCCCGAGGGTAACGCTTTAGCTACCGGTGAAATTGGCGAAATCCAAATTCGTGGCGCGCAAGTAATGAAAGGTTATTGGCAACAGGAACTTGAAAGTAACGAAGTAATGAAAGCCGATGGATGGATAAGTTCAGGTGATATTGGCAGAATGGATGAACACGGTTTCTTTTTTATTGAAGATAGAAAAAAAGACATGATACTTGTCTCAGGATTCAACGTATTTCCTACTGAGATTGAAGAAGTAGCCACGTTGCATCCTAAAATTGTTGAGGCTGCGGCTATCGGTATTAACGATGATATTGCAGGGGAAAGAGTGAAACTTTTCGTTGTTGCTAATGGACATGTCACCATTGATGACATCAAAAAGCACTGTAGGCAACATTTGACTGGTTATAAAATTCCTAAAATTATCGAATTCAGAGATGAATTGCCAAAGACTAACGTAGGAAAAATACTGCGCCGAGAATTAAGAGAAAGTTAACCTCTAAACGCCACATCAGCACTGAGTGTTCAATGTGGCGTTTGCATTTCTGCTCAAACCAACTAGTTCGTATGAACATGCATTTCTTGATCAGTTTACTGAAAAGTCATGGTTTAAAAAATCAACGAAAATAGTGTTTTCTCACACATTTTTATAAATCTCGCCAAAATTTATTTGTAAATTAATTTATTTGTCATACAATAATATGTAGTATTTATTTAATAAACCATCGACCAAAATTTTTAACCAGAACACAACTAGTGGTTGTTAGAGTTTTGGTTGGCTGAAACATCAATCAAGGAGAACATCAATATGTCTAAAAAAGTAGCGTTTATTTCTGGTGCAACAGGTGGTATTGGCTTTCAAGTTGCTTTGCGTCTTGGTAAAGATGGTTACGCCGTTGTACTTAACGGAATTGAAGATGACAAAGGCGCTGCCCGTGTAGCAGAGTTAAAAGAAGCAGGTATTGAAGCAGAATATTACGGTTTTGACGTAACGGATGATAAAGCAGTAACTGAAAATATTACGGCTATTGGTGAAAAATATGGTCACATCGACGTTGTGGTAAACAATGCAGGTGGTTTAGGTGGTCGTAGCTCTATCGAAGAAATGACAACCGAATTTTTCCGTTTCGTTATGGCACTCAATCTTGATAGCGCGTTCTTTGTTTCCCGTGCTGCTATTCCTTATTTGAAAAAGTCTGACAATGCGTCAATTATCAACTTTACATCAAATGCAGCTTGGAATGCGGGCGGACCAGGTGCGGGTATCTATGGTACATCTAAAGCTGCAGTTCACACACTAACTCGAGCGCTAGCGAAAGAACTTGCTCCTGCAAAAATCCGTGTAAACGCAGTTTCTCCAGGTACAATTGACACGCCTTTCCACGCACAAATCAAATCAACAAAACCAGAAGTTTTTGCATCTTGGGCTGATAGCATAATGTTAGGTCGTCTAGGTCAACCCGAAGAAGTAGCTTCTGTTATTTCTTTCCTTGTTAGTAAAGATGCTTCATTTATTACTGCTGAGACTCTACAAATTGGTGGTGGTCAAGCGTTAGGCATCTAAGGTTGTCTAATCTTTAACACGATAAACCTAGAGTTAATTACTTTCGATAATATCAAAGAGCATAAGGTCATTTATGCTCTTTGTCATTTTAGTTAACATCCTTAATAGAGGCAAATAAACAAACTGATTAGTCCATGCCCATTTATCGTTATTTACATAATTGACTTTGCTCACAAACTAGCGAGTTAATTATCAATTCTATGTCAAATTGCCCTACGCCATATTGTATTTTAGTAATACAAATGATATAAAATTCATCAATAATATAGAGTTTATTTTAAGCTCTTAACCGCACCAATTGACGTTAGGTTAAAGGTATTTATTACTTCTAACTTCATGCTGAGCAATGTAGTCGTTCAGTAATCTGTTTACGTTTACGTGCGTTCTATTCAAATGCTATAGAAACCCTCAATTTTACTGTAATGATGAGAACAATTTCTTTAGCAACACCTAAATTTATTAACGCTATAATTAGAGGTTTTAAATGTCTACTGACAAGTCTTTTGACGCGATTAAAGCGATCAAATTAGAAAACGACAAGTCTGCTGGTAATCTTGTTGATTGCATGCCTATTAAAGTCCAAGAAGTTGATACTGATCTTTCATTTCTTGATAACTTAAGCACAGAGCACCCTCGCCTACTTGTTCAGAGCAAAGATATTGCCGCATTTAGAGCAAAGCTTAAGACCGATCCTAGCTACTGTAAATTTGACGCCTTTATGAACAATTCAACTAATAAGTTCATAGAGACAATACCTTATTCCGAGCCTAAACCATATCCTGAAGAAACAGTTGGTAAAGCCTCGTTATGGCGCCCTTATTGGCGACAAATGTATGTAAGTTGCCAAGAAGCATTTAATGCCACACGTAATTTATCCATTGCAGGTGTCATCCTTGATGATGCAACCATCATTGCTAAAGCAAAAGCATGGACATTAGAGTTAGCCTCTTACGATCCAGAAGGCGTTACTTCTCGTGGTTACAACGATGAAGCGGCTTTCCGTGTTATTGCCGCAATGGCTTGGGGTTACGATTGGCTACACGCTTATTTCACAGAACAAGAACGTGAAACCGTTAAACAAGCGTTAATCACACGCTTAGAAGAGATTATGCATCACCTTAAAGTAACGGTGGATCTGTTAGCTAACCCACTTAACAGTCATGGCGTACGTAGTATTAGTTCTGCTGTAATTCCAACTTGTATTGCACTGTATAATGAATACCCTAAAGCACGTGAATATATAGAATACTCGCTCGAGTATTATGCTATTCATTACCCACCTTGGGGCGGAAAAGATGGTGCTTGGGCTGAAGGACCAGATTACTGGAATACTCAGATGGCATTTTTAGGTGAAGCATTTGATTTAATTAAGAGTTACACCTCTATTAACATGTTTAATAAAGAGTTTTATAAAAACACTGGTGACTTTATTCTTTATTGTATGCCTGTGCATTCTAAACGTGCTAGCTTCTGCGACCAATCAAGTATTGGTGATTTCCCTGGTCTAAAACTCGCTTACAATATAAAGCATTTTGCGGGTGTAAATAATAAGCCTGAGTACATCTGGTACTACAACCAACTTAAAGCTCGCGATACCGAAGCGCATACTAAGTTTTACAACTTTGGTTGGTGGGACTTTGGTTACGATGATCTACGTTTTGACTACCTATGGAATGATATGCCAGAAGTCGCTCCATCGAATGATCCACTGCTAAAAGTATTTCCTATTACTGGTTGGGCCGCTTTCCATAATAATATGCTTGATAGAAAAGAACACATTCACATGGTTTACAAATGTAGTCCATTTGGTTCTATCAGTCATTCACACGGTGACCAAAATGCCTACACGTTACATGCCTTTGGCGATACATTAGCGGCAATCACTGGTTATTACGGTGGTTTTGGTGTTGATATGCACATAAAATGGCGTCGTAGAACTTTCTCTAAAAATCTACCGTTATTTGACGGTAAAGGTCAATACGCAGAAAACACCACAACCAATTTCGAAGGCGAACACCAAGATCGTTATTGTATTGAAGCGGGCGGCAAAATTAGCGACTACGATACTGAATCAGACGTTTTATTTGTGGAAGGTGATGCCTCAACGTCGTACCAATTCCATAACCCTGATTTAGAATCTTACAAGCGTAAAATTTGGTTTGCGAAAGGTAAAGTGTTCGTTATGCGCGATACTGCAACAATGAAAACCGATCAGGATTTAACTTGGTTGCTGCACACTACTTTTAAAACCAAAACAGCTGAAGATACATTCCAAATTATTGGTGAAAATGGATTACTCGATGTTGCCTTTATCAATGAAAGCAAAGACGCTTTACTATCGATTGAAAACGTAGAAGGGTTTGGCGAAGTTGATCCTAGTGAGTACAAAGATCTTGAAATTCATCGTCACGTAGAAGCGAAATTTAAAGCCCGTAAATCACACAACATTTTAACTCTACTTGTCCCGAGTAAAGTTACTGGCCCTAAAACTGAAGTGAGCTACACGCTAACTGATGATGTTTTAGAGTTAATGATTGATGGTGAACAAGTTACTATTCAATTGTAATTTGTTGCTCTACTGTGAAACACTTGCACATCGCTTTGATATGCAAGTGTTTTTTTATAGCTAAATTGAAAAAATCAGCACAGCCCAACGCAATAAACACATCGCTTGTTAAGCAAACAAAAAAGTGGCGAACCGTTACAGTCCACCACCTTTACCTAACCATTCTGTTACGACACTCATTAATCAGTTTATTAAACTGACTGCCAAGTTAATTCTATCGTCTCTCTCCGAGAAAACATTTGCGCATGAGATGCCAGAACGTTTTGCACCGCATTTAAGCCTTCTGGCGAATCGGACTGGCACTCTAATCTCAATCGTTGCCCATCATTCTCTAAAGATAGTAGGCAATCTCCCATAGCAAAATTAACTTCCCCATGGCTTTCGTCCCAACGAGATGGCACTTTACGTGCAAAGTGACGACAAAGCGTGACAATGTAACGTGAGCTATGTTCTGATTCTATATAAACATAGCTTTTGTTGGTTTTATCCATGAGTTATGCCTCTTGTATGAAATAAATCACAGTTATTAAAACTGGTACGATGCAGATAATTTATAGTTAACACCTGGTTCATAGTCATCCAGAGTTTCATTTTTGGCCGACCCTGTTCTAGATGCATGAGAAACATACAGTTCATCAAAGATATTATCGATACCAAATGTCACTTGTAAATCTTCTATACTTGACGGTTGCCATTGAGCGTATAAATTATGCGTATCGTAACCTTCTTTTACCGCGGAGTCCTCTTCAACATTATCTTCTTCCAATACAACAATAGAGGTCCAACCTAGAGTAGTGTTAATTGAATCTATTTGATAATCCAAACTTAGCGCGATGCTATCCCCAATATCCGCGCTACGCCCATTTCCATCTAGCAATGGTCCACCATTGGTTTTATCTTTGCTATCCGATTTAGCATAAGATAACTTAGAGAAAAATGCATCGTATCGGTAGCTAACACTCAATTCGAAACCAGTTAGTTCCGCATCACCAATGTTCTCAATTAAGTAACTGCCGTCACTTTGGTAAGTTTCAGAAATATAGTTATCAATATCAGTTTTAAATACCGTCGCACTTGAACTGATCAAATGTGGTCCAAAATCTTGCGAATATTGAATACCAATCTGTTGGTTCAAGCCTGTCTCTGGTTTTATATCGTCGTCTAGATAAGCAACATCTTGATAGTTAACAAACGTTTCTAACAATTCAGGTCCTTTAAACAGACTTCTTGCATTAGCAAATAGCGTCACTTGATCGGTTACAAGCCAATCAACACCAAGACCCCATGTTAATGCATTGAAATCTGTGTCACTGGTTTCTGCATCTCTAGCAAAATTCTCATAGCGAACACCCCCTGTCCATGCTAATTGATCGGTTAACCACAATTTATCTTCTACAAACAAAATGCTTGATATTGCATTTTCATCCATGGCTTTAACACCACCATATGTGCTGGTGCTATTTTGATTAAGATATTCGGCGCCATAGGTAAAGGTATTGGCTAAACCGGCTAACAATAAATCAGATTGAAATTTAGCTGTAACACCAATGTTTTGGTTCTTTGCCGTATTGAGAGATTGACGATCACTCGGCCACGGGTCCATCTCTGATTCATCTCGAGTAATTTCAGTTGTACTGCTGTACACATTCACTTTACCAGTGTGTTTTTCGCCTGACAGTTCATAAGAAAGACTGATGGTATCGCGATCGTAATCGGTTGGAATTAACGAGTCATCACTGAACGCTACATTAGTCGCACCAGACATATCCGGTCTAGGGCTATAATCTCCAGAATCACGATACATATCATAGCTGAATTCAAAACGGTGCAGATCCGACGACTCATAACCTAATTTGAATAACATGTTGCCAACATCACCGGCAGAACCATACGTTTTATCGCCAGCACCATCTTCAAAGTTTTTTCGTTCAACAAAGTTACCATATACCATTGCATCAACATGATCACCGAGCAACCCATAAAGTGTTAACGAACCTTGTTGACTTGCATTAGTGGCGTAACCACCAAACACACGTGCACCAAAGTTTTCATCATAACGTAGTAAATCTTTTGCATCTTTTGTTTCAAAATAGACTGCGCCACCAAGGCCTGACTGCGTAACAGAGTTATTACCCACTTGTATATCGGCAGACTTCAAAATATCTGGATTTAAGGTCAAGTTACCAATGTGATGGAACATGTTAGCGTGTTGAGATGCACCATCTAGACGTATGTCTAAGTCCGATTCACCTAAGCCACGAATGTTAATTCGTTGATTAACCGAGTGTGTTCCGCCTACATCAACTCCGGGAATATCACGTAACAAGTCAGACATATGGTCGGCTTGTTTTAACGACATATCTTGATCTCCCAAGTATTCAGAACTACTAGAAACTTGTGTCCCCCAGACCGTCATCTCCTCCTGGCTTTCAGTTTCATTAGCAAAACTTTGTCCACTGAGTACTAACGCCACTGCTAAATATAGCTTGTTATAAGCTAATTTATTACTCGTTCTCATTCTATTACCTTTTTTGTATTAATATGTGTAATGATATTCATTATCATTTATAATAATTTCAACAGGCATAAATGGACACTGAAATGTGTTATGCAAAAACATCAATCTATTATGAGAAAAAGGCACTATGAGTAACGATTGCACAAAAAAATTAACAAGTAACCAAGGCACCTTTACTCGCCGTATTCAAAATGCAGATAAACAAGTCATTGTTGTTGAAAAAAAGCAGCATAGGTTGAATTTAGTAGAAGGAAGGTTCGTTTCTTATCGGGTAAATAATGGGTTAGTGTTGCACGGTGGAACATTAAACGAATTGGAAGATTACGAGATCATCTCGATGGCTGAAAGCTCGATTATCATCACGGTATTATTAGAAGGGAAACTTGCTTTTGGTTATGACCATTTATCATTTGATCTAAACTCTGATAACCATGGCATGAAAGCGGTTGTGGTAAACCTAAATCAACCATCAAATTTTCGCCGAGTAATGCATCACAAAAACAAAGTCGCTAAATTAAATATCATGTTGCCTGCACAGTGGGTAAAAGAACGCTTAGAGCCAACCAGTAATATTCATCAATTCATCAGCCAACATTTAGCTTACTTACCCTTACACGTTAGCGACGCAATGATGACTTTAACCTCTCAAATACTTAAACATCCTGAACCAGAAAAAATCACCGATAAACTCCGAATGGAAACCTTAGCGCAGTTGATTATTGTAGAAGCATTCGAACAGGTTTCACAGAATTATCATTCTAATATAGTGAAAGCTCAACCAGATAGATCATCAGACGCACTAGACGCCCTGTTAATATATATAGAGGAAAACCTGCAACAAGCCTTAACATCAGAACAACTCGCAAACACAGTATCTATGAGTGTCTCGAGTTTACAAAGGAAATTCAAACAACGTTTTGGTGTGAGCATGCAGGTGTATGTTCGACGACGTAGACTGAACATCGCCAAACAAAAACTTGAAGCAGGATTAATTGGTATTACGGAAGCGGCATACGCCTCAGGTTATAAACACCCTTCTAACTTTACTTGTGCCTTTAAAAAAGCGTTTGGTTACCCACCTGCGCTAACGACTGATAGACATTAATGTAAACAACAACTTAATCTTTACGTCAGTAATAGACGCATACTTTTTGCTGGGCTAAACTCACTACTTTAAAAGGTGTTTCATAAATAGCTTGCAAAACATCTTCTCGGATAACCTCTTCTACACTGCCTTCTTTTATTATTTCGCCTGATTTCATCGCAACTATATGATCTGAATAACAGGATGCAAAATTAATATCATGGATAACAATCACGATCGCTTTATTCATTTCATGTGCTAGACGTTTAATATTACGCATTATCTGAAGTGAATGTTTAATGTCTAAATTGTTTAATGGCTCATCGAGTAGCACATAATCGGTATCTTGAGCCATCACCATTGCTATAAAAGCCAGTTGCCTTTGCCCTCCACTCAATTCATCTAAATAATTAGATTCAATCGCGGCTAATTCTAAATACTCAATCGCATTACTAATAATATTTTGATCAACAGAGCTTAATTTTCCACCAGAATATGGAAAACGGCCAAACGCAACCAATTCACGCACAGTAAAACGCATGCTTAAACTATTCGACTGGCGCAAAACCGCTAACTTCTTTGCCAATAGTTTGGTGTCCCACTGCTCTATTTCTGTTCCGTCTATAAAAACAGTGCCAAAATCTTTATCTAATAAGCGACTAATCATCGACAATAAAGTGCTTTTCCCCGCCCCGTTCGGGCCGATAATAGAGGTGACTTTCCCTTTTTCGAAACTTACATTGTTATCGACAACGACATTTTTACCTGAAAAACGTTTCGCTAAATGTTCAACTTTAATCAATTTACACCTACATTATTTTATTGGTCAGTAAGATACGAAGGAAATACAGACCACCTAAAAAGTTAATTACAACGCTCAATGTGGTTTGAAAATTAAGCAAATTCTCTATCACAAACTGTCCGAGTAATAACGCGACTATCGCTAGCAACGAACAGGCAATAAACAACATGTTATGTTGGTATGTACGCAACCATTCACGCGCCAAATTAGTCACTAATAAACCAAAAAACAGAACCGGCCCGACTAGTGCGGTAGAAACAGCGATAAGAATGGAGCTCAGTATTAAAACCCGCATAGAAACATTTGCCACGTCAACACCAAGACTGGTTGCATTATCATGGTCTAACCAAAAGACATTTAGCAGTGCATTCATACGGAATAAACATATTGCACAAAACAGGATAATCGGAAGACTGATATAAATAAGCTCAGCCTGAACGTTGTTAAAACTAGCAAACATGGTTGATTGAACCATAGTATATTCATTTGGATCGAGCATCATGGCAAACATAGTAGAAAAATTTGAAAACAACTGACTAAGAACAACCCCCATGAGTAATAGAATAATGATATTTTTTCTACCCGAACGAAAATAGAATTTAAATAGCGTTAATGAAAAGCCAATCATAAGTGAAACACAAATGATAAAATTCAAATATGGATTCAATAAAAATTGACTCAAACCACCAACAAAAAACGCAATCATTACTTGAATCAAAACGTACAATGAATCAAAGCCCATGATACTAGGCGTCAATATCCGATTGTGAGTAATGGTTTGAAATGCCATAGACGATAACGCAATTGCCGTTCCAGCCAAAATCATCGCTAACACCTTTGGCAAACGCCGAGATAAGAAATATTGATAGTTATCCGGTGTTAAACCTTTACCAACTAATGTCACAACAAGCACGATGGCTATAACCGTTAATAATACAATTTTGAATTGATCATTACGCAGTTTATCTACCGGTCCTTTGTCGGCACAAGTATTATTATCTAATACTTTGGCATTAATTGTTTTTTCAACCATGACGTTCTCTCTTTAATAATAAACTCATAAAAACGAGCCCACCAATAATGCTAATGACAATGGATATAGGCATTTCATAAGGGAATATAATAATTCTACTTAGCACATCACAAACCAATACAATACAAGCACCTAACAGTGCCGTTGGCGCGATATTTTTTCGTAGATTATCACCAAAGAAATAACTGACTACATTGGGTACAATGAGTCCAAGAAATGGTAATTGACCAACAATCATCACCACTGAAGCTGCCATAACCGACACCAACACCACACCAATTGAAACGATTTGGTTGTATTTTAAACCGAGATTAATAGCGAAACTTTTACCGATTCCCACTGCAGATATGCTCGTCGCGTAAAAATAGGTAAATACCGCAACAGGTATCGCAATATAAAGTAACTCAAAATCCCCTGTCAAAATATTAGCGAAGTTAGCCATCGTCCATCCGGACAAATTTTGCAAAGCGTCGTACTTATAAGCGATAAATATAACAATGGAGTTAATAACGTTGCCAAAAATTATACCGATGAGAGGTACAAATACCGCATTTTTGAATTGAATAGACTGAATGAGTTTAATAAATAATAACGTACCAAGTATGGCGCATAGAAATATAAGCCAAAGCGCGTTTCCATGACCAAATATCAATAAACTTAGCATGTAACCGAACATCGCACATTCTATTGTTCCGGCGGTAGAAGGTGCAGCAAATTTGTTTTGGCTAATCTGCTGCATCACTAATCCTGCAATGCTAAGCCCTGCTCCAGATAGTAATATCGCAAACAATCGTGGCAATCGGCTGGTGAAAACTAAATCCCAGGCGTCAGAGTTTCCATTGAATAAAGCGTAGAGTGATAGATCACTTATTCCAACAAATAGTGAGGCGAAACTCAGCCCCACTAATCCAATCAATAACCATCTCACTGTGCTATATCATCAATCATTTGTTGTGTAGCATTAACGCCTGCAATCGCAAGATACCATGCGTTAATATCTAAGAAAATGACCCGATCATTTTTGTAAGCAGGTGTGGCTTTCACTAGATCATTATCAAAGGCGGCACGTGTATTACTCTTTCCTTTGTTGACCAATTTGTCTCGGTCAACCACAAATAGTATCGAAGGTTTAGCATCACGAATAAATTCATAAGACACTAAGTCACCATGTCGGCTATCTTTAATGTCATGCACGCTTTCTTTGAAGGCGAAATCAGTATAAATAACCGAGAATCGTGAATGTGCACCAAATGTTGTCACGTTACCACCTGAGCTCATCACCGTTAACGCATCATATTCATTCGCTTGATTATGTTGTTTTATTTTTTCGATCTGAACGTCAAAATCGGCAATCGTCTGTTCTACCTGTGATTCAATGTTAAACAAAGTACCAAGATTACGCCACTGCTGCTGAGTGCTCTCCCAATACGACTTTTTATCATCTAACGTAAACACAAGTGTCGGCGCAATCTCTTGTAGCTCTTTGTAAAACTTCGAGCCACGTGCACCCACCACTATGAGATCCGGTTTTAATGTATAAATCGCTTCAAAATCCGGTTCGAACAATGAACCTGTCGACGCAAATTTATCACCATTGTATTTTTCTAAATATTTCGGATACGTCGTACCATGAGAAACAGCGATAGGAGTAATAGCAAAGTAATCTAATGCATCCAGTGCACCTACCCCAATTACCGCAACACGTTTAGGTGGAGTATCTACCGTAGTGGTTCCAAAAAGATGATTAACAGATGCTGCGTGCAGAACTGACGAAGCCATAGATAAGCAACTGACGAGTAAAACAACGATTTTTTTCACTTTAACTATTCCTTAATACGGATGATAAGCATTATTATTAAGATTTAGATAATAAAGATTACTGAAGAATGATTCAAGTATTTGTTTGAATGGTTAGATGATGAAGAAGACACATATTAAAATAATTCCGTCGTTACACACCGAACAACCAATAAAAAGTGATCACTTTTTATTGGTCAATCGAGTCGAAACCATCTCATGTTTTGTATAGAAAATTTAGTTACTATCTTGCTTTATTAAAACCGTAAAGCACGGAACAACGTGATAACAATTGTTGTGTGATTATAATGGTTTTTGAAAGCCACCTTTTGGCATAAATCGCGAAGCGAAACACAGAGGTGACGCATTGTTTTACATCACTTAAACTAAGTTTTGTTATCTGCTTACGCAGATCCTCCTAGGTTACCTATTTACCATAAAATAATATAAATTTTACATAACTCTAACTGATCCATTGATATTTTATATTAATTTCCAGTCCTGACTGATCAGTAGGAATCAAAGCATGAAAATTTCTGAATATTTACCCGACCTAGAATTGGACAACTGCATAGAGTGTGGACTTCCTACTAAGGTAACTGGGGTCGTTTACAAAAACATTCAAAGCAATCAGATTTTAGATTGTTTATGCATGTGGTGTTTAGAAAGTAGCAAAGAACAGTTTATTGCGATTTCTCCGTCAATACACTCAACAATGAGGTGACTGAAGGAGTGAACTAATGCTATTAACAACAAAAATTGCCAAGAGACTCTAAAAAATAAGGGTGTACTCCGTTGATGCCACCTCGAAAGAATGTAGCTCTTTGGGAAGACTGCCATCCCAGAAACGGGGCGGTAACGGCTCTTAAACATTGGACAATAGCGGAATGGAAAACTGAGTCTGGTTATCACTATCGTTCAATATCCGAGACCGAGATATCCCGATATAAAGGACTAACAAGCGGTAAATTAAGCTTGAAATGCTACAACGCTCAAGTGGGCGAAATCATGGCGAATGTCAAAGCGATTAACAAAGTCATAGGACTAGGTATGCCCGTTAGAAGCTAACGGCTCGCAATGTATGATGTCGTTGATCTTCAAGCTGATTAGATCAACAACGCCAGAGGAAACTGACTTAAAAAAGTTACAATAACTTCTAGTCAGCAATTGAAAATATAACGTATAAGCTAGTTTGGCACGACAAAATCGTTTGATGTTCACACAGATCTGACAGACTTTACTATCACGTTTTTGCCCCGAAATGTGTTTAAGTTTTAACCTAGTAGGCAGTTTGTCTTACATTTTTTATCTCTGTTTGGGAAAAACAGTGACTGTTCTCTTCAGACGCTGTGTAAAAACAACACTGGTAACAAGAAATATTTAAACACATATTTACTAGAAAGTATGTTTCTCCCTCCGACAATTTTTCAACTCAAAACATTCAAAAAAAGAGCTGTAGTTAGATAATTTTCACACTGTTAAGTTAGCAATTGCTGTGGGATAATGCACTAAAATTAAAAACTAAACCCCACTAAGGTAATGATCAATGGACAAACCAATTTGGATTTATTGGGAAAATTATAGAGGTCAACCTGATCCAGCGTATATTACTTTATGTAGATGGACGATGCTCCATAACTGGTCTGATTCGAATATTATTTTCATTAATACATCTAATATAGAATATTATATCCCAAACATCAGAATAAGAACGTGTAATATTAATGTTGATGTTCGAGGAAGGCTGGATAAACTAAAGCGGAACATCTGGCCTAACAAATCTGATCTGGCAGTTAAATGTGATGTTTATCGGGCAAATCTTGTTAATACTTATGGAGGTATATACTGTGATGCTTCAGCAATAGCGCTTAAAAGTATAGATAATTATTTTGATATCATAAATACAGAGAAAAAATTTCTAGTTTCTAAGAGGCAGAGTCACGGTAAAGATCACTACCCCGTTAGTTTTTACGGTGCACCACCTGGTTCAAAAGTTATTTCCGAGTACGTATTAAAAATTGATGACTTGTTAAGTAAAAAAAAGAATTTTCACTATAATGAAATAGGTGCAGGATCTTTGACACCTATAGTAAATAGAAATCTCTCGCAAACAATTGTTCTAGACGAGAGAAAAATCATGCCGATTACATTTGAAAACTGTGATGGTCTATATTTGGACAAGACAATCAAGGTAGAAGATATTGTAGATGACCAACAATGTGTGTTTAAGCTCTTTAATAACCCATTTAAAACGACTTTAGCTGAAATGAGCATTAGAGAACTATATTATTCAGATTATTTTATAGGGAAGTTATTTCGTCATGCGCTACCAGAAGAAGTATTTACGAGATATCTAAAGGATTTTAATGTGTAATGGTACGATTATCTTGGATAAGCATTAAGTCTTATAATCAGATGATTCATTAAGGTTTATTATGCAACGAAAAAGAAAAAATTATAGTTTCCGAACAGCAATAGCTGGAAACGACAATATAAAGCTGAAAAGCAAGGCATTACCCTACAAAAACTTTACGCCTGAGACATGCAAGGTTCATTGGGTGACAGACGTGACGTATATTCGTTCTAATCAGGGGTGGAGCAATCTGGTTTGCGGCCTAGATTTAGCAACAAAAGATGCTGTGGGTTATGCGTTGTCGCGCTCGTCTGACACAAAATAAGAGGTTGATAACTCGATGAGGACGGTAGGTGCGCAAACATCAAAGGCTATAAGGTAGCTCCTTCACTAAGAAGCCGAAAATACGTACGCATCTTAACTTTTATTACCAATAATCACTTTGTAAATACGTGGATTCCATATACATTTTGGCATACCATCGCATCAATAGTGACTAAAGCACCCTTGATATCAACAAGTTTAATGAATTCAGGTATTGCCGCTATCTCATTGCTTTTTTCTTCGATTTTAAGTTTCCCTAGAATAAGCTTGTTCGATGAAGCATAGGCGCTAATCATGTGGATAGTGCCAACTCGAACATCTCGGTTATATGAGCCCCGAAGTGCCTTCCCATCAGTTAGAGAATTTACCGCTGACATCCAGTTTATAAAACAGGCGTGAAATGGCTCGGGGTCAATCCTAGAAATAATTCGTGCTATCGTGTCGTCGACAGGGATATCGCTAATAAACATGCCATTACGTTTAAACCACTCATGATGGCCGAGAATGGATTCACGAATATCAAACCAACCTTTAGCACCTACAATAACAGCACACAATGAGCCGAAGAACACCTCAAACAAGTAATAACTTACCTTTGTGACTGGCGTTTGTCTGTGACGGTGTGAAAGTGTTCTCTAAACTTATCAATGAGCATTGCTGGCTAATCTCTTTCGTAAAAAAGAGTATATGACACAGCTAATTATGATCGTAAATCGATCGTTCTAAATGGTCAAAAGACATTCGCGATCTTACACTGTACGCTTAATACCTTATAACAGACGCGACTAACATTAACCAAGCCTTCGTACTTAAAGGGAAGTTCCATATTAAAGATAGCGATTTCTGTGTTGCCTTAATATAGTTTTTGTTTTCTCTAAAGAAATAAATATTCTTCATTAAACTATCAAATAATGCACGTTTTGTTATTTGTCTATTGTGAAGTAACCTAGGATCCTTAAGGAATTTTTTTAATACATATTCTCTATAAATTGAACCAGGCTCACCCTGAGTTGTAATACTTGTATTCCTGTCACGTCGATATGACATTAAATTATCATCTATATATAGCATCTTCTGTGATTTTAGTGCCACAGTTAAGATAAAATCTGTATCTTCAGCCATCTTAAGGCTTTCATCAAATCTTACATTATTAGCTATTGAAGATGACACTAATATGGTACCAACATTAACATATGATAGCGTTTCTAATATTTTATTATATGCATCCTGTAATATGAACGATTCACTATTTTTCTTAGTTAAAATTTTTTTTAAATTATTATCTGTTTCCTTAATGGGAATTTTTCTATTATCTAATGGATACCAATCATAATAGCCACAAGATACAAGTTTTACGTCATTTTTATAAGCTAACCTAAGTTTCTTTTCAATTGAGTTTGGCAATAATATGTCATCACTATCTAAGAACGAAATCCAGTTTCCCTCCGCAAGTTCCAGTCCAGTATTTCTTGCACCAGATACTCCTTTTTTGTGGCTATTACTAATAAGTGAAAAATTAGAACACTGCTTTGACATTATATAATTTTTACAAACATTAAAGCTGGAATCTGTAGAAGAGTCATCAATAATAATGACTTCAAGTTCATATTTTGTATCTTGAAATAAAATAGAGTCTAGGGTATCAGTGATATAATTTTCCATATTATACATTGGTATAATTATCGATACATCAACTTTACTCTTAAGAGGCATTCCACTAACTCCTTGTTTAACATGTTCTAAAAGCAAGCACATTTAGTATGTAATTATGACGATTTAATACTCTGCATAAGTTTAACTCACTAGTGAAAATTTTTCCAACTACGATATCTCTAGGTGCTCTCAACCCGGGGAGAACGTGTAATGATCCACTAGTACTGGAGAGTTCTTAAGCCGCTTTTTATCATCTGAACATACCTTGCTTTTCGGCTTTATATTGTCTTTTCAATCTAACCAAGGCAGAGAACATGCCCCCGATACTTGTTGTATTTGTTGATTAGAATATCCATCTTCAACCATCATTTTGCATATTCTAGTTTTTGTTAGTCGGAATAATTACTCGTTCTTTTCGTTTCATAATTTGGCCTCATTTATCATATAATTATAAGGCTTAAATAGTCTCCAGGATAATCGTACCATTACAATTGCCTCTTTAAATAAATGTCTAAACTTATATAAGATTATAAAATAAAAAGGCAATATCGCTTTATGCTTATTTGTACAAACTGTTGAAACAATGAAAATAAGTAAACATTATTCTTTTCCGTAAACGTTATTTTCCTGTTCTTGCACACGGATAAATGTTGTTCGTTTAGTTAACTCTTTGAGCCTTGCTGCACCCACATAGGTACAAGTTGAACGTACACCACCAAGAATATCAGAAATAGTAGTGTGCACAGTGCCACGAAATGGAATTAACACCGTTTTCCCTTCTGCTGCTCGATACTTGGCAACGCCACCTGAGTGCTTGTCCATTGCAGACTGTGAACTCATTCCGTAGAATTTCATGAATAATTCACCATTCACTTCTACTTTATCACCGCCTGATTCCTCATGACCAGCCAACATCCCACCTAACATAACAAAATCTGCTCCGCCGCCAAACGCTTTAGAAACATCGCCAGCACAAGCACAACCACCGTCGCCAATTATACGACCACCAAGACCATGAGCCGCGTCTGCGCATTCAATAATTGCCGACAGTTGCGGATAACCTACACCGGTTTTTACTCGAGTTGTACAGACTGAACCTGGACCAATACCTACTTTTACAATGTCTGCACCTGCTAAGATCAGTTCTTCGACCATATCTCCCGTCACCACATTACCTGCAGAGATCACTTTATCTGGAAATGCTTGGCGAACTTTGGTTACATACTCGACCAAATGTTCCGAATATCCATTGGCAATATCAACACAGATAAAAATAATATCATCGGTTAATGCCATAATATCTTTAGTTTTTTGAAAGTCATCTTCCGATGTACCCGTAGATACCA
This sequence comes from Vibrio sp. TH_r3, assembly GCF_033101115.1. Lineage (NCBI taxonomy): Bacteria > Pseudomonadati > Pseudomonadota > Gammaproteobacteria > Vibrionales > Vibrionaceae > Vibrio > Vibrio sp. TH_r3. Next base: position 215,275 of record NZ_JAWMPW010000002.1, on the reverse strand, counting down.
TAACGTTATTTAACGTTGTTTCATCTGCATTTTGTATAAACCTTTTCCAATCATCAACATTGTAATGTTTATGTACTGCTGTCATAACATTATGTTCAGCCAATGCCGCTGCCATTTCAAAACTTGCAACCGAATCCATGTTTGCGGCTATAACAGGCACACCAGACCATTTACGCCCACTGTGCTTAAAGATAAATTCACGCGTTAAATTCACTTGAGAACGACTTTTTAATGTGGAACGTTTGGGACGAAAGAGTACGTCTTTAAATCCTAGTTTAAGTTCTTGTTCGATACGCATATCCATTTCCTTATTTTTATTAACTTTGCCATGCCGTTAATCTTGATTGCATCTGAATACTTGAATGGCCATGAATGTCTGGCAAATATTTTCAGGCACAAAAAAACCGGAGCGTTTGCAAGCACTCCGGTTTTAAACATTATAGCGAGCATTTCCTTGCTTACAAGTCTGATAATTTCATAAAATTTGTGCTACCATTTTGTACGTTACAAACTTAATTCCCACCGCTTGATCTTCTCATTTTTCGAACATATTTTTACGCGGATAACTAATAAAAAGGAATAGAGTTAGGGTATAAGCAATTAAATCGATCTACTTCAAGTTCTGATTCCCGAATCTTGCTACCATAAATTACTTTAAATTTTTCGATGATACTTATGGCTGACCCTCATATTAAATCCAAACTAGACTGGCTTGACCACCTCACCGTTATTATCTACAGACTAGGTTTTACATTCTGTTTTCCGATTGTCGCATTGTTACCTTGGAATACTGGATATCCGGTGCAAAACTGGTTATTCATTTGCGCGATAATGTGTGCTTCTTCGTTACATATTTACCTAAAATCATTCCGATTATTGCTACAAATGGCAACTTGGATAGGATTAATTTGTGTTTTACTTGGTTACCCAGAAGTAGGCCTTGGCGGTGCGTTTATAACGTTAGGAGGTCTATGTTTTAAAGAATATTTTTGTTTCAAAATACCAGGATTACCTTTGCAACCTTTTATTTTAGCCGCTCTGTGGTTTAGCTTACAATTAGACGCAGAGCTCATGGCTAAAGTATTAGCTATGGTCTCTGCTGTATTATTTCTGATAGTAAGTATTGCTAAATGGCGTATGCCGAGGCATTTCGATATTGGCGATAAAACTAAGTATCAAAGTTAATATTATCTGTTACAACGTTTTGTCGCAAAGTGGATGCTCATGTCGAAAAAACCTCACTCTATAGATTCACGAGCTGCCTAATGTAAGGAAACAAATCAGAAGCCAGTAGACCGCGCTCGCCTTCTTTTTTTGCACACTGATCAGCTGCCGTTGAATGCACCCAGACTCCAATTATGGCCGCTTGAGATATTGTGAAACCTTGCGCGATTAGCCCTGCTATTACACCTGTTAGTACATCGCCCATGCCTCCAGTTGCCATGCCGGGATTTCCTGCGCCACAAACCCAGAAGCTATCGCCGTTATATACGATTGTTCCTGCACCTTTCAATACAACAACACCGCCGTATTTTAATTGTAACGCTCGTGCAGCTGCAAAACGATCTTGCTCGACTTCTTCAACAGTTGAATTGAGCAACCTTGCGGCTTCACCAGGATGCGGTGTTATGACTCTTCGGCTGTTAAAATCAGGTGTGTTAGCCAATATATTTAGCCCATCAGCATCAACTACCATTGGTTTTTCAGCGGTTCTAGAATAACCGACTAACGACCTTCCCCAACTTGAATTTCCCAAACCTGGGCCTAAAGCAATCACGTCAGCCCACCAAAGGTGGTCATTGATTTCGCTACTATTGCCCCGCCAGTCGAAAACCATCACTTCAGGTCTTGCACTGACCAATGCAGAAACGTTTTCCGGTTGAGTAACCACTCTGGTTAAACCGGCGCCAACTCGCATACATGCTTCCGATGCTAAACGGATTGCTCCGAACATTCCACGGTCACCCCCTAAACAGAGCACCCGCCCATTTTGACCTTTGTGTACTGTTTTACGTCTTGGTGTTAACCATGCTTCAATATCGTTTTGAGACAATAAATAGCATTGACTGGAAGGGAGTTGCATGCGGTTGGGTTCAATCGACAAATCATCTAAGATGACGTCACCACAAAATTCTGCAGCGTTACCAGTAAATAAGCCCCTTTTTAAAGCAATTAAACAGATGGTTTGCGTCGCTTTTATGCACTGATTATCAATTGTACCTGAATCGGAACACAAGCCAGACGGAACATCTATTGAAACAACATCTAATTCGGAATCATTTATATGATCAGCTGCTTGAACATATTCGTTTCTTAATCCCCCTTTTAAACCTGTACCAACCAATGCATCGACTATTAAATCAGCTTTGACTAAATTACAGTCTTTTAAATGCGTTATCTTACCACCGGCTTTAAGCCATAAGTTTTTTGCTAAATGAGCATGACCCGTTATTTTTTGGCTATCTCCTAATTGCACCACGGTTACAGTGTAACCAGAAAGGAGTGCAAGTTGAGCGACAATATATCCATCGCCTCCATTGTTGCCAGTCCCACAATAAATTTGCAAACTATTAACGTCAGGATATAGTGCCTGCAACTGGGAAAATACACCTTGTCCTGCTTTCATCATCAACTCAAACATGTCTATGTTGAGTTCTGTGACTATATTTTGTTCACCTGTCTTTATCTGCTCTGCCGTATATAAAGGCATACTCAATTGAGTCACTCTAGTTGCTCCTTAGCAAATTTTAGTTTTTATCCATCATTGCTTCAGCGGTTACATCTTGTATAGAAAGAAACAGTGAATTCACTTCGCCTGTAGGGGTTCGCATGGGATTTAGCGTTACATTCTGGTACATGAAGTCGGCTTGCTGGGTAATTGGTCGGACGTTGCGGCATTTAAACAAATAAGGACGCTGCCTCCATGTAATAAAGCTTCGACAACCTAAATCAAAAACAGGCTTAGATTTAATAACAAACCAATCACGTTGTATTTCGGGAAAAATATCAAATATAGATTGACCAATTACATCGTGAGACTGTTTACCACTGTGATGAGTCATAAACCCATTCCATACTTGCACGTTAAAATCTTTGTCCAAAACAATTAAACCCAAATCGACGTTTTGAACCATATCGACCATCCAATGAAACTGTTCAAATTCCGCCGGTAACCCTATCATTACAAGTCCTCCATTAAATACGACAATTTATTGTCTAAAATAGGTAATGATTCATCGACAAACATAAATAAAAGGTCACAACGAATACTGGTTTTGTCAATATTGTACGAAACTTCAAACGTCATTGTTTTTTGGAAAGAACCTGTTGTCGATTCAATAACAGACTCTATAGGGATGTGTTGGCCTAATAAGACCGGCTGGCTTTGAAAAAACCGCACTTCGGCTTGCTGACCTAAACCGTTTAAAAAAGAACCAACTAAAATATTAGAAACGTCCATTAACAACTCTAGTTCCTCTAGTTCATCACTCTGTGCTGGCACTTTCATCAAATTTTTTAAATCAGTAATACTAGAATCACTGAGCAGAACCAACGCCTCTCCAGCAATGCCTTCACCACTAAACCCTTGGCAAACACCAGAAACCTGATCATTGGCGGCTAAATCAGACAGTGCCATATGTAGTTCGGTTACTTCAAAAATATTTACATTAGGTAACGGTAAATGAACAAACACGTCAAAATGCCGCGCTAAAGCATCAGCCGCACGTCCTATCGACACATTGGCAACTTCCATATAAATGTCGCGACGTTTAAGTACTGGTAGATGGGTAATACTGGTTGAAATGACAGGAGGCACTTGTTCACGTGGAACTAGAGTGTGCAACAGTTTTTTTAAATGCTCTTTATCCATCGGTTTTTGGATAAAATCTTTGGCACCAAGCGATTCAACTTTCGCTTTCGCTTTAGGTTGTATATCGCCAGATACGACCACTACATCAATGGGCAATTTTTTTTGCTGAATTCTCTTTAATGTTCCGTAACCATCAAGCACAGGCATAGTCAGGTCTAAAAACATAAGCTTAAACGTCTGTCGTTCAAGTAATTCTAGCGCCTCTAAGCCATTAACCGCAAAAGTAATATCGGCGTTCAACCAACTTGGTAATGAACGAGCCATCTGTTTACGAGCTAATGCTGAATCATCACAAATAAGCACTGAGTAGGACATGCGTCACCATTATTTAACTACAACGTATATAAGCAATATAGTACCAGATATACATCAACGCATTATAATAAAAGCTGACTGAAGCTAAAAACAGAATAAAACCTTATTTAGCTTAAAAGAAATGAGATTGACTTTGAATTTATGGCCAAAGCGTTAAACCGACAACTCGTAAAACAACCGCAAAAAAGACTAAAGCTATTCCTAGCCGATACCACTTATATTCAACAATAGACAAAGGAACCCGTCGATAAAACATAGTAGCAACGCCTTTCCAATCCTGACTTCTTTTACCGTAATGCATGATACCAGTTAGTACAAATACTACACCAAGCACTAAAAACCCTTTTTCTAACCAAAACAGACTCTCAGCCATATTTGCCACCTAATAATATTCAGTTATTTAAGGACAGTTTATGATTAATTTAATAATAACGCTGTTGGACTATAGTCTAATTTTTCGACCAGTCGTTTTGTGGATAAGCATAAGGGACTAACAGTAGAAAGCCATAGATGAAAAATTCAGCGGCTAACTAGACACAAAAAAGCCAGCGAGTACGCTGGCTTATTAACGTCATAATAATCATAGACTCAAATCGTGCGGTGCTCTGATTTGGTACCACTGTTTGATAGAGTCGTTACGCTATCGCGATAACTAAACCATAAGAACGTCACGACTAGAGAGAAGAACAAATAGGACAAAGCAAAAACTATAGGTGAAGTAATAATCTCAGTATGCACCCCTACTCCGACACCAATCACGGTAATTACTATTTTTGAAAAAATACCACAAAGCAACAATAGTAAAGCGAGTTGGGGAAAGCGCGTGGTTCTAAAGGCGAACCAATAGCAACTACCAACTGCTAAAGACGCAACCGTTAGGCCTAACATGAACGAGTGAATGTGGTCTGCAGAAATCACCCCCGCAGAAATGGAAGCCGCTAAAACCAGAAAAAGTTTCACAATTTACCTCTCATACAACTATTTGAGAATCCTTTCAAACGTGCAATCTTATATTTCAGTTTATTGTCGCTGTTTTAGCGCGAAACACAACCATAATTGGATGAGATTTTCTTATCAGGAGATAAGAAAAAATAGTGTAAATGGGTGATGGAGAATTTTATCAATATAATATGTTGTTTTAAGAGGAGTATTGATTAAGAAAAGTAGAATATCGCAACGATCTCGCAACTTACAATCAAGATAAAAAATGTAATAAAATATGTCTAGAAACAACTAAATTGAATTAGTAGAGTGTACTTGCGCTGTGTTCGTCAACTGAGAGCGATGTTATTTCTAATAGTTGCGATAGCTCCTCAAGACTTTGTATTTCTAACGCATTCTCGGACAGACAAGAATACGCGGCACCATTCGAATTAAAATGGATAGTTGTTATCCCAGCTCTATTGCCAGCGGCAACACCTTTAGCCGTATCGTCGATATACAAACACTCATTTGTGGAATACCCCATATTCATTGCTGCGTACAATAACAAATCAGGATCTGGCTTCCAACTGTTAGCTTCAAATGCAGAAAAAATTTTGCCTTCAAATCGGTCTTTTATACCAACTAACTGCAAAGATTCTTCCATTTTTTCTGTACGACTATTGGAAACAACACAATATTCAATCCCAAGTTCGACTAATTTATCAAGTAATGAAATAACCCCTCTAATAGGCTGTAATTCATTTAAAAATAACCTATTTACATGATCTCTGTAAGCTAATTCAACATCATCAATAGCAACATTAATATTCAATCGTTGGATGGCATGGGCTAAAATATCTGCTACTTTTCCACCTTGAAAACCAACCATAAAATCATTGATATTAAGTTGAGGATTATATTTGGAAAATACCGCCATCAACGCTTTACAGCATAACCTTTCACTATCAATTAACACACCATCACAATCAAAAAGGACACAACGTATTTTATACAGTCTTTTAGCCATTATAACCTCGGTATTTAACTGAATTTATTTCCCATAAAGTTGTTGGGTTTATTCAACATAGGATAATAATGAGTGGTCTCAAGAAAAGAACAACAATTTACCGAGAATAATGCTGCATACGCACACAATAAAAACCAAAAAGTTAGTGCCGATCACTTTAATTCTACGAGTGTTTACAAATAACACTTGAAAATTCAAACAGGCACATAGATGATTTTAATCACACTGTCTTGCTTATTATATTGTTCAATTACTTTGCTATAAAACAAATTAGTCAAACAACTCTGACTAGTTAATGATGCAACATCTGATATAAGCACGTGCCCCAACGGTTCCTTTGTAACGATCGCACTAATTATCGCTTTGTTATTTTTAAATCCTACGTATAAGTCATGCTGGTCCGATAATATTATTTGAGCGAAAAATTCTAATACATATTCTTGTTCACGCTGATTTTCCCATCTCAATGCTTGTAACTGAGAAAACATCACTGTAAGCCGATGAAAATCAACCAAGTACAAAGCATCGAGCAAACTAGAATCTAACCTATCATCTAAATCCAGTGGTTTGTAACGTATAGTATTGTCGTGTTTGACATAAAGATCACGGCCAAGGATACTTTCAGGAGTAGGAAAGGTAACGTCAACTTGACTTAGTAACCATTGTTGTTTTTTATTAATTAGTTGCGTTAACTCTGACATAGGTTTTAAACACTCTTATTTTGAGAACACGGAATTTGCAGAAAAGGAGTGTGAATACATAGATATTTGCGTTCTCTTATTAAACTATTCCTCAAATATCAAACAACTTAGCATTACTCATACCGTTAGAAAATTTGAGCCGTATTGTCAAAGCATACCTACCCACTAAGTTTACAACAAGCACTTCATGGAATAACGGCTGAATCTCAAACCACACGATATTAATTGTCTTTGACTTTAAGTGAGTGTGATAAACTCTGCTATCAAATTGACTTGTAGGGATTGACGATGAAAAAACTCCTCGTAGCTTTGGGCTTAACAACTGCACTATTAGGCTGCTCAGATAACGAAGTTGGTGATGTGTCTTTAGGTATTTTCACTATGAAAGATATCAAACTTGATCACATGAGTGATCCTGTCGTAACTGGCGTGACTTGTCATGTAGCCTCAATCGAAGCGAATTTTAGCCTTTCCGATCCTAGTGATAGCTCTATTGCTTGCCGACAAACTGGTGAAATCACCGCGGATATGATAGCTGAAATAGACAAGAGCACATCTGGCGATGTTATTTTGACTAAATCAAAAAGCATTTTCTTTAAAAATATGAAAGTTAGACGTATTTACGATTCAGAGAATCAAACTCTTCTCTATTTATCTTATACGACCAAAGAAACAGAAGGTAGCTTCAAACATAGCTTGTCTACGGTTCCTTTGTGGGGAACAAAAGCCTATATAGAAAAAGGACAAGAGTGATTGATTCGATCTTACAATATAAAAGGTTACGAATCATTTTTGACGTAACCTTTGGTAGACGCAATGTTCGTTATCAACATGGCAATAATGTTGTGCTTTTAGTTATTAGGAATAATCAGAGTGAGCTCAACTCGTCGATTACAAGCTCGACCTTGAGCTGATTGATTGCTGCAAGCCGGCATATACTCTCCATAACCTCGGGTGTACAATTTTGCTGAATTAATCGATTCTTTCATCAAGATAGATTTAACCGTTGCTGCTCGCCTTTCAGAAAGGCGTTCATTATTTTGTGTTTCACCAGTATTGTCAGTATGCCCATCCACGATAATTTCAATATTATTATAGTTAGACAAGACCATAGCAAGTCTATTTAGCCAACCGGTATATGACTCTGACACACGTGCAGAACCTGTCACAAAGTTTATATCGTCCTGTAGCTTAATCATAATATGGCTGCCAGAATAAACATCAAACCTAATATTTTGTTGCGATAAATAATCGGCCAGTGAATTCACTTTGCTATTGCTTATTGTTTGAGTTGACTTCGAAATGGCATTATTTCCGATTAAAGTCGACGTGCCCGCCCATTCGGGATGTCTTAATTGGTATTCACTTTGTGGCGCGGTGTCTAGCATATTGATTTGATCAATCGTGGCACAACCAGTTAGTATAAGAATAACTGCATGGACTATCCATCTCATTTCATCACCAAAGACATAATTTAAATTCAACGTAAACTGGTTATCGGCACGGATCCATTTTTCTTTATTGATTAATTGTTAGTTTGATATTTTTATTACAGGTTTCTTTTATACAGAGAAAACAAAAGGTAGTATAAACAGCAAAATCAAACTTAGGCCTAATGACATGTTAAAAAAAATCAGCTACCCATTTATGATAATCTGGGTTGTACTGTTTATAACTGCTTGTAATGACAATAGTAGTCCACAAATCGGTAAACACTATACTTTACTAGACAATGATTTAACCAGTTTAAATCTAGATCCAATTACAGAGGTTTTTTCCTTAACTTGCGGCCACTGCTGGAACATGGAAAAATCCATACCTGAAATTGAATCCAAAACTAACAATAAAGTTGGTAAAGTTCACGTTACCTTCAATAAAAATGCTCAAACTAGCGCATTACTTTATTACGCGGCAGTCATGCAATTAGATACGACTCCAAGTCACCAATTAGTTGATCAACTCTTTTCAGCTGTTCAAGCTAAAACAGATACCGTTGCACAACAAAAACAGATCATTGAAAACGTTTTTATTTCAAATAAATTAGCTAGCCCGTATGACTTTGATTCAAAACAAGGCACGAAATTAGCTGAGCATATGCGACTCGCAACAACCGTAACCAATCAAGCAAACATCAATTCTGTACCAAGTTTTATCATTAAAGGTAAGTATCTGCTGTTAAACGAAGGTCATCAAGATATTGACGATCTCGCTAAAACAATTAATTACTTACTTTCTCAACCTGAATAAAGGATTCACTGTGTCAAAATTCACTTTACCTATTGTTATTTTTCTTCTTGCAGCATTTTTCATCTATCGTACTTGGAATAATAACAAACTTGTAACGGCTAATACTCAAATAGGCCAAACATTCCTAGAGCAAAATGCGCAAGCTGAAGGCGTTATAACGACCGAAAGTGGTTTACAATATAAAGTATTAAAACAAGGCTCCGGGACCGAACACCCGAACGAAACAAGTAAAGTGCTTGTTCATTACCATGGGACTTTAATTGATGGAACGGTATTTGATAGTTCAGTTGAACGTAATGAACCGATTTCTTTTGGCTTAAATCAAGTGATTAAAGGGTGGACAGAGGGCGTTCAGTTGATGGTAGTAGGTGAAAAAATTCGTCTATTTGTTCCTAGCAACCTCGCATACGGTAAAAGCGGTACTGGTCCGATTCCTCCAGCTTCCGTACTGATTTTTGATGTTGAATTACTCGATATTAACTGAGTATTATTTTTGACTATGCAGAGTTGACTTACTAACCAAGCCAACTCTGTTGCTATTTTAATTAGGAACACGCTATGTTAAAAATTTCCAATAACGTTGAAATTGCCGATTGGGAAATTCAGCTAACCGCAATACGTGCACAAGGAGCAGGAGGACAAAACGTCAATAAAGTATCTAGCGCAATACATCTACGTTTTGATATAAACCATTCAACACTGCCAGATTTCTATAAGCAACGCTTGTTAAACAGTAAAGATGGAAGAATAACCAAAGATGGTGTGGTTATTATTAAAGCGCAACAATTTCGCACTCAAGACAAAAACCGTGAAGATGCTCTTAATCGTTTACAACAACTAATACTGTCTGCAATACAAATCGATAAACCAAGGCGGCCAACTCGTCCTACTCGCTCTTCACAGAAAAAACGAGTTGATACAAAAGTGTTGAAAGGTCGCACTAAGTCATTACGACAAAAAGTCCGAACTGATAGATAACCCAGACGAGTAGATAAATAAGTCAATAATTATATCAAATTCCTACACTGGCCTACTCTTAGTATGCCACCAATGCTTACGCTGCTTTTCATTTTTAAACGTCCAAGCAATAAATCGACTCACCTTTTGACCTTGATTCATTGCAACAACCTGAATTTCTTCTGCACCAAGTTTAACTAAATTTTTTTGTAACCAACGAACATTGTCTTTCTTTGAAATCAATGTAGAAAACCACAACACTTGCTGCGCGTATTGCTTACTTTCACTAGCCAATTTATTAATAAATTCCGCTTCTCCTCCCGAGCACCATAATTCAGCTTTTTGACCACCAAAGTTTAGCGCTGCTTTAAGGTTACTTTGCTCGCTAAATGACGATATGTTTCGTTTTGAACGATTTTTTTTCAGGTTGCTCACTTTACGCTCAGTGCCAGATTGTGCATCTTGTAAAGATTTATGGAACGGTGGATTACACATAGTTACATCATAAAACTCATTAGGTTGAATAATGTTTTTAAACGTATATTGGTGTTCTCTTTGTAGTCTGCATTGTATGCGACCATTTAGAACATTGTTATTCTGCACGATCAAGTTAGCGCAAGATACAGAGACTGGATCAATGTCACTAGCAACATATTTCCACCCATAATCAACGGAACCAATTATTGGATAAATGCAATTCGCTCCCATTCCAATATCGAGCACTTTTATCAATGAATGTTGTAAATCTGAATTATCTCTTTCCAACATCTCAGCGAGCCTATGAATATAATCGGCCCGACCTGGAATTGGGGGGCAGAGATATCCTTGAGGAATATCCCAATAAGTTACACTGTAATGAAAGTTCAATAGTGCTTTATTTAGTAATTTGACTGCCACAGGATCAGAAAAATTGATACTTTGACCACCATTTGGCGCTTTAATTACGTACTTTTCTAGTTCTGGCAAAGCATGAATCAGAGCATTAAAATCATAACGCCCAAGATGCTTGTTTCTTTTGTGTAAACCATCTACTTGTTTGAGTTTTACAATTTTAGTGGTGGTTTTTTCGGTGTTTTTCATTAGCTCAAAACTACTAAATTAGAATAAAGTAATTTATAACTCATAACGAACCCTATCGCCAATATAATCTCGCTATTAACGATCTACATGATGACACTTCGGTTATGAGTTAATCTGATCCTATGGATAATAGAACCACTTTTACTGGCGTTCTATTATCGCATTAACGGCTTGTTCAAAATCAGAAAAATAATAGTAATCTCCGACTAAGTTTAATATACCGCCTTTTGCTAACTTTTTATCTACGCGAGGATTAGCACCAGTAAGCATTACCCTTATTCCTCTCGACTGAAGCGCATTAATTACTTTTTCTAAGGCTTCGATTCCTGTTATGTCAATAAATGGTACCCAATTAAGTCTAATAATTAAATACTCTGGCTGAGTAACGGTTGCTAATAAGGTACTTTCTAGGCTGTCTACTGCTCCAAAAAAGAACGGACCGTCAACATTATAAATCAAGGTATCTTTTGGCAAAGTCGTCGCTCCATCTCGACGTCTTTGTTGATTAATTTCATCAGATGTTTGTTGTGACACTTCAACACTGGATGCCATACGGCGCATGAAATGAAGAATAGCGAGAATCACGCCAATATTAACTGCAACGACAAGGTCAGCAAAGATGGTTAAAGCAAACGTGATCAGTAACACTGCTACATCTGCTTTGGGTGCCGTGCGGATCATTTTAATAAAGTGATTCGCTTCACTCATATTCCACGCTACAACAAACAGAATGGCGGCTAACGTTGCTAGAGGGATATTGTCGGCAAGTGGTGCTAAAACAACTAGAATAAATGCAAGAGTGACAGCATGAACAATGCCCGCAATGGGGCTGTTTCCTCCATTTCGAATATTGGTTGCTGTTCTAGCGATCGCTCCTGTCGCAGCAAACCCACCAAATAGCGGAGCGACCATATTCGCGAGACCTTGCCCAACTAACTCTTGATTTGAATTATGTTTACTACCAACCATTCCATCTGCAACCACAGCAGACAATAACGATTCAATAGCACCTAACATAGCAATGGCAAACGCTGGCCCAATCAAATTAATGACTTGGCCCCATTCGAAATTTAATGGTTCAAATGTAGGGAGACCTACAGGAATACCACCAAATGCGGTACCAATGGTTTTTATTCCATCAAATTGAAATACTGCTTGAACCGACGTTGCCATGACTAAAGCAATTAATGGTGCTGGTATTTTTTTTACATGGGGTATTTTAGGCGCTAAAATTAGCACCATTAAGGACAGAGCACCAAACATGGTCGTTGTGAAATGAAGGCTAGGCAACATTTGTATCAAATGAGTTAATTTCTGGTGAAAATGTTCTCCTGAAACAGCTGGAAGACCAAAAAAGTCTTGCCATTGACCTACCCAAATAACTACCCCAATACCAGTAGTAAAACCAACGATAACTGGCGCAGGGATAAATTTGATTATCGAGCCTAGTTTAGTCAGACCAAAAATAAATAGTATTATACCTGCCATTAGAGTAGCTATCTGCAAGCCTATAACACCATGTTCTGCTGTTATCCCAGCTAAAATAACGATAAATGCGCCTGTAGGTCCGGCGATCTGGACCCTACTTCCGCCAAAAAGAGAAACAGCGATACCAGCGATTATTGATGTATATATGCCTTGTTCTGGTTTGGCGCCAGACGCAATCGCAAAAGCCATTGCCAATGGCAGTGCAACCACTCCAACAATAACCCCTGACGAGACATTTTTTAACCAATTATTTTTACTAAGTAGCCCAGCTTTATATGCTTCTTTAACCGCAATCATTTTATTTATCCTACATCACAACTTAATTATAAATAGCTCATTCATTCAATAAGCAATCCCATAGCATTGGACGTGCGCGACTATAACAACGATGTCAGACTTAAATAATGATCAAAGCTAAATAAACGTTGGTCTACACGTAAATAGCGATGTTTTTAATAAAACTGCCTATTTATCGACCTAAAAATTATTAATAACTTTATCAGTTCTTTAATAATTTAATATCCATCCCAAAGTTGTAATTAGTGAGGTTCATCGCTGTTCAATAATGAATCAATATGATTAGATGGATAATTAAAATGCGTCCGCTGTTTTTGAGACGTTAAAAGTGTACTCTTATCGGAATTGCCTGTATACATTAGATAATTCACCTAATATTATATTTATATTCAAGAGTTAACTAAATCTGTTCTATGCTGAACAGGTTCTATATCGAAGGAAAATGATCATAAAACTGTTTAGTCAAATTTGATAGATATAACTCTCAGCACTACCTGACGGTAATAACAACGGAAATAATAATGAAAGTAACCACAAGAACTCTCCCTGCGCATAAACACATCGCACTCGTTGCACACGATCACTATAAACCAGAACTTTTACGTTGGGTTCAGGAAAACAAAGATAAACTGCAAAGCCATTTTTTATATGCTACCGGAACCACTGGCAGCATGCTGAGCAAAGAGACAGGGTTAGCCATTAAAAGTATGATTTCTGGTCCAATGGGAGGCGATCAACAAATAGGTGCGCTTATCGCGGAAGGAAAAATTGATATGCTAATTTTCTTCTGGGATCCATTAAATTCTGTTCCACACGATCCTGATGTAAAAGCACTATTACGTATTGCTAGCGTGTGGAATATCCCTGTAGCGACTAACCGAGCGACCGCTAAATTCTTATTTGAATCGAAGTTGTTAGAAGAAGAGGTTGCTATTGAAATTCCAGATTATCAATCTTATTTATCTGATAGAACTTAATGTTCAATAAGTTAGGATTAAGATAGGTAACCAACAAGGCACCTAAATGTACCTTGTTGGTTACCTATATTCTCATCTGTCCTAATCTAATTGATTTATAACAGCGTATTTATCGTCTGTCAGTTCTGTAATAAAAGGTGACGGACTTATATTATACGTGATCCAAACGTGTTGTTTCGCGCGTGTCATTGCAACATAAAATAACCTTCGTTCTTCGGCAAAAGGATAATCATCACTACTTGCACAAAGAACGCTATTTAGGTGACGTTGCCGAGTTTTAGCTGGGAACTGTCCCTCATCCACCGATAATATAAACACGTAATCGGCTTCTTTCCCTTTGCTGGCGTGACAAGTCATAAACTCAATATCCAAATGCGTAAACGTTTTTTTCCAATCAATTAATAGGTCAGGTTTATGACTGTGATTTCGGCCTAGTAGTAAAACAGATTTTTGGCATTCGACCGTCCTATTCAACTGGTCCAACCATTTTTCAATCTGCTTTGCATGACATATCGTTACGCCATCTTGTTGTTGATAATGGTAACTCTCAAACTCTTTTTCTAGCTGATTTGGATTTTGTTGAATAAATTGGTTGGCAACTTCTGCAAGTTTATTATTAAATCGGTAAGTCATATCTAAACTATGGATTGAAGAACTTGCAAATCGCTGAGCAAAACCTGTGGTTAAATCAACATCAGATCCAGCAAATTGATAAATTGACTGCCAATCATCGCCAACAGCAAAAAGTGATGATAATGTCTCACCTTTTTGGTTACGACATAACGCCTCCACTAACGCAATTCTATCTGGTGATATATCTTGGTATTCATCAATCATAATATAACGCCACGGTGAGCAGAATTTACCCTTGATGATATAATCAGTAGCTCGTGTGATCATAGTATAAAAATCTATATCTCCACTCTCTTTAAGCATCGCTTGCCATGCAACATAACACGGCCAAATTAAAGACAACTCACTATTTAATTTAGGATACTCAGCTTGATCGATTAATTTTTTCTGCAAGTATTTTTTAGAACGATGAACACTGCATAGTTGATCTAACTGCGTCTCTATCCATGCTAACAATTTGCTATTTTCTGATTGCGATGCGAGCTCTTCATCGCCTTTAAGATAAGCGATTGGCCAAACCGATAAATGTTTACGCCATCTTTTTAAATTTGCATCTTTAGTCCAATGCTCTTTCAACCACTCACTGCACCAATTTCTTTTTAATTTTGAATCGGTGGCATAAGGGCTTAATTGTGCATTATTACCTTCAACGGTACTGATGATTTTAAGGCCAAGTTGATGGAACGTATTAACCGTCACCGCCGCGGCACCAGATCCAATCTTATTTTTTAATCGTTGCTGCATTTCTGTGGCTGCATCTTTACCGAATGCAAGCATAAGGAGTTGTTCTGGTTGTGCTAAGTGGCTTTGCAATAAATAGGCAATACGAGCCGTTAACACACTGGTTTTTCCTGTTCCTGCACCAGCTAAGACTAAGTTGTAATCATTGTTTAGTAAAACGGCGTGTTGTTGTGAAATATTGAGAGGTGACGATTCAATCTGAGAAAACAGAACTTCCCAATTAACTCTTTCATTTTTTAACCACAGTTCATTTCTTTCATCCACTACAGTTTCAATGTCAACCAACCACGGCGAAATATTATCCATCAATGTCGGAATTCTTTGTTCGACTTCATTCAAAGATAAATTCATCTCACTTAATTGCTGCAATACTTGGTCTCTCCAACTATGTACTTTGGAATCAGGTAAATAGGCAGGTTGTTTTTTAAGTATGTTGAGTTCTTCTTGCCACTTTGGTAAATATTGATTCAACTGCTTACATTGCTGGTTGTGCCATTGACTGTATAAAGCAGTAGCTTTGCTGGCAAATTGCTTACAATGTTCCCAAGGAAGACCTTGCACCACCCATCCAGTAGCTTTCGAACCTATCGCATAGGAATAGAAAGTAAGTGTGCCCCAAACAAGTCCTCTTTCAATCACCACCTCACCATTCCAAACCGAAAACGGAATTCTTTCTTCCTTTTGATTAGAAGAAATAACTAAATAGTCATCTTCAATTGCCACTTGATTGTATTGTTTTTGAATAAAAAACTGAGCATAATCGCTCGCTTTTAATTCCATACCCTCTCCAAAGCTTCACCTAGATCAACGCATTAACATGAGAACAACATTATTCACAAGATTGATATTTTTACACAAAATCGATCCATTTACCCGAAATCTATGCGTGATCAATTTCGATAAGTTGTAAAAACTAAAATATTAATAATAATCTAATCATATTATTGAGTTAAGATAATAATTATTCACTTTTTGATTGATTTTTTAAGTTATTAACGCAGAATTGTTTCGGTGCAAACTGATTTATCGTCAAGTGGTTAATTTTAAATCTTTCTAATGAAAAGTTGAGCTGCCGTGCATATAAAAAGTTACATCCGCCATATTTGGAGCGATCCAGCAATAAATCAAAGTATATTGATACTGATTACACTCCTTGGTGTAACTGTTCCTTGCTGGTATCTAGAAAAACAAGACTTCGCAACTTTGCTCATTCTGGGCGTAATAGCAGCCGCATTGGCGGAATCAGACGACAATTTCGCCGGACGAATTAAAGCCCAATTTTTAACCTTAATTTGTTTTGTTATCGCGACATTCTCAATTGAAATTTTGTATAATACGCCGTTATTTTTTGCTATCGGGCTTTTCGGTTCTTCTATAGCCTTCATTATGATCGGCGCAATCGGTCCACGTTACGCCAAAATCGCATTCGGTTCTTTACTTGTCGCTATCTATACCATGTTAGGTGCCAATATTAGCCCCAACATTTGGCACCAACCTGTGCTACTTTTAACTGGTTCAATATGGTATTTCTTTATTTCAACGATTTGGTTTAGCATTGCTCCACTCCGACCAGTACAACAAAATTTATCAACTGTATTTAAAAAGTTATCCGTGTACTTAGGTGCAAAACGGTCTCTATTTCATCCAAGTTTAGAATTAACACCACAGCCTTATCGAATTCAAGAGGCAAAATTGAATGCTAATACTGTTGATGCTTTAAACTTATGTAAGCAGACATTTCTATCTCGTTCAAAAAGAGGATCAGTTGATGGACCAAGTGACCGATTTTTGAAAATATATTTCTTAGCACAAGACATCCACGAAAGAATGAGTTCAACTCACTATCGATATCAAGATTTGGCGCATTCATTCATTCATTCCGATATTATGTTTCGGTTTAAATACCTACTTGAATTGCAGGCGTTAGCTTGTGCTAAAATTGCCACTTGTATTAATTCTGGAGAGTCTTATAAACACAGTGCGGAATCTAATCGGGCGCTTGAAGATATCCGAAAATCAATCGATTATCTAAAACAACAACCGACTACTAATCCAACCTCTCTACAACAATTAGGTTATTTATATCGAAACCTAACCATAGTAGAAAAATTACTTTCTAATGTTAGTAATCCAGATGCAATACAGAATAATAGTGATGATACTTTGTATGATACCGAAGCACATTCGGTCAAGGATATGTGGTTAAGAATAAAATCTAATTTAACACCTTCCTCACTGTTATTCCGTCATGCGGTCAGGCTATCCATTGCGTTAACTTTGGGTTACGGCATTATACAAGCCTTTAATATAGAACTTGGCTACTGGATACTATTAACAACACTGTTTGTTTGTCAGCCAAATTACAGTGCAACCAAACAAAAACTAACCTCTCGAGTTATAGGCACATTAGTCGGTTTATTACTCGGTGGTGGATTATTGGCTCTATTTCCCTCTGCGTTATATCAATTGATTATTATTGTTTTATCTGGCGTAGCTTTTTTTGTTTTCAGAGCCAATAACTATAGTTACGCAACCGCATTTATTACCATATTAGTATTATTTAGCTTCAATCAGCTAGGTGGAGGATATGCAGTTATTTTCCCTCGACTTGCCGATACGGTTGTTGGCTGTTTATTAGCCGTTGGCGCCGTGACGTATATTTTACCTGATTGGCAGTCGAAACGGTTACACAGTGTAATGGCCGAAACGATTGCTGCAAATAAATCTTATTTGGCTCAAATTATTGGTCAATATCGAGTAGGTAAACAAAACGATTTAACTTATCGAATTGCTCGACGCAGTGCTCATAATCAAGCATCGTTACTTAGTTCTGCAATCAACAATATGTTAGCTGAACCAGGTAAGTACCGCTCATCTGTCGATGATAGTTTCCGATTTTTGACACTCAATCATGCTTTATTAAGTTACATTTCGGCATTAGGCGCGCATCGAGAACGAATTTCAGACCAATCTACTCATCTACTTATTTTAAAAGCGCATAGAGAAATACATTTCCTGCTCGACTCACTACAACAACAACTATTAAATGATAGTGAATCAACTATAACTCAACAGAACTACAGTGATATTGAATCGAAACTATCGGAATGGCGCACTAACGAAGACGGGTCAGCGAATATGGTATTGCAGCAACTACATCTCATCTTTCGAATGATGCCAGAGTTACAGTCATTGGCGAACACTTTTGCTAAACGGACCAAAGCTTAGAAAATCAATTATTAAAACATCGTCCTATTTGACATTACTTTGATGTAATCTGACACTGCTCTCACAATTCAATCCGCTAACGCAATTATATTTGTTGATAACAAGAACGCGACATTCAACAACGTTATAGCATTTTCAATTGGAGGCGATGGTGGGACAAAAACAATTTGAAGCACTACAAACAGAAGTTGCTTTATTATCACCATATCAATTACAACAACTTCACGACGACATTGAAGCTAAACTCGATGATAAAAAACAGCCTTTGATTAATGAGGAAGAGTTAGATTTAATTGCCAGTCTATTTAGATAAGCAAGAAGCATTCACTCCGTCAGCAGACCGAATGGCATTAATGCATATGAATAGTATTTCCAGTTTGTAATTCACGTTATTTGATATTAATCTTTAATTACTATGTAAAGGAAAACTTATGTCTATTTCATCTATGAACTCTGGTGTTGCATTGCTCAAAACATCTGATTCGCTGGCGCAAAAAGCAGCGAGTGAAATAGCGCATGCTTCTGGATCATCAGATTTACAGTTTAATAAAATTAATAATACACAGTCCTCTAAACCCCCTTCTGTTGAACAGTCTATAACCGACCTTCAACAAGCAAGTAGCTACAGTAAAGCTGGAGCAAATGTCATTCAAACTTCAAATGATATTATCGGGACTTTACTCGATACTCATGTGTAATTATCTTGTTGTGATACATATCCCTTATTTTTGTTAGCTAATTATTTATATAAAATATAATTATGACTGTTAAATAAAGTCAATTAACGCTAATCTAGCGCAATGGAATGATGCAAAAAGCTTTAAGGATTATGAGCACGAAAATCAATGATATTAACAAGATGAAGAAGTATCTTGAAATGGGTATGCGGCTCTCTGTTACAATTAAGTTTGGCCCAAAAGATGAATACTCTTTTCAATGTAATCTTATTGGCCTTAAAGACAATCAGTTTTTACTCTTAGATTTAAACCAAAAAACAATTGAAGATTTAATTACCCGAAAAACAAGTAATGTTTCTATTATAGTTAGAGGTATTACCGATACCGAATTGGCACACATTATTGCATTTAAATCTCAAATTATTTCTATAACATCTCGTCCGACATGGCTTATGTTCATCAGATTACCTTATAGCTTTGAGACTAAACCTATTCGATCAAACAAACGCTTTAGATTAACGTCTCCAGTCGTCGTAACACATAACGAAGCTGAAATTAAAGGTGCCATTGTTGATTTATCTGTATCTGGCTGCGGTGTATATTTCTCTGACGAGCTGGAGCTTGAAAAAGAATCCTCAGTATCCATATCACCTGAGTTAGAACACTTCCCAACAAAAACAACCGTTTGTAAAGTAGTTAATGTTAAACGGTTCAATGGTGGAATATTAGCTGGTTTAAAATTCGATAAAGATATTTCCATGAATGACAAACTAAAGCTAGAAATATTAGAACTTGGTCTTAGTGACTAATTAATTACTCAGCTGTATTTTATTTATTATTTATATAATGCTGCTTGTAGTAAACCAGGGCAGCAAATAACGAGTCGTCTTTAATAGGTTTAACCAAAACATAATCAGCACCAGCGTTTAAAAATGCTAATTTAGTTTCTTTGAATCCATCAGCAGTACAGGCAAATATTGGCACTTGTAAGCCTATTTCTTGCCTAATAATCTTGGTCGCTTCAACGCCATCCATACTTGGCATCTGATTATCCATCATAATTAAGTCAAATGACTTTCGCTTTAACAGATCAATAGCTGATGGGCCATCCAGCACCCACTCGACTTTTAATCCATATTTTTCGCAGAGTGCTTTGGCAATAAAGGCGTTAGTTTTGTTATCTTCAACTAATAACATTGATAACGAACGATCGAACAATTTAACCGTTGAATTTTTTTGATTGATATGGGTATTCGGGATGTCACAAACTTTTTGAACCGGAATCTTTAATAAAAACTGAGTCCCAACATATTCTTCGCTAACAATACTGATTTCACCATTTAACATATCAACTAATAGTTTAACAATAGAAAGCCCTAGTCCACTGCCTCCATATTCTCTAATAGATGTTTTTTCTGATTGAATAAATGGATCATATATACTTTCTAAGTTTTCCGCTGAAATACCGATTCCGGTATCTTTAATTTGGATCATTAACATATCGCTTTGCTCATTTTGACATTCAAGCGAAAACATAACGTCAATAGAACCACTATGAGTAAACTTAACCGCATTACTCAGTAAATTAAATAGTATTTGGTTCAGTCGTACTTGGTCAGATGATAAAACGGTATCAGCATTCAAATGATTAACCACATGCAACCTGATGTTTTTTTCATCACAAAGTGGCGAATAAATATTGGTTATAAAGTTAACTACACTAGCAAATAAAAACTCATTTTTTTCAATCTTTAATTTACCTTGTTCAATTTTAGAAAAGTCTAATATATCATTCAATACGGCAAGTAGATGTTCACCACTTTGGCATAACACATCTATTTTTTCTATTTGTTCGCTATTACTTGCTGACCGTCTTAATAGCTGTGAAATTCCTAGTATACCATTTAATGGTGTCCTAATTTCATGGCTTATTTTTGCCATAAAGTCGGCTCTGGCGCTCGCTGATTTTTCTGCTTCTATACGTGCTAAATTACTTTGTCTTTCGGCTTCAACTAATGACGTTATATCGAGACCTTGTCCAATAATGGTATGAATTTCATCATCGAGCGAAATAGGCGATAAATTCCAAGAATACACTGTGTCACTAATAGGAATATTGACACCGGTTAAAACCGCACCCGTTGACACCATTTTGATATGATTAGTAACACGTTGTTGGAATGCTTGAAAATCATTATCTATATAGATGCCATCTTGTTGGAAGGCTTTTTCTGCCGCAGGATTCATTCTAATAATGACACCTTGTTCATTCCATACAAAAATAGGTGAAAGTGCGAAATTAAATAAGTCTTGGAATAACTTCTCTTTTTCTAATAATTCAGAAAACGTATGTTCCAAAGTGTTACCAATATGATCGAACTCTGAAACCATAGAACCATTAAATTTCGCGACTCTTCTCTCATCTCTAGCAATTTTAGCGTACGTCATTAGCGCAGCTAGCTCACTCGTTATTCTCTTTTGAATCAAAACTTTGGCTAAGAATGCGGTTAACACAATAGAAAATAAAGAAAAAATAAGACTGATTTTGTAATTATTTTCTAATATTAGAAAGCTCTGATTATTTTGCAAAGAGTAAACACTAATTGGGCTATCTACTCCATCAATTTTCAACTTAATAAGATTAAACACAAATGAGTTATCGTTTGTCGCCGCTTTCTGTTCCGAATGTTTAATCTTAGCTAAAATACTTTTATCTATTTGTATGGTTGAAGCGACTGGCTTCCCATGAGTTAACAGCACGACCTCTTGGGTATTACTAACCGTTTTAAGGTTATCCACTAGACTAAAATTATCGTTTAGTACCATAACAATAAACAGTTTACCTAAAACTTGACCCGATACTGCATTAACAAATGGCATTCTCCGAACTAACAATTGTTTATCACCGGACTGCTTCGTTAAAGTAACAAAGTGCCAACTGTCGCTATAAGCAACCGACGAAATCAATGTGTTTAAATGACTTTTATCAATGCCGAAAAAAGATGAATTGCCGTCGTCCCAAGATAGCCTTTGAGATTTAGAAATAAACCTAAAGTCAGGCATGTTTTTTAAATCAGCTTGGTCAACCGACGAGAAATAATCATCTATCTGATCAAACTGAGCCTTTCCCACATAATTATTCAACGTCTCACTTTTAGTTTGACTATTTTGGTTTGACTGCATAATGCCTAAGCGATAATCGATTAGATTTTGTAATAAAGCTGAGGTTTGTCTAACGTTACGCTTCATCTCCTGGTTGACAGCTGTAGAACTAAATTGATAACTAAAACCGAGTAACAGTGCAATCAATAAGGTAAACACTATAAAAATCAGACGAGCCGTCCAACTTGCCATTGAGCGAGGTTGAGTTGTTTTAGAAAAAAATTTCATTGGTCAGAGTACCTAAACGCGTATTTCCTCAAACGCTCTATTTTTTGTAGGCTGTCATTTTTACTGACAATTTCAAAATGCCCCGAATAGACTGTCGGCACAGGTTTTCCTTCAATATCCCATTTAACAGCTTCCGCCATCGCAACGCCAGTGTCATCATTCATCCGCATGACGGTTACATCAAGCTTTCCTTGTTCTATCAGATCAAGCTCATTCGCTCCGCCCCCCCAACCGTTTACTTTTATTTTTGACTTGTTTAAATCGCCTAACGCTTCTAACGCCCCAAGGGCGACGTCAGTTGAACAGACATACAAAAAATCAACATCAGGAAACTCAGCAATAGCAGATTTTGCCGCTGCGTAGCCACTCTGTTTGTTGGCTTTGGTATAAAAGGACGATTTAAGCTTGAATTTATTGCGAGATTTATCAGTGGCAGACATTGCATCAATGAATGTATCTCCACGCGCATCACTAATATAGCCTTGAGAGTAGTACAATACCGAATAGTTAGCTCCACTTGGCATAGATGCTTTAAAATAGTCTGCCAAAGCAATGCTACCTAATTGATGATCAAAGCCAAGATATAAGAAAGGTTGAGTGCCATCCCACGCTCTCACAGGCGTTGTGATATTTTGCAAGATAAGCTTAATATCGGAAGTATGCAACACGTGTTCAATAAACTTTTTATGTCTTCCTGTATCAAGCGTAAAAATCAAATAATCAGTATTTTGACTTAATGCATCATTTAAAGATAAGTTTTGTTGTCGAGTATCTAAATTAGGCCGCGTAAACACTTGCTTGAGGACATATTGAATATTGAGTTCTTTCAAGCGAGCTTCAAAGGCGATCATATTACGTCGCCAATAATCAGATTCTTGTTGTCCGGGATACACAACAGAAATATGTACCGGTTTCTTCTGGGCAATAGCAATAGGTGAAGGTGGCTGTTTGATGATCCTTGCGAGCTCAGAAGATAATTTTTTTTGACTAGGGAATGCCTCTAAATACTCGGTATACTTCCAATAAGGACTCAGTACTTGCGCTGAAAACACATATTGAGGATAAAACATCATTGATAACACCAATGATAACAACGCAAACGCCCTATTCATAAAAAACCTTAAGTCTTGTTTGTTACTCAATCATAATTGAGGAGAGCCATTTGTGCCATTTATTCTGATGCTAAACCCTATTACTGTATGCCTGACAACTAGATGGATTTATATCGACACTTCGCTTTTGTATTTCACTAGATGTTCTTTATCTACCTTTTTCATTTTCTTTATCCGATGTTCTAGCTTGAGAGCCAAGCTCTTACTAGACTGTAACTGGGACCATTCTAACGTTAAAGGCCCCTTACCTCTTAACGCTTTTGCCCCTTTACCTTGTTGATGCATTCTAAAACGTCGTGATAAATCATTGGTAATTCCACAGTATAGTGCGTTATTTTTGTTCCTTATTAAATACACCCACCAACCCTCACCTTTTGATGGAGATACGTTGATATCGTCCGCACTCAACCTTGATGTTAAATTAACCAATGTTATAGTAATTCTTCAATCAATTGACGAAGTTCAGCGACTTCAGTTTTAAGAGCGTTAACTTCCTGCTCAAGTAACTCAATTTTACTCGAATCTTGTCGATTAACGGGTTCACTACTGGCATCAGGTAGAACTGAAAAATTCGCTAAGTCCACTAAACCGGTGAATTGATGCATATAGCGTGATTCACGTTTGCCTGCCTCTCGTGGCAATTTAACTACGATAGCTGATTCGGGTGCTTTGCTGGACAAAACATCTAGCACGCTTTCCGTCTCTTTAACGTCAGTAAATTGACATAACCTATTAGTACGAGTACGCAGCTCCCCAGGAGTTTGCGCCCCTCTTAATAAAAGACAACAAACGATTGCCTTTTCTTGTTGTGAAAACTGCAAATCACCAAATTCGGTATTGCAAAAGCGGTGTTGATACTTGGACACTCTGCTATTAAAAGCGCTTTCATCACTCACCAAGCGTTTAGATATGAGCTGTTGCACTGCATCCATAACCTCGGCTTCACTTAATGCCATAACCGGATCTCGATTGCTTTTTTGATTACATGCGTTGGTTAAACTATTAAGAGTTAAAGGATACAAATCTGGCGTAGTGGCTTCTTTTTCCAGCAAGCAGCCTATGATTCTTGCTTCTATTGCTGACAATTCGATTTTCATAGTTTTTCCTTATTGATTCTGTCGTCAGATTCATTCTACGTACAGTAGTATAACTCTAGTCATGTTCAACCTTATCAATGTTTAATGGTCAGCGTTGGCTAGTGTTCATTATTACTCATTACTTTAATGAATTTCCCGTTGGCGTCAACGACAATAACCATGGTTTTACTGAGCTCTACCTCCATAAGAGATTGTCTTTCTCTTTCTTTCAAGTAGGCATTTTGTAATCTGTCTGAGTGTTTTTTACTTTCTACATTGTGCATGCTGATAAAAACCGTAACCTAATGAAATTATTGATTAATAAATCGTGCTAACCTTTACTCTGTATGTTATCAGATCTGGTTAGTGTTAAAAATTAATTTTCTTGATGACAACTATTCTCTTGTAAAGTTATGACAACTCAGATAAATAATATGCTATGAGTGATTTCCGTAATGAGCGTTAACACAAATACACGTATTTTTCATATGACTGCGTTGTGATCCTCTGATATGCTTTTATTGATTGAATATCAAAATATTAAAGGTAGGAAGATACTGTTATGAATAACGTTTTTGAAATAGTTAATCAAGCTCGCCGTAAAAACAAACTTAAACGAGAATTGCAAGATAATGAAAGGAAAGTACGAGACAATACCAAACGTGTCGAGTTACTAGACAATTTACTGGATTATATAAAACCTCAAATGAGCCCTGACGAAATTGTGCTTATTGTTAAAAACATGAAAGCTGATTATGAAGACCGCGTTGACGATTACATTATTCACAGTGCAGAAATTTCAAAATCACGCCGTGATATCAGCCGTCGTATTAGAGAATTAACTGAAGAAGACAAACAAACTCAAGGCAAAAAGTAACCTCCTCTTACGCCTGTCTTAGCGCTAATCGATCGTTAGCGCTTTTTATAAACACTATTAATTCTGTTTAAATAGTAACCACCTGTAAATAGTGGAGAGCGTGATTTTTTTTAATTTACCCTCTCCACTTTATATTAATCGTTTGCGTAATCGCTAACGCTCTAGTTTTTCATTTTTGTTGTTTTCACTCTCACTTTAACTTGATATATTCAGCGCCAGTTATTAACAGAACCATTCGAGGCACGGAGCTTCCTCGCATATCTCAAGAAGAGAAGGATGGGTGCCAAACAAAGATTAGGCATTCGAAGAGGATTAAATAATGGAATTTACTATCGTTGAAATCATGGGCTATATTGCGTCCATTATGGTCGCTATATCATTAACAATGAAGAATATCGTTAAGTTGCGTATTATTAACTTTATTGGTTGTAGTTTCTTTGTTATCTATGGGCTGATGATTGGAGCGACACCGGTCGTTTTAACTAATACGTTTATTGCATGTGTAAATGTTTATTTTATCGTAAAGTGGCATCAAAATAAGACACCGAATAACACCACCAGCGTTAGCGCTCAGTAGTTTTTTTTCAGTATATCGATTTAGCTGATACGCATTTTTACCAACGTGTTTTAGCGTACACAAACTGATTTTGGTTTATGTACGCTTACATATTTCATCACTATTTATCACTAATATTAGATAATGATCGGCCAATCAGCCATTCCAACTCTCTCTCACTCTGTTCTCCATATTTTCTTTTTAGCAATTTATATAGACGTTTAACGCCTCCTTTTGCCATTTTGTCCCCTTTATCTTTATCTAATAGGTGATGGAAAAGAATACGTAAAATGGAAGAAAACTCTGGTCTAGACAGAGATTGCTGCCAACTGGTAGAAAACTGGTCTAATTGTCCATCTAAAGACAAATAAGATATAAATTTTTTGTAAATTCTATTATCTAAGGCAACCATAAAATCCTTTTTTTTCGGGAAGTGATGACTTATCCCTGTCCTTGAAATACCGGTTTGTTGGCTTAATGTGGTGTAAGACATTCTATCGTAACCAAGTCTAAGTAATTGGTCAGCTACAGCGTCTAATATTCGTTGGACGGTTATTTTAGTTTCAGCTTTGCTTTTCTTAGGCATACACACTCCTACTCTAATGTATTACATTACGTTATAAATCAAGTTATTCGTATATGGTCAGGCATACCGATTGGCTTAGAGTAAAATATTTCAAGTGGTTTTGTATTGGCATACAAAAAGTAATGTTATTGTCATTTGCTAACTAGTGGTAACCTAATGAATAGTGGTAATCTAGTATAGTAACTCTGGTTAGCACTGATAAGTAATGATACTAATAAGGTGAATATATAAAACCAACGTCACCCTACAAAATGAGCGCTTGTAAGTATTTATCAAGTCATTAGAGTAAAGTAGAACGAATTTGAGTAAGAGGAGTCAACATGAGTGAAAAAATAAATAATCTTAACGCAGAAAATGAACTATGTGAGGCGTGTGGCGTGACGGCAGAAGTCGGCTTTATTATTGCTGAAGGTGACGAAGTAGCTGAAGTATCTGTCTTTGGAGATTCAAAGCAAAATATACAAACTGAATTTGAAAAATATCTTGCGTTAGCCAAACAAGTTTGTGAAAACGTAATTTATGAAACAACTCCAATAGATGACCAAACAACGGAACTGCATGCTAAGTTTAAATTTGAAGTTAGTGCAGAAAAGCTAATATTTGAATTGAAATCACGTTCTATCGGTTAAACTGATTAAAGGTAAAACTAGGCAAGACGAGAACATGCTCGTTTTGCCATTGTGATTATTTTAATCTTTTTTTCTTTAAAGAAGTACCCTATATTCATAATGCGATTAAATTTAAAATTGTCGATTTTATTAAGGAAAATTTTCATGTTATTTAGTCGTTATGCATTGTTGTTAATATTAATCACCCCTTCTTTTTGTTACGCAGAACATTTAGATCAATATAAAATCCTTAATCATTTAGATAATTATGGAAATCTCAATCTACGAAATAAGCCTTACACGTCGTTACCTGTTGGACTTGAAGTATTAGGTAATTTAATTATAGCGAAAACCGCTATCAGCAAACTTCCCGCAGGACTTATCATAAATGGCAGTTTGGATGCCTCAAATAGTCAAGTCAAATCAATTGCCAGCGGTACAAAAATAGTTGGTTATGCCAATTTAATTGGGTCAGAAATTGAAGTTTGGCCTGTTGGTATCAACGTTGGCGGCTATATTAATTTCACCGATACCAAGCTCAACTCCTTGCCTAATCGATTAGTGGTAAATGGCGATTTAAGTGTCATACGGACACCGTTAAAAAAATTGCCCAATAATTTAGTGGTTTCCGGAAATTTGTATATTGGTGGTTCAAACATAACTGAATTCCCAGAAACTATGACTGTCAAAGGTAATATATTCCTTGGTGGAAATACCATAACATCATGGCCAAAAAATTTGACACTTGGTGGCGCTGTCGCCAGATAACGGGTGATTTAATCCGACGTATTCAACTAATCTATCGTGTCATATTTCCACATCAGTTGCAGCTAATAATATCCGTTTAGGTAAATATGTTCTATTGAGTTACACCATAGATATACTTTACTTAATCATACAACCTGCAAACTGGCTTTTTATATAAACGTTAACTTTTGTTGTACACAGGATTTGCGTACATATCTTTTAACATTTGTTTTGCTCCATCTTCAAGTAGGCTGAGCTTCTGCTCAAAATCTTGCGTAACGGTTTCAGTAATCGAATCGTCTTTTACACCAGCCGCATACAAGTTAACTGGGTACAGTTTGTATAATTGGCGAATTTGAGTGTCTATTTCACTTGCTAAGGCTTCTGGTGTATCAAACTGGTTATCAATCACTCGACCAAACTTGACAGAAACACGTCCTTTATAACCTATGATCCCTTTAACGATGCTTTCTATATCTTCAAACTCTGATTTTTGGTAAGAGCCACGGTTACTTTTTTCATTCAGTTCTCTCGCTTTATCAAGGTCACATGGATCATGCTCATATGAAATGGCCACTGGCACGATATTTAACGATTTAACATATTCGGCAAAACTAATCTTATTTTTTCGTCCTTCGACGTAAAACATCTTTAGTATTGCAGGATCAGTAACATCATTGCCATCTTTAGCTCTACCTTCACGCTGAGCAATCCAAATTGAATTCCCGCTATTCAATGAATGCTTGATATAGGAAGAAAGTAAGCCTAATGCTTTCATCAACTCTCTTGGGGCTCGAACAGAACGTTTAACAATAAAACTTTTATTTAACTTCATAAGCTCTGTCGCGCACGGCTTTTTCAATAGATTGTCACCAATAGCAATTCTAACGGTTTTGTGTTTACTGTGATGTAAACCATAATTGATAAGGGCTGGATCCATCGCTATATCCCGATGGTTAGAAATAAACAGGTAGGTCTTACTTGGATTAAGAGACTCTAGTCCCTCAAAATCAACACCATCCGTTGTATCTTTCAAAGCTTGAGTCAGATATTTTTCCATTTCCAACTGGACATCTTCTACCGTTCTAAGTTTTCCCCATTTTCTTTTCAAATACAACTTAACAATAGGTCCTAAGCACTGCCTTAACCAAGCGGGCTTAGAAGAAAAACGGTGTTTAAGTATTGCATTCACAAATTCTTGATCACGAATCAAGCGGCTAATAGCCGCTTCAATTTCTGAATCATCATAAGGTCGAATTTCTTTGTAGATATCTTCTTGAAAAGTCATATAATTCTGCATTGTTTGGAAAACGTGTCAATTCTACTCATACTTTACGACACATTCAGCAACAGTATGTTCAATAAATTCAAGGTCAGACCAGAAGTATAACGTTTGTTCCAGATTTTGAGTTTGGTTTTCATATCGCTTTAATTGCTAATTATTGGCTTTAGAGTCAATTAAATGTAATCTAGCCACGAATAACTGGAGCCCTTATGAACTACTCGATACAATTTGAATTCGTCAATACCCCTTACCTTTCTATTTCTGCCAGAAAGAAAACACTTAAACACCAGTTATACTGTGTATTTGACGGAATTGTATTATTTAAAATAGGTAAACATGAATACGCTGTTGGGCCAGGCCAGTATTTTTGGATTCCTGCCAACTGTTTAGTTTCAATAACCAGTTTACCTATGGCTAAATACTCAAAGGTAGAATTATCTCAGAGATTAATTGCTCCGTTTGTGACTATACCAGGTTACGTATCAGAAAAACCTATAATTAAAAATGCACTTGATCTATTGCGAGATATAGATTTAGACCTAGATTATAGAAATGTATTACTCCAAGTAATTAAGTATGAACTACTTCATATTGAGCCCAAATTAACGATAACCAAACTCAGTCAAGAAATGACGCTAGGCGGCGCGAAGATAAGCAAAGAAAACAACATGGCACTTAAACTGCGAGAAGCACGTAAAAGTATCCTTTCAGGTAAAAATAAAACAACGGTAGCTAAAGAAATATTCAGTATGAATTCAGAAGAATTTGACCAATTTTGCCAAATAATATTAGGAACGAAACTGTAGTACGGTTACCAATTAGTTTGATTTAAAAAGGCAATTCAATCTGGAACATAACATCTGCTGCCTGATTTTTATGCCAACGATAATCAACTCTCATGCGAGGATCTTGGCCATTAGGTTCACCTAAACCAACACTAAACTGTAAACCGTGGCTTAATAACCAATCTCGATATTCCATTTCACTATCGGTATCATCAAAACCGCTTGGTGTCCAAATTCCCACGCCTAAATAATTATTATTTAATTGGCCGGTAACAAACGGAGAGTCTTCTACTTCTATAGCCCAGTTTGACCAATAATCTTCATTTTTCTGGTTCTGCTCAGAGGAAAAAGAGTAATCAAGTGGATCTAATTCAAGTGAATCCGCTTGGATTAATTGGCTACACAGCAATGATGGATCACTGGTGTTTTGTAGCATTTCAGAAGCGTAGAAAAAATCACATGCGTGCACTTTCACCGCTATAAATAATTGCATGACAATCGTTACGCGTATAATTTTGGTTCCGTGTATTATTCTAGCTAACTGAATCAACCGTTCTTTGCTCCCAACTATCTACTTACCGAAATAAACACACTATTCAATAAAGCGTATTTTCTAACAAATAAGCTTCAATACTTGATGTAGTTAAATGTGAAATACTGGCGTTTGTTGTTAGATTATCTCGGATCATCGTACTTCTCACACTTACTTTCTCAGGGCAAACTAATAGTGGCCATTTAGATAATATTTCGTCATACCGAGCGAATTTAGTAAAATTTAAAAAATTGTCCGGTCCAATAATAAAAGTAAACTCAACATGTGGTTGTTTAGCTTGTAACTCAGAAAGCAGCTCAAATGTTGTCACATTATGATTTTCTTTATATAGGTCTTGTTCTATTCTAGACAACGTTACCTTAGCTAGGTTCAGATCTTTTATAAACAACTCCACCATATGGCACCTAACATCGAAATCTAGCATGGTTTTGCCCCATGCATGAGAAATACTCGGTACGAGCAATATCTGGTCAAAATGTAATAAAGACTCAACAATACTCTTGTGGCCAAGGCTGGGAGGATTAAACGCACTGCCTAATACTGCTATTTTAAACTGTTTCTTTAATTTTACCGACATTAGCTCACTTTTCACTGTTATTAATTAGGTGGATTTAGGTATGATATTGGTAGTTGATACATTTTGTAGGAAAAGGAATCCAAATGGAACATCAAATTCGTGAAGAAATGCGCGTGTTACCTTCTATCGATCCTCACTTTGAGATAAATCGTCGTGTGGAATTTATCAAAAATAAACTCATCGAATCCGGATGCAAATCGTTAGTATTAGGTATTAGTGGTGGGGTTGATTCAACCACATGCGGTCGCTTAGCTCAACTTGCGGTCGATAGTTTGAATGAAGATAAAGTGCAACCTGAGTATAAATTTATTGCGGTACGCTTGCCCTACGGTGAACAGAAAGATGAAGACGAAGCTCAGTTAGCGCTTTCATTTATCAAACCAACCCATTCGGTGTCGGTAAACATTAAAACAGGTGTCGATGGCATTCACTCTGCAACGGGCGAGGCGTTAGCCGACACTGGTTTGCTACCTGTTGATGATGCAAAACATGATTTCGTAAAAGGTAATGTTAAAGCACGAGCTCGAATGGTCGCTCAATATGAAATTGCGGGCTATACTGGTGGGTTAGTTATCGGTACAGATCATTCCGCAGAGAACATTACCGGTTTTTACACTAAATTTGGTGATGGTGCTTGTGATCTCGCCCCACTATTTGGATTGAGTAAACGTCAAGTCAGAGAGCTCGCTGATACATTAGGCGCACCTCAATTGCTGGTAACGAAAACACCAACGGCTGACTTAGAAGAACTTTCCCCACAAAAAGCAGATGAAGATGCACTGCATTTAACTTATGACCAAATTGATGATTTTCTGGAAGGTAAAAATGTCTCAGAAGAAATCAGTAATAAAATTATCTCCATTTACAAAGCGACTCAACATAAACGTGAGGCTATTCCAACTATCTACGATTAAACGTAGAATTATAATCCCACAACGGGGTTATAACTAAATAAGTTAATAATATAAATTTGCCACTACCCAACATAGATAACTAAAAATACAAGTACGAATTGTTTTCGTACTTGTATTTTACTATTGAGTAAAGGTTACAAAGAATGTCTAAAAAGAGCCCTCAACTTGTACGTACTTTATCTGAGCTCAAGCCTGGAGTTCGAGTAGAAGATATGATATCTGGTGACCAATTCGTGGTGTTAGCCAATTACGGTAGTCGAGCGATTGCCGTTCAAAGTATTACTTTAGTCACGGTAAATGACCATGCTTATAAGGAGTGGTTTTGCTCTTCGAGCAACCTACCTCTTAATAAGCTAAAAGTAGGCGACATCATCACCAATAAACGAACTTATGTGATCACTGATGTTTCTGACTATATTCTTCACGCTAATAGGAGTATAGAAATAACTAATCCAACCAGTTACTTATTATTGGATTAATTTACCTGAATACTTGATATAGTCGTACTCTGAACCACACGTCCTCTGTTTGTCCGTTAAAAAATCGCCGCTACAGCCGTTATTCTGAGTCAAGGTTAGTTAGCTAACAATATCAATATTGCTCAACGGTACACTGCAGCAAGCTAAAATTTTGCCATTTTTTACATCTTCCTCTGTTAGTACAGGGGTATTTTCTTGGTCAACTAGTCCTGATTGTAACGTTATCCTACAGGTACCACATATTCCTGCTCGACAGCTACTCGCGACATATAACCCTTGTTTTTCTGCTTGCTGCAATATTGAAGACTGATTGTCGCCTTCAAATTCTTGGTTATTTAAGCGGATGGTAACGCGTTTAACTGAAGGGCTAGTTTCTTCACTAGATAAGCTATCATTAATAATTGTTTGTTCTGGGACTTGGTCATTGTATGTTACTTTTTTTTGGTACTCTAAGACTTCAACTGGATCATCAACTTGTATCCTACCTTCATTTAAAGCGACTAAATTTTGACCAAAATATACCTCACCTTTTTCATCTGCCCTAAACTGCATCAACGTTTTTAAAGGTTGTTTATTCGCTTTCATCTTTCCTGTATTAATATCAACGGTAGTTAAGATACAACGCTGACACGGTTTGACTATTTCAAATTCAACGTCACCTATCTTTATCCGTTTCCAGCTATCTTCAATAAAAGGTTCCTTCCCTGATACAACAATGTTGGGTCTAAACTGAGCCATTTCATGAACCTCGCTACTGCGCCTATTTAACTCATCCAGTGACCCTTGACTGATTACTAGAAGTGGATACCCATCAGCGAAGCTTACATTATGACCGAGTTTTTCTCGTACTCTTTGTGACTCGTCTCCAGTATAAAGTAACTGGACTTTTATACCTAAAATATCACTAAACCATTCATTAGCTACATCACTTGTAGAGTAAGCAATGAAACTGTCATTCCATACTTTGGTTGTAACTTCTTGCATTGAAAACTGAGTAAACGAAATTGTTAATGGTTCATGTTTATCAAATGTTAGCTTCATACCTTTAGGAGTTAATTGTGCATTCACTCGAACCAATTGTGGATAAGCGCGTGCGGTAACCATCACACCATTTTGGTCTGCCAACATTAAGCGACGATCAAACACTATCCCTTGTTTCTCCACCCAAGATGTCGAAAGATCTATCCCTCTAATGGACTTAATTGGATAGACACTAATTTGAGAAAGTACACTCTCTGACATTTATTATCCTTATCACTATGATACTTGAATTCATTTAAGTTACGTTGATACGACAAGCATATAACGCCTACTACGCATTGGCTACTACGTAATTAGAATAAATCAAACGATTATAGACTTGATAATCTGATGGCCTCAGCAATAACGCAAACGTTTGCGATCTTGTCTTTTATCGATAAAAATTTAATGAAATACAATAGTTTTTCCACTATTATGCCGTCGCGTATGGTGCTGATATTGGTGGCAATACAAACAGCATAATCATTTTCAATCACTTTCGGTGGAGTAAAAAATAATGACAATATTGACTATAGATCGTCCCGATGACTGGCACGTGCACCTACGAGATGGTGAAGTTTTAGCAGATACAGTACGGGATATTAGTCGTTATAATGGCCGTGCTATCATTATGCCTAATACCGTTCCACCAATTACCAATCTCGAACTTGCAAACGCATATTATGAACGAATAATGGCACATAACACTTGTAAGCACTTTCAGCCATTAATGACTTTGTACTTAACGGATAGAACCACACCACAAGATATTATAGCGGCCAAAGCATCAGGAAAAGTAGTCGCAGCAAAACTCTACCCTGCTGGTGCAACAACCAATTCCGATTCAGGTGTTACCTCTGTCGAAAATCTCTATCCAGTGCTTGAAGCAATGGAAAAAGTCGGCATGCTATTGCTTATTCATGGTGAAGTTACAACGCATGATGTTGATATTTTTGATAGAGAAAAAATGTTTTTAGACAATGTACTTTCTCCGATAGTGGCTCGATTCTCAAAGCTTAAAATGGTGTCTGAACACATCACAACGGCAGACGCTGTGGAATTTGTTAAGAACGCGGGTGATAACGTGGCGGCGACAATTACCGCACATCACTTACTGTATAATCGCAACCATATGTTGGTTGGTGGCATTCGCCCTCACCTGTACTGTTTACCAATTCTAAAGAAAAACGTTCACCAGCTGGCGTTGATTGATGCTGCGACCAGTGGAAACAAAAAATTCTTTATCGGTACCGATTCAGCCCCTCACTCTAAAGGCAACAAAGAAACAAGCTGTGGTTGTGCTGGCTCTTATACCGCTCATGCAGCGGTGGAATTGTATGCTGAAGTATTTGATAAAGCAGGTAAACTAGAAAATTTACAAGCATTTGTTAGCCATAACGGCGCTGATTTTTATGGCTTACCTCGCAACAAAGATACCATCACTTTAGTGAAAGAATCATGGCAAGTAGAGTCAAGTATGGCATTTGGTAATGACCAAGTCGTTCCAATTCGTGCCGGCGAAATTATCGAGTGGAAAATTAAATAACACCGTCCTAGTTTCGTTGTCGCTTTAGATTCAACTGTGGTGAATAAAGCGATTGAAATAAAAAGCAGTATAGCGATACGGGCGGTGTAGTCATATTCACCGCCTTTAAAATGTCCTATTTTTATATTGATCAGGCGTTTCTGCTGCATATTTCTTAAACATAGCAATAAAAGGGCTTGCTTGGTGGTAGCCTAGTGTCAATGCAACTTCTTTAACCGACATGCCTGATTTTAACAACGTCATAGAATGTAAATATTTAGAGCGAATACGCCATTCTGTAAAACTCATTCCTAGCTCTAACTGACAATATCGAGCTAACGTCCGCTCCGTAGTATGGACAGTGGCGGCCCACTCCTTTAGTGTGAAATTATTGGTTGGATCTTGCTCTAGCGTTTGTAAGATAGGGTTGAGTAATTTGTGATTGCTACTAGGTAAAAAGTGTTGTTGTTCTTCACTTAAATACAATTGATCTAATAGAACATTGACCAACCTTCGGTCAGCAACAGATGTCGCCACATTGATAGAACGACGCCTAAAATCTTCGATAATTGCAAAAAATATGGCGGTCAAATTGACTAAACAAGTATGCTTTGGCATCAATTCAGCTTTACTTGCTTCTATGTTAATTGAGCAATAATCGATTGGTTTTTGATTAAAAGTATAATGCGATGCACCAGCAGGAACCCAAACAGCCAAATGAGGAGGAGCAATAAAACGTATGTTTTCAGCGTATATTTCCAGAAATCCGCCATTAATAACTTGTAGTTGCCCCCAAGCATGAGAATGCAACCGAGTTTCGGTGTTTTCTCTAAAAGCATCAAAGTTCATAAATACATCAGAAGGTGGTTGCTCTATGGTCAATGACGGATGGATAAAAGGTGAGTTTTTCAAAATCAAAATCTATTAGCATCTATTACTCTCAATCATGGCTTTCATGTACCAAAAAATCAAGTTGTTATCTAGTCAATATAGCTATCGTGAAAGATCTCAGAACACAGTAAAACGGATTATTCAATCGAAAAAACTCAGTGTATAGTATTAGTCAACATAGCAACCAAGTAGTAAAAACAATATGCCAAAATCAGTATCATTAGTATTAGGAAGTGGTGGAGCTCGAGGGTTGACTCACATCGGAGTGATTCACTGGCTTTTAGAAAATGACTATCAAATCAAATCAATCTCTGGGTGTTCTGCTGGTGCATTAATTGGTGGGATTTATGCAGTAGGCAAGTTAGATTTGTTTGAAAAGTGGGTGACCGCAATCGATAAAGCATCCATGGCAAAACTGCTCGATCTTTCTTGGCAATCAAGTGGCTTATTTAAAGGTGATAGAATCATAAATACTCTGATTGAATTGGTTGGTGACACAAAGATTGAAGATCTAGACATTCCTTTTACTGCTGTTGCCGCTAACGTGAAAGATAAAAAAGAAGTGTGGATAAATTCCGGTCCCCTTTTTGATGCCATTCGAGCGTCCATCTCACTACCATTATTTTTTACTCCTTTTGAGATTGAGGGTGAACAACTGATTGATGGTGGTGTACTCAACCCTGTCCCTATTGCGCCAACCTTTGGCGATAAAACAGATTTAACGTTGGCGGTAAACTTGGGAGGCAATATCATCAATGTTCCCGAAGTAGTAGAAAACCACACGCCGGAAGAGTCCCAACTGTCACTGCAAGAAAAAATCAGTCATTACGTCGACAGGCTTCAAGGTTCTGTTATCGATACTATCAATATTAATTTTGATGCTTTTGATATTGCAAATCAGGCGTTTGACGCAATGCAAAGTACAATAGCACGACAAAAATTAGCCACCTACCCACCGGACAAAATCATTGAAATCCCACAAAACATTTGCGGTACATTTGAATTTAACAGAGCAGAAGAAATGATACAGTACGGTTATCAAGCAGCTGAGGATGCTTTCCGGCAAGCTTGAATCAGACAGAATACCTGAACCTGTACAAATCAAGGCCAACCTTTAACGATTTAACGAATAGAGGAAGTGGAGGCAACGTTACTGATAGTGAAGGTTTTATAACGAATAATAAACCACGTTTCTATTAATAAAATAGCACTAAGTAGCAGCTTTAATTCGATGCTCTCAAGCAGCAATACAATGGTAGAAATAATAGACAACCAACTATAAATTAA
Organism: Vibrio sp. TH_r3; assembly: GCF_033101115.1. Lineage (NCBI taxonomy): Bacteria > Pseudomonadati > Pseudomonadota > Gammaproteobacteria > Vibrionales > Vibrionaceae > Vibrio > Vibrio sp. TH_r3. The sequence goes on along the minus strand of NZ_JAWMPW010000002.1, from coordinate 177,844 downwards.
GATTTTATATTTCTCTTTTCGAGTCAAACCTTGCTTCAGTTTGATTCGAGTAACCGTTGGACCGAGATAGCGGTTGTTTTGCAACCACTTTTTAAAACGAGGCGAACTTTTACTAAAGCAAACCATTGCTAGCAAAATGAATGGTACGGTTGGTAATATCGGCAAAAACACCCCTAAGAAGCCCAAACCAGTGGCTAACCAACCAACAATAAGTAATAACATTTTTTTCAAAATAGACCCAGTTCAAAATATTTAAGCCGACTTACGACAAACAAAGTCTATTACGAATAGTTGCTATTTTCCAATCTATATGGACATTTACATTACAAGTGATGCCATTTTATTCACTATTTCTTGCTTGCTATGACGACGACTGCGTGTGCATATTTTGGCATCGTCATTACAGATAATACATTGACGACGAGGTAACCCCATATTGTCACGAGATAAAGCGAATCCATCTACGTCAATAACATCAATATCGAACAAACGCCCAAGTGGGTGTTTATCTTCTATTTGTACCATTTTAGTTTTTAGATCTTGTGCTGATATAGCATCTACCGCCGCAAAAAACTCATAACCTGTATCTAGGTTGAAACTTTGATAATGACAGATGTGAGCCCTAGTTCCGATTTGCTCAGCATTGCGATCTTCTGTAACGTTTTCATTAATGCCATCAAAGTGATGTTGCCGCTGAAAAGAACCAGTAATGACCGCCACCCCTCGTTCAAAGGCGATTTTAGAGATGGTATTAACTTTAACATCCCCTACCATATTAATGGTAAAACTAATAAGAGGAAGGGAATAGCTTTCTAACCATTCTCGTTGCCGATGTGCTCTTACTTCTCTAGAGCTAAGCAACTGCTCTAGAGAAACAACGGTACCTGAATACATAAATTATTCTTTAATTTGTTTGATCGTATCGATAACTGATCCGTCACGATAGCGAATATAACCAACAATATTATCTAAATATTCAATTGGTTTTGCTTTGCCTGTTAATAATTCTGCTCTTTGTTGTAAAGCTTCGATATCGAAAACAGTGATTCCCGCTTTGGTCAAACTTGACTTCACATCTTGTCTAACTGGATTTACCGCCACTCCATGATCCGTGACAACGACATCTATTTGAGAACCTGGCGTGACGACATTAAGCACTTTGTTGACCACTGTAGGAATACGTCCACGAATTAATGGAGCGACGACTATTGTTAAATTAGCCGCAGCAGCAGTATCACTGTGACCGCCTGACGCTCCTCGAATAACGCCATCTGAACCCGTGATCACATTAACGTTGAAATCCGTGTCTATCTCCAATGCACTTAGAACCACCACATCTAAGCGATCAACAACCGCCCCTTTAGAAGACGGGTTAGCGTATTGATTGGCAGAGATTTCCATGTGTAACGGATTTTTCTCGAGTGAATTTGCTGCCGAAGAATCAAACGACTGCACATCTAATAATGTTTTAATTAATCCTTTTTCATGCATATTGACCATTGTCGAGGTAATACCACCTAAACCGAAACTAGCCGTAATACCAGACCGAACCATCTTATCTTCTAAGAATCGTGTCACCGCTAAAGACGCACCACCAGAACCCGTTTGAAGAGAGAAGCCATCAAAAAAGTATCCCGAAGACTCAATAACATCGGCCGCCTTCCTCGCAATAAGTAGTTCTCTAGGATTAGTAGTTAATCGGGTTGCATCACCTCCGATTTTAGATGGGTCACCTACTTCTGATACTTGAACAATCGCGTCGACCGTATCTTGCCCTATTGATGCTGGCATATTCGGAAAGGCAACCACTTGTTCAGTAAGCATAATCACTTTATTGGCATACTGTGCATCTACTTTTGCATAACCTAAAGATCCACAACGAGATTTTCCCATCGTCGCGTTAGCGTTACCAAATTCGTCACAAGTTGATACCCCTAAAAACGCGACATCTATCTGTAATTCTCCTGTTTTGATCAAATGAACTCGGCCGCCGTGCGAGTGAATATGAACCGGTTGTGGTAATAATCCTCTAGAAATCTCTTCGGCTAGATCACCTCGTAGACCTGACGTGTAAATCTTACTCACAACGCCGTTTCTAATATGGCCAATAAGCGGAGAATGTATGCTTGCTAGAGAACTAGACGCTAATGTTAAATTTTTAAATCCCATCTGAGCAATAATATTCATGACCATATTAATGATCTTATCACCGCCTCTAAATGAGTGATGAAAAGAGATTGTCATTCCATCAGCTAGACCAGAAGCTTTTATTGCCTCTTGTAATGACTGGTATAGTTTTCGACTTTTTTTAGTCTCTTTGTCGAGTAAATATGGGGTAATATCGTGCGCGTCAGTATAAGGTTTCATTGTCGTCTGGCCCAAGTCCGTCATTAATTGGTTTGTGCTTATTTGATCCGTAATAGTCATCATGCCACCCTACTGTTTAATACCTGATTCCGCGCGTTTAAGTGTTAAGTGCGCACGCTGTATAATTGGACCATCGACCATTTTGCCATTTAACGACACGACTCCTGAACCCATTTCCTCTGCTTCTTCAGCTGCTTCAATTACCGCATGAGCGTAATCAACTTGTTTCTGTGAAGGGGCAAATACATTATGCAAAATCTCAATCTGACGTGGGTTGATTAATGATTTTCCATCAAATCCAAGCGATTTGATGTGTTCAGCTTCGTTTAAAAAGCCTTCCTCATTGTTAGCATCAGAATAAACCGTATCGAATGCCATAATACCTGCGGCACGCGCGGCTTGCAGTATAGAGCAGCGTGCAAACAGTAATTCAGTGCCTTCCGCGGTTCTTTCTGTTCTAAGGTCGCGCACGTAATCTTCTGCGCCCAAAGCGATACCAATTAACCTCGGTGATGCCAACGCAATTTCGACGGCATTATTGATCCCTTTTGCTGATTCTATTGCAGCCAGTAACTTGGTACTGCCAATTTCTCGACCAAATTTGCGTTCTGCAGCTTCAATCTGCTGTTCCATGTCGAATACATCCTGACGTGAATCTGTTTTAGCTAGTCTCACCACGTTTACACCAGCCTTCACTACCGCCTTGACGTCGTCTGCACCATAATTAGAATCCAATCCATTAACGCGAACAACCGTTTCTATATCTTGGTATAGTGGATGCTGCAACGCATTCATTACCAACATTCTTGCAGTATCTTTTTCACGAACGGACACAGAATCTTCTAAGTCGAACATAATTGCGTCTGGTGTATAAATAAAAGTATTGCTGAGCATAGCGGCATTGGATCCCGGTACAAACAACATGCTTCTGCGTATTTTTGTTTCCATTACAATGCTCCCCAATCTATTGCTTCCGCACCGCCTGAAGCGCGCATAACCGCCGCTTGTACTCGAGCGCGAATAACACAATCCAGAGCGCCTTTATCATTAACAACGATCGTCGCACTTTCGACACCGAGCTCATGTAATGTATTGTTAACTGTTTGTAAAATTAGATGGTCAAACTGCTTTTCTACCGAACTGGTCAATTCAATTTCTAAACTATTTGTTTCAGAGGGCAGAACCTCTACCAGTACGTCACTAGATTCGAGCGTTCCAGCGTACGAACGCTGTTTAATTTGCATGTTAACTCCTCGTGAGTTAATAAAGAGATAGAAAAATAGAGTGAATAACGAATAAGACATAACGCGACTCTATCGCTGTATGAGAGGTATTCTCCTTGATAAAGGAGACTTTTTGATGATGGGATTCAAGTTTCGTTGAAAGGTAAAAATAATTTATGTTTTTAATGAATTTTATTCATTTAGCCAGATGATAATAACTCAGTCGAGCCCAATAGAACAATCATGACCGGCTATGTACTGATAGAATGGGGTTACTTGAGACAAATAATGGCTTGTTGTTTCGCTGAAGACCGCTTTCCAAAGTTACACAACTAACTAAGTGGTATATTGAAACGATAAATAACCTTATAGGGTTATCTATCGTTTCAACAATTACTATTAGTCTGGTTTAACATAAACTCTTTCTGGTCGCCCTACTCGGCCATGTTCATTTTCCGCAACCAGAAAGCCACTAGCAGAACAGTATTCTAAATAACGACGTGCGGTTGTTTTACTAATTCCGACTTCGGCACCTAAACTTTCAGCCGTATATTTAATCGCTATATTTTGTATAAAAACCTGTTTAATTTTGTCTAATGTTAACTCGCCAATCCCTTTCGGTAGGCTGCCATTGGTTTTGTCTCTTGCCTGTATATTAAATAAATCGTCGACATGACGTTGACTTATGTTATCAAACGCATTGATAGCACTATTAAATTTCAAATACCTGTTTAAAGTTTCTTGTAAACGGTCATAAGCAACAGGTTTTAAAATGTAATCAAAACATCCACAATGCATTGCTTCTTTTACAGTTTCCATTTCACTAGAAGCGGTAACCAGTATCACATCTGCTTTATCGGTGCTTTTATCTGAAACGATTTCACGTAATAAATCGGTCCCCTTCCCGTCTGGCAAATAATTATCTAAGATAATCAACTTAGGTTTTTGTACCTTGATCATAGTCCTTGCCATTGCGAGAGAAGAAGCAATACCAACAGGCCTAAATCTCAACATTTGCCGCAAAAATTGCGCATGTAACTCTGCTATAGGTGTTTCATCTTCCACTATAAGTACATCAATGATATTCATCATTTTTCACCACTATTTGGAATAAAAATAGAAAAAATAGCGCCGGTTGGCTCTGCATTATCAACTAGAATAACCCCGCCAGCATTGGTCACATACCGATTGATCAAGTACAGGCCAATACCATGCCCCTCGGTATCGTTTTTACTGGTCACTCCGCGACTAAATATATCTGCGGCTATTTCCGGAGGAATACCACAACCATTGTCAGATACCTCAATAACGAGTTCATGGCTTGCATCGGTAATGAGTAGCGATATTACTTTATTACTATTGGGATTCTTTAGAGTTGCTTCAAACGCATTGTCAATCAAGTTACCAATAATAGCGGCCAGTTCATCAACTTCGATTCTTTCATTAAGTCGATGCAGCTGACAAGTTGGGTCAAATTCAAGTTTTAAACCCAGTTCACGCGCACGTGAATACTTACCAAGAAGAATTCCTGCTACTTGGCGACAAGTAAACCTTGAACTAATAAAATCAATTAGTTGTTGTTTTTTACTGTTTTCATAATTGATGATTTTCAATGCAGCTGCACTATCGCCGATTTCAATTAGCCCACCAATCGTTGATAATTTATTGGCGTGTTCATGACGCATTACTCTTAAGTTTTCAGTGTACTGCTTAATTTGGCTCAACTCAGCCGTCAATGAATTAATATCATTTTTGTGCCGAAAGCTGATGACCCAACCAATTAACACTTCACCATCAAATATAGCGACGCGGTTGGCAATGAGTGTTTGCTCATTGATAGAAACAATTTCATCTTTTATGTTCTTATCAAAAGGTGTCTGGAAGAAAAATTGAGTTTGGCTGACAAACTCGATAATTTGTCTGGTTTTTAAGTACTGGATTTCTTTGTCTGTTCCGAGCAGTTCTCGAGCTGTATTATTCACAGCTAAAATATAACCATTTTTGTCTATGGCGATGACTCCCTCATAAACAGAACTCAAGATAGATTTTTGTAAGTACAATGCTAGGGCGATTTCTGACGGTTCCATACCATTCATTTTGGTTTTTATATGAGCAGAGAACAGCCATGCGCCTATTAAAGTCAATGCAAATATAATTAGAACTTCAACTATCAGAGGTTGAGCGTAAAATACCAGCCATTGATCAAAACGATTTAATAAGTACCCTACAGAGACAACGCCGACAATTTCACCATCAAAATCTACGACTGGCGCTTTACCTCTTACACCATAACCTAAACTGCCTTCTCTTATCGATATGTATGACTCACCCCGTTCCAATGCACCGGCATTGTCACCTCCTTGCATAGGTAATCCAATTCTTTCTTTAACTGGATGTGAAAGTCTGATTCCGTTTTCATCACCAACGACAATAAAACTCGCATCTGAAAGGGCAAATAATCGGTTAATTAATCTTTCAATAGCAGGTAAGTTTTTTATACGGACTTCTTGTATTAATTCAGGATCACTCGCTATTTCCTCGGCTTGTATTAATGCACGCGTACCTACTTGATGTTCTAAGGTATTTATTAATGCATTATGAAAATTTGCGCCCATAAGCGCAGCTTGAAGTATCAATAGCGCAAATATGAGTATAAAAATACGCCCTCTAAAAGACATCCCTGTCGCTAATCTCTTTTTTAGACGCATGGCTGTACTATCCATAAACTCCATTTTCCATATATAGCATACCTAACAATTACCGATAAACGGTATTTGTTATTCGCAATTTAATCAACAGCTAAATGTTGTAATTTAGAAAGTAACATTAAATAAAATGTATAATTGGTAATAGATCACAAATATATAACATTGCATTAATATGAAACATATATAAAGCAACAATTAAATACTATTCAAATTACCAAATCATGGTTATCTCCAATACCAAAATTATATTAATTAAATTCATTAAAACCATTAAACACTCTTTTTCTTCAGATATCTGTTGTTATTAGCCATATAAATTCTGCTATTTTTGCTAACGTATTTGTACAACCCAGGGAGGACACATAATGAACACGTCAGTATCACTCTACGATTCCTATTTATGCAAAGAAACCAGACTCAAAAAACAGCAACAACTATTGAAGAAGTATGCTTGTCCAGTTATCACATTAAAAGCCCATATGCCAAGAGAATTGCGTCATAACAATTATGTTACGCCCTTGATTGCTCAGGGATTAGAAGCCATACAACATACACTGTCTAACCACGGAATGCGGTGTATTTCAAATGAGGAATTTCAAAGTACCGCAGGGTTAGAACACTATCTTGCAGTAAAATGCAGATCGGCTAGCGAACTGAAAAAATTAATGATGAATATTGAAAGCCAACATTATTTAGGGCAGCTGTTGGATATTAATGTGATGAATAGCGAAGGCAAAACTCTATCTCGTGGGTCTTGTGAACTATCCGCTAGGAAATGTATTATTTGTGATCAAATAGCCCCTGTGTGTGCTAAAAATCATCGTCACAGTAATAAAGAACTCGATAAACAAATCCGATCTATGATGGATTCAATAGCGACTGAAATTTAAGCTAAATTTAATTTTATCGCGCGTGTATTAGCAACTTTTTTCGCCAGAAACATATGATAAAAGACGAGTATAATAAACTAAACAATAAATAACTAAGCCGTTGCTCTGTAATGAATAGGAGCAACTCTTGCTTCTTTACAACGTAATTGATAAACATCACTATCATGACTAAATAAATCTTTAAGATAATCGAATGTAGTATTTGGAACCAAATTTTTTAGGTCATCCCACTGATTATTAAATAGAAGGTGCCTAACCAAAGAAGCGGATATCGGTTGCTGATCTTTTTCACATCTAGGTAACTCAACCAACGTTACGGGTTCACAATCAAGCGTTGGCGTAGTTAACCATTGATGCATTTGTTGGTTGTAGAAGCGTGTCACTGTACAAATCGGTTCAGTACCGACAAAACGATGAGTAATACCTAACGCTGGCGCGATATAACCTCGAAACATCTGTAAATCCACTGCCGTATGACAGTAATTAATCACACCGTCGTCTTTTAAGAAATAACTCGGGAATGTTGCCCGAGAGATAATATAGTCTGAACCGGAATGAATAATTACATTAGGGAAATCCTTTACCCCCTGTTTAATCATGTTCAATCGGTCTTCATAAGTAAAAAATGACCGATCTTCTTTTACTACAAACAAGTGAACCCAATCGCACTGGTTAGATGCTTGCTCAACCAAGAATCTGTGACCAAGGGTGAATGGATTTGCATTCATCACTATACTGCCTATCTTGTCACCCGACCGCTTTAACAAAGACAGTTTATTACAGTAATTGGCTAAGCGAGTTTTGCTGTTTTCCAACAATATAATTCTATCTTTCACCGAAGTTAATTGGTGAAAGCCTGCTTGATGGAACATTTTGTAGTTTTCAGGTTTAGTGTAGATAAATAAGTTGAATCGGCCTAAATCATACGCATAAGTAACCAGTTCTGTCAGTAGGCTGGCTGATAAACCTGATCCTTGGAACTGGTCGTCAACTGCTATCGATTTGAGTGTATTTCCCGCGAGACCACCAGTGGCAGCAATACGGTCGCCAAACAATACCACCACAAACACTTCAACATCAACATCGACGCCTAAACCCATTTTAGAAAGGAATGCTTTCACACCTTCCATTTTAAGGTTATTTTTGACACTGACTTTGACAAACCTAAAACCCGGTTCCACACACTATTCCTAAAACTTAATAACAAGTTAAGTATCGTTCAATTTAGAATTAATATCATGATTTAAATCAGAACTGAATTTAAATATAAATAATTAAATGGTGTAAATGAATTAATTAGGCATCTGACATAACACCAATTAAAATCATAAACGAGCTCAACCAGAATGTTATGTTCTAAGTTGAGCTCGTTTATAGCTTATTTATGCTGCGGCAACTTGTTTGCGCCTTCTTAGCATTCCTATAATTGGCAATAAGATTGATAGGAATGTAATAAAGATTAACGTTTGTGACACAGTAGAGCTAACAAAAATAGTAAAGTCTTGGTTAGCAATTCTATATGCCTGACGGAATGATTGTTCCATCGTTCCACCGACGATTACCGCTAGTATCATAGGAGCAGTAGGTATATCCGCACGTTTCATCACCACACCCGCTACACCAAGAATAGTTAGAATGTAAAAATCCATAACCGAACTACTAATTGCGTAACACCCAACAAACGCGAGGCCAAGCACAATTGGATATAATACTTTCGGTGGAATGGCGAGCACACGAACTAGCATTCCTGCCAATGGTATATTAACAAACGCAAGTATGAAATTAGCCACAAACATAGATGCAATAAGGCCCCATGCTGTGTCTGGGTATTGGGTAAACAGTAATGGACCAGGTTGAATTCCAAGCATTAATAGTGCACCCATCATTACCGCTGTTGTACCTGAACCAGGAACCCCCAACGTCAGCATTGGAATCATCGCACCTATAGAGGCAGCATTATTGGCAGATTCTGGTGCAGCCAATCCTTCTATCGCTCCATGGCCAAACTCTTCAGAGTGTTTAGATAACTGCTTTTCATTGTTATAACACATTAGAGAAGCCATTGTTCCACCTGCACCAGGAAGTGAACCAATAATAAAGCCTATCGGTGCACTGCGAAAAATTGGCCACTTCGAACGTTTCCAATCATCTCCGGCAATCCAAATACGTTTGAATTTGGTTTGAGCCTTTTTATTCCCTTCACTTAGAGACCTAAAGCTTTTAAACACTTCCCCCATTGCGTAAATGCCAATAATTACGACCAGAAAATCAACACCAGTTTGCAGTTCTAAATTACCGAAAGTAAAACGGTCAAGGCCAGATTGTGCGTCTATTCCTATGGTAGCTATAGCTAAACCAATAACCATCGAAAGAAAACCTTTGAGCATATTATTTTTCGACATGGACGCGGTCATCGATAACGCAGCAACCATGAGTAGAAAATACTCCGCTGGACCGAATTTTAACGCAAAACCTGCTACTGGCTCGGCTAGCAATGTCATCAATACCGCGGCAATAGTGCCACCAATTAACGACGCAATAGCAGAAATAGCCAGTGCAGATTCAGCACGACCTTGCATGGCCATCGGATAACCATCAAACGTTGCAGCAAGTGCTGCGCCATCTCCAGGTGTATTAATCAATATAGAACTTCGAGATCCACCGAACATTGCGCCGATATAAACACCGGTCATCGTAATCAGCGCTGCGGTAGGGCCCATCGCAAACGTCATAGGTAACAATACCGCGACACCAGTAGCAGGACCTAAACCAGGAAGCATACCAACAATGGTTCCCAGTACCCCTCCTACTGTTACAAGCAATAAATGATAGGGTTGCAACGCAACACCAAATCCATTAAGTAGGCTAGCTAATACATCAGTCATGATTTATGCCTTATTCAATAAATGGTAAAGGTGGAAGACTTACGGCTAACAAAGTATTAAAAATGAAGAAAACCGTACCCGAAAATAGCAGTGCAACAATTAAACTTCTTTTCCAATCACCAAAACCACTTGTAATTGTTAGCATTGCAGCCATGAATAAAAAGGTACTAATAACATAACCTAAATGTTCAAACAGCAGTGCATAAGCAACTGATATTATGCATGTATATAAAATTCTTCTGCGATCATTTTTCTTTGTCGCATCTTCATTAATAATATTTTTAAAAGCGATCAGTGACGCTTTTAAATTACTTTTAATTAGCAGTAAAATCCCTATCAATATCGCTAGTGCTGCTATTCCCAATGGAAAATATATTGGATCCATAGGATTACCAAACATAGCTCTAGGCATTGTATAGGCGTGAGCACCATATATCAGGCCAAATGCGACGCTGAAGAACCCGGTAAACGCATCCCAATTAGGGCGAACATTTTGATCTTTCATGGATTAACCTTACGTTAGAGTTATATAAAAACGTAAACAAACAGAAATGATGAGGGAGGAGACTCCCTCAGGCGTCATTTAACAATTAAACTAATTAGCAAATATTTCCGCTAATATGGTTTTATATTGTTCGTTAGTTGTTGCTAAGAATTGAGTGAAGTCTTCACTATTTTGGTAAGCGTCATCCCAACCGTTACGAGTGCGTGCTTCTGACCATTCAGGTGTTTCAACCATGTCTTTAAGTGCTTTACTCCAAAACGTTACAGCGTAATCAGGCATATCTTTCGGACCAAACAATCCACGCCAGTTCTCGAAAGTCGCATCAATACCTTGTTCTTTCACGGTTGGTATTTCAGCAACTAGACCTTCACCTACACGTTTATCAGCAGTATGTGCTAACGCTCGTAAGTCACCACTTTTCACTAAAGAAGATACATCACCTAACCCAGTAGAAATAAGGTCAACATGACCACCTAGCACCTGTGCAACTGCGCCACCATCTTGGAACGAGATATAATCAATTTGGCGAAGATTAGGTACACCTGCGGCTTTGGCGATAATTAAAAATTGAATATGGTCCATTGAACCAGCCGATGACGTGCCACCAATTTTTACTGATTTAGGATCATTTTTCAGTGCTTCCATGACCTGATTAATTGACGTGTATTTTGAGTTTTTAGAAACAACAAATGCACCATAATCGGTGATTAAACGTGCCAATGGTGTGGTATCTTTGTAGCTGTACTTGCTTGCACCAGTTAGGTTAGTTAGTAAAATAGGAGGAGAGTAAACTGAGATAAGATTACCACTACCCTTTTTGGTTTGCATGTAAGCCAGATTAACCGCACCTCCGCCACCAGGACGGTTAACAACAGGTAAATTAGATGCAACAAGTCCTGTATCTTTCAGTGTTTTTGCTACCGTTCTTATGGTTAGATCCCAACCACCACCAGCCCCAGCGGGTGCTATCATGGAAACAGTTTTAGGTGGATAATCTTTCGCTATTGCATTACTCACAGGCATTGCCGCAACAGTGGCAAGTGCGGCGCTAACCATAGCAGCCTTGAATTTTATATTCATAAATTTACCTATCTTCCTTATTAGTATTTATACTCAATCTTTATCTACAGAAGTTTCTGTGGTTAAAATTGAACAAACATTATTAAAGTTAATGAAAAAAGGTAATGTGATTTAAAACTCTTTAAATTGGTTCTTTAATGCTACAAATGGCGTAAATGATTTTAAATAAAAATAGACTTAAATAACAATAAGATAGAAATGGAAAATAAATATAAAATTAAATTGTAGGATTTAAATTTATATTATCAAAATTTATATGCACCTAATTGAACTTTAATTCAATTAAAGAGAACATGCACTACAGAAAATTTACAATAGTGTAGAAATCAATAATTCATAAACCCTTTCAGTAATATGAATAAAAGTTAATTTATAATGAGTTATGCAATATACAAATTAAAAAATTTAAATCAATTCCTTTGCTAATACATAGTATTAGAACTCTAGATATAATATGTAGATATTGAGGGGATAAAAATGAAAAAAACAGATAAAATAATAACGCTATTGAGTCAATTAGAGCAGGAAGAGTTGGACCAAATAAAATACTACCTTAAAAGTCAACTTTCTTTTTCAAATCAATCGCATAAAAACCAAAATCAGAACCTCACTACTCAAGAATTAGATTACTTGAGTAGCGTTTTTAGGCATTAGCACCTCAAAATATACTGCCCAGCAAAACATTATCGAAGTAAGTTAAATATTCTTTTAATCTTAATAAGTATTTTGTATCCTTCGTTTCACTATACATATCAATAAATTTTAACCCTTCATATAACCCTGCTGTTTTCAAGGCTCCTTTCTGTTGGTGAACAAAATCTTTTAACGTTATGTCACAATTCGGTTCTAAGTAGTGATCGATCGATGTTAATGTCGTGGTGTAGAAGTAGTCGTAGATCTCAATGAAGCTTTCTTTACCCATATCAGACAATAGATATGACACTCGACTTTTAAAAATATCACTAAAAAACTCGTCAATTTCTGATATCGGCTTAGGCATAGCATAATAGTAACCTTGGACCTCTATACCGTCTAGCTTCTTTAAAAAATTGCTTGTTTCTTCATCTTCAACGCTTTCTGCAACTATCCTACATTGCTTCTTATGAAGATAAGAATACAGTAACATAAACGACTGTTTTTCTACTCCATGGCCAAAAACTCCTTCATATGAGCGCATGTCTAATTTAACTTCATCAAACTCAACACCAATTAAATTTTCAAGATCGTCAACTGCCCCACTGAAGTTATCTAATGATATCTGTACCCCTAATAACTGTAATCGCTTAATATTAATCGCTAGATTATCCTGCAATGAAGCATCTAACCGGGTTATTTCCAATGTGATGAGACTTAAATCAATATCATAATCGCTGGCAATTAACTCAAACTTATCTACAAAATCATCACGGGCGAATATTTCACAGTCTATATTTATAGAGAAAGAAGAATAAACCCCTAGATTCATATTTAAACTTTGGAATTCAAATGTTTTATCTATAACAAGCCACTGAAATTTAGACTTCTTATCTAAAGTATCTAAGAATGGGAAAAATAAACTAGGCGTTAAAATACCTAAGTTTTCATCATACAGACGGCTTAACACTTCATAGCTAGTAATATACCCATTGTTCTCTGGAGATATTTTTGGTTGTATATAAAACCTTAACTCAGACTCTAATAACTGCATAATATTGGAACAATTAACACTTGAATTAATCTGTTCTATTTCATCATCATCAACTTTAACTTCTTCAGTTAAAAAACTTTCAATGTCGGTTTTAAAATTTTTGATTCTAGCAATGACAGAATCAGGGGTTTCTTTCGGTAGAAAACCCACTAACCTAACCTCTAAATCACCAATAGATTGCATAACAAAACTTATAAATTTAGTGTCTAATGCACTCACTATGTAGATTGGTATCTTAGGGAAATCATTTTCATCTAAGTAATTGAGCACAGCTAAACCATCGCCATCCTCCATTTTCATATCCAACAAAATAAGACCAATAGAGTCTCTTTCAATTCTTAACAAATCTATTGCTTGGTTGCCACTACTCACCTTCTTAATTGTAGTGGTAGGCGGAACGACTTTTTTCAGTGAAATTTCAAGTATCTCTTGAAAAAAAAGCTGGTCTTCTACGATGAGTACATCTTTATTAATTTTAGACATTGATTTCCCCTTGATCCCCTAACATTAATGCCGAACAATAAAATAACTCTTTGTTATATAAGGCATCATGATAAGTAAGTAATAAAGACGAAAATTCCTCTTGTTCTTTATGAGCTTTAAATCCAATAGATTTCAAAAATTTCTTCAAGCTTGATTTTCTATTTTTACTTGAAAACCCGATGATATTGACTTCACGCAGCAACAACTTTTTAATTACGTTACCTAACATGTAAGGTAGTATTTTGTCCGAAAAACAATACATTGAACAAATCTCTAAGCATAGTTCAGTTGTATTACTTAGAACGATTTTATCGTTGGATCTATTTCTCACTTTCCAAAAATCATCTTTCGGAAAAAATCGATAAGTTAACTGACCTATTGGTATTCCTTGCTCATCTACATATAAAATACAATATAAAGTATTGCCGTTGTCATCTTCAGATTCGATGCAGCTATACCTGACCGATGACAACGAAGTGTTACCAGTGTTTTCCCAAACGTAATATTTCTTGAGTAATTTGAAATCAAAATTATATTCTAGCAAATCTTCATTTGATAAAATTAATTCAAAATAAGGCTGGTTAGCAGCGTGAAATACTTCAACTTGACGTTGATGCGTTGGTATAACCACTCTATTTTCCCAACGACTAATCGTCACCACGTCTAAACCAACCAGTTTGGCATTACTGTGCGTCACTAAGTCCACAAACTCATTCTGACTTAATAATTTTGAATTACGAAATCTCTTTAAGAGCCTACCAAAATCTATCATTCTTAATAGCCACGTCGCTCTGTTATGTTAAATAAACAATTATTTTACTAAGGATATAAAGTTAGTATATAGCACCTGATCTCAGTTTTTACTAATAAAATGCTAATTTATTGATAACTATTAGTGATGTAATTATTGCATTATATAAGTTTAATATAATTTATATTATTATTTAACAAATATCCATAAAGTAACGAGGACATTGATGGAATATAAACAACTGAAATAATTAATAATAAAAATTATTAATTAAAGTTAGACACCACTTTAACTCAGAAAAAATTTCAAGGAACTGCAATATAATTAAAGGTGATAATAAGAATGGTTAGCAATAATTAAGGCCAACATAGACCTTAATTATTGTCAGTCATAAATCAAAGCGCCCATAATTTTATGACGTTTACTTTGAGTGGCAGATGCTTTTAGTGACAATTGCCATTGTGTTCTAACAATATACGCTTTGAATGCGTTCGATTCGGACTTCCGAATTTTTTAAAATAAATTATTCACTCCAGTCTCTATTTTGGATAACAATGCGATATCCCTCGATATCTTCATAAGTCTTGCCCACTCGCTTCCAATAAGGATTTCTTGCTTCGACATACTTAAAACCTGCTTCAATCATCGATCGGCAGACCCATTCCCACTCTCGAGTATCAGGCATGTAAAACACCATGTACGTGTCTGCGACTTGAAAATCCTTGTCGCTACTTTCTGGTTTAGTAGTGAATTCTAAATGATAACTATGATTTTTGTGTCCTAAAACAATAGCATCAAATCCGTCTTCATCTTTGTATTCTGATAAAACATCGAAACCCAGCGCTTTTTTATACATATCTGATATTTCTACAAGATTATCGGTCATTCTAGCGACACGTAAAACTGCATTTTTTGTAATCATGGTAATCCTCAGAGGCGAAACATAGAATAGTACGATGTTAATACTTCAAGCATCGTTTAAATGATTAATTCAACTAATTCAGTTAGTTATACTATCAACATGTCTATTCTGACTTAAATAACACTAAAAATAATATTGTATTATAATACCAATACAATCAACTAAACGATATGAGTTCTTATTTAATTCGCGGGTAAAAACAATAAAACACGGATTAGTTCACATTTTTGCAGTAAGTATACTGTTTTCATTAATTCTGTAGTCCGTTTGTTCATTTAACATAGGAAAACTAGAACCCATTGCTAGGCTTTACGCGCTTTTAAATTTAACTCCTTAATTTATCCATATTTACTATAACATTGGATCTTATTTTAGCTGCCTATATGACATGACTCTAAAGTAATAGTATTAATGGATAAAATGACACACCGCACCAAGCAGAGAACCAATAAGTTTAATTTCAAAATTCCATTCTCTTTATCTGTTTCTGCGTTAATGTTTGCTCTACCTGCTCATTCTGCGCTTTATCAAGTAGTTAAAGTAACATCGCCTACCGATAGTGTTGAGTCTTACGGTATTGCTATCGAGCCAAGTGATGATAGTAGCAATTGTTTTTCAGACCAATGCTCAGATGATTCTTACTCTTTCGCTGGTGAAACATTTAACGGTACAGAAGGCTTTTCTTATAAGGATGAAGTGCCATTTGGTATTGATAATGGATTTTATTATTTAGATTACGATGATCTGGAAGATTATTGCGACGATGAGCTTGGTTACTCCACTTGTGAATATTGGGCCTATAAACATTGGTATGGGAATACTGACCTCGATATCGGCGGACTACAAAATGAACGGGAGGCGTACTATACAACCGACTACCAAACTAATAATACTGCATTTTACGATTCAGACACCTTAACATTCGTACCTGACACTGGCGACAATGCCCCCTCTGAAAGTGACTACTATTATTCATTTGTAGAAGACACGGACGATAAAGTAGTCACGAGGCTGGTGGAATTAAATAATACTGATTATGTCATTGGTAATACCAGTAGTGGTTATTATGCCTATGATAATGCTTACATAAAGCTCTATCGTAACCGTGGGTATTATGCAACTTCAACAACACAAGAAGTATTGGAACCCGAGGCCGATACTAGTATTGATTACGGTAGCTCTGATGAAGAACAAAATATCATTGCGCAAATGGGGCAAACCATGGCGTTTGATTCATTTACTTATGATAATCAAAGTTACGTTGTTGGTAGCGCTTCTGTCGCGACATTTTATTATGATGAAGATGATGATGACAAAGACTACGACTCTGACTACACGGATGATACCGATGAAGAGTCGGTTTATAATTGCCTAAGTTATGATGAACCGGCTTTCTATCCAGAATGTCAAAACTTCGGCTTCGCTACACGCGCATTTATTTGGAATGTCTCTACCGGTATAGACCCAAATCAAGACAGTAATAGATTTGCAGTTGCCGATTGGGAAACCGACTCTGATGATGATAATTACGTTGTTGATGACAATTACGCATCGCCTCAAGGAAGTGTTCACGCGGCTACGATAGCAAGCTCTGGATCCTACGCCGACTTACCTGTTTTAGTCGGTTACAATACTGAGCTTGATGATGACTACGACGTTTTTTTCATGCAAGCTGCTATTTTTTTACCCACCAATACCACTGATTTCTCTGTTGATGAAAATGCGTGGAGCACCACGTTTATCGAAGATGTAACTGCTGAAGTAGATGATTCTTACATACACAGCAATTCTGTCGCGACAGATATAAATGAAAACCTTTTAGTGATTGGTTACGCAAAAAGAGATGGCGACTATCCATCTGGCAATTCAGCAGGTAGACGTATGTTCATTACTGATGCCAACGATTCTGAGCCTACTGCCAGTTTCTTTACTTCGCATGGTGAAAGTATTTTTTTTAGCAGTGCGGGTGGAACACCAAGGGCGATTAACAACTTTAATGAAATAGTTGGTCAAGTCGATGCAGAATCATCCAGCGAAGTTGGTGGTAAAGAACGGGATCATCGAGGGTTTATCTATCCATACTACGATACCGGAACCGACACGACACGATTAGAGCGCTTTGCTAGTCAAGCCTGGTGGTTAGACGACCTTACCAACGGTGGTACATACAGCTCTAGCAACAATCACTTTCGAATTATTGATGCTAGTGATATTAATGATGCAGGAGTTATCTCTGCAACGGCTTCTCAATGTTTTGCTTCAGACGAGAGCACAAGCTCTATAGAGTATGATTCAACCGACCATTGGGCTTACTGTAACGAAGGTGACGGTGATGAACGTGTTACAGCAGTTAAACTCGTCCCAATTAGTGGTGCAACAAGTGATGATATCTCGGAACGAGAAGAAGATACCACCACAGTGTCACGCAGTGGTGGTAGCATAAACTGGCTATGGTTAATTAGTTTATGTTTAATAACATCGCATCGATATTCGTTTTCCAGAAAGGAAGTCATCTAAAATAGGGTTTATACTTCAAGGTTTATACTTCAAGACGACAGAGAATGGTTGAGCAATTCAATTATCCGTCGTCTTTGATTTAAGCCGTTAATTATATACACTTTATTATGTTAACTGCGATCTCTATCTAAACACGAGAGTCTATCTCTGTTCTGCTATCTAAAAAGCCTTACGATACAAAAATATTGATGAGCAAAAGTAACGGTATATAAAAGTTACTAAAGCGTCGTTTAACATTTCAATTATTACTCTTTAGCCTGATACAATGTCGTATCTTTCACATTTATAAGTTTACATGATGTATCAACTGTCCTTTTCTCTTAGTGAATTTTTGCAAAAATATTGGCAAAAGCAACCTACGGTAATCAGATCCGGTTTTAAACACTTCCATGACCCAATTAGCCCAGAAGAGTTAGCTGGCCTTAGCATGGAACACGAAGTCGACTCTCGATTTGTATCCAATCTTGATAATAATTGGATTGCAGAACATGGTCCTTTTAGTGAAGATAAATTCACATCGTTGACAGAAACAAATTGGTCGTTGATTGTTCAAGCTGCCAACCATTGGCATTCGGGTGCAGCCCAACTCATTCAGCCATTTAAAACCATGCCCCATTGGTTATTTGACGACCTCATGATTAGCTATTCTGTTGACGGAGGGGGGGTTGGTCCACATATTGACCAATATGATGTATTTATTATACAAGGTTTAGGTAAACGCCGTTGGCGCGTAGGTGCTAAAGACACGGGCCAATATGTTGAAACATGTCGTGCCAGTGCATTACGACAAATAGAATCCTTCGATGCCGTTATCGATGATATTTTGCAACCTGGAGACATTTTATACATTCCACCAGGGTTTCCTCATGATGGATACGCGTTACAACCATCCATGAGTTATTCGATTGGATTCCGCTCACCAAAAGAGCAAGAACTTGTCAGCAATTTCGCCGATTACCTATTAGCGAATGATCTTGGTGACACCCATATAGATACTCCGGAATTAGCCACGCAACAAAACTTTGCTGAAATAACCGCTAATGATTTTACCGCATTAACTACAGCGTTGCGTTCTTCATTAGACAATCAAACTCAGTTAGCAGAGTTCATTGGATGCATGCTTAGTCAATCGCGACACCAACTCAATATCATTGTTCCTGACCTACCATGGCAAGCAAATGAAATTGCCGAGTATTTACAATCTGGCAATCAATTTATAAGAGTCGCAGGATTACGCGCACTTTATTTACAAGGAAATTTGAATACCATTTATATAAATGGAGAAATATTCCACCTCAGCCCACAACAAATGTCACTCGCATCAATTTTATGTAACCAAGAAACACTGTCCTTGGAGCAACTGAGTGACCAATTGAGCGATGACGAGCTAGAACAACAGATTGTTTTATTGTTCCAAACTCTAGTTAATAAGGGTTATTGGTACTGTGAAGAATAAATAATTCAGGCTGTTATTGTGGGTAGTTGGCCAAGTTTCAGACCCAATCAACCATTTAATCGCCCTCATTCTTCTACGCTGAGGGCTAAGCATTAATTATCGTCTAACTATAGATACCCATTAAAGCAACAAAAGGACACGACTTAAACGCATCTACTTTATCAATACAAAAGAAGATAAGTCAGACACTCTGCTGGGTGAACCTTATCGGTTTTTTTATTATACCGAACGATAAAAGTATCGCTTTACATTTGTTAAAACTACTATATTATATCTCTCGCTCTGGTAGACAGGGTTATTAATGAATATGTTTAGTAAAAGTAAATCCTCAGAATATCACCTTTACGTTGTATCCTTTGTTTTTTCCTTGGCTTCATAGTTACATTGAATAATTTGAGCTCTCAGTGCTATCGCAATTTAAAATGAATTTATTAAAGGGTATTACCATGTCAAAAACAACTGGTTCAGTAAAATGGTTTAACGAATCTAAAGGTTTCGGTTTCATTTCTCAAGATAACGGCGGCGCAGATGTATTCGTACATTTCCGTTCAATCGTTTCTGACGGTTTCAAAACTCTTGCTGAAGGTCAAAAAGTTTCTTTTGACGTAGAACAAGGTCAAAAAGGTCCTCAAGCTGCTAACGTTACTGCGTTATAAGTTTAGGATTAGTGCGAGCTCGGTTTTCCGCTGCTCGCACAGCATACCATCCTCTCCTTCTCTTCTTTTTTTGTTATTATCTTCAAATATCTCTATTTTCTTTGTTTTAGCCTTTCTTCTACACGTTATCCAAATGATTTTTCTGGCTAGTTCTGCCACTATTTTCATTATCTACCATATATTTTGAGCTTACATTACGATATTTTGGCCGGTCTGTTTTCGACACGAGATTCCATTTGCATTCCCTCATAAACTTGATCACAATTGACCCAGCTAAATCACAACTATAATACTATGACTACTAACATTGATATTGAATTCCTTCCCGATCCGAACATTAGTTGCACGGACTGTAAAGCATGTTGCTGCCGACTAGAAGTTATGATTCTCACTGATACCGGAGTACCAGAGGAACATATACAAGTGGATCAATGGGGAGCAGAAACGATGCGCCAACTTGAAGATGGCAAATGTTCAGCATTAAATAGAGAAACCAATATGTGTACTATTTACGAAAATAGACCTTGGGTGTGTCGTGAATTTGAAATGGGCTCATTCGAATGTCAAGATGAACGAGCTTTAGGTTTAGGCTTAGATAAGTAACAGGTAATTATTGTCTAGAAGCGAATCACATTTTCTACCGTTCCAACTCCGTCAATATTAACAGAAACGATGTCTTTGTCAGATAACGCTTGTGTTCTACCTGGTGTGCCCATAAAGATCATATCTCCTGGCTGTAAAGTAAAGTATTGGCTTAGATAACTCACTACTTTATCTACACTGTGGATCATATTCTTTGTACTCTCTTGTTGTACCACTTCACCATTCAATCGAGTAGTTAACAGAACATTTTCATAATCAATACCGCGAGTAATCATACTTGATACTGGACCAAAACCGTCCGATGCCTTTGACCTCATCCATTGTAAATCTCGACCTTGCCAATTTCTCTCAGTAAGATCGTTGCCTGCTAACACACCGAACACCACTTCTTTTACTTGGCTTGGTTCAATCTGTTTGGCTTGTTTACCGATCACTAAAACCAACTCGCCTTCGAAATGAACATTGCTTGCACCTTGCGGAACTTGAATATTCTGACCCGATAAAATCAACGAAGAAGGAAGTTTAAGGAATAATGGTGGGGCTTGGTTTGACGGTGATGATAGATGACTGGCGAAATTCATACCAACGGCAAATACTTTTTCTGGTACCGCTGGAATAAGCAGTTTGACACTATTCAAAGGAACCTTTTCTTTCGATAAGGAAAACTGATCGTACATGTCGCCTTGAATAGCAAAAACACTATCACCAACTACTTGACCATATCGTATGATGCCCTTGTCATCATATCTGACAAACTTTTCTATATCGGCCAATGCACTACAAGAGCATAGCAACAACAAACTACTGATAATCCATTTCATCACATATCCTGTTCAATAATAATTAAATTGCTAACCAATACCCAGTTGCCTTATCTAAACAAAAGCCGTTTACTCAACTCGAATGATATGTTCATGCGACAGAGTGCCACTTGCTAATATTTAAAATTAACACCATCTAGTTTGGTTATAAAATCCAAGTTAAATACATAACTAATAATATCTACGTTAGGTACTTTCAATTGGATCACTATTTATTCGATATATGACAAAGCTGTATTAATCAGCTTGTGAGGAAAACTGTTAATGGCAGATGAGTAGCCAATTTTGATTACAAGCCGAAAACCATCTAGCAATGATTTATGACCAGTCATCGCTCACCCAACCATCTATACTAGGATCATAATGATGGCCAGAAAAACGGTGCGATACGGTATTATCATTGACGTTATCTGAATGGTCACTTAGTAAATGTTGAATATGTCTAACCATAGGATCTGCACTGTGGGATCGTTGCTGTTTTTCCGCCGTTTCTTTAATTAATTGAAATCGATAGGCTTTACTGTTTCTTCTCATGTGCATATTCCTCTATTTGATTGAGTGATAATTAACCATAGAAAGAGATCCACTCAGCGTCAAATCAGAATACTAGTGCCAGTTTTAACAAATTCGCTATTATATTAGCGATGGGTGAACAACAAAAATATTTGTATAAAATATAACCTGCTCATTTGTTTGTTAATTATACTCTGACGGCATTTATAATTGAGTCATTCATAAATATCTCAAACCCAAAATTCGATTAATCTCAAAATTAATAATTTTGCCACAAAATCCAATTGCCATGTTTATGTTGCAAAAACATCCAAAAATAACAAGCACAACTTTTATTATTTTGCGTCAACTAAACAGGCTTGAAACCATAACGACTGACTAAATAGCGTACTATTAGCTATCGTTATGGCGAAAAATAAATCGCTATACCCAGAAATAATCTAACGTTTCAAAAGTTAAATATTCCAACGTATATTAGCAATAACAGCGGTCATCGTCCCTTCAGTAAAGAGCATAAAGGGAGTCACCAGATAACGAAAATCGACATCGTGACTTGATATCCGATCACATGGAATAGATACCGTAGTAAATCCCTCCCCTTCACTGGGTAAAAACGAAGTAATATCAATGTGCGGAGCGCTACTTAGTTCATTTCTGTCCATAAAGGTCTGTAATGCTAAATAAACTGGTTTATCCGTCATTTTCTCAACGTTTACATCAAAACAAATCTGTCCTGCATGATTATCATAACCTGACAGATCCTCAGAACTTCCATCACTAGTTTGCAGATAGAGACAAGCTATGCGGCCCTTAAACTCTACTTTTACCGCGTCTTGTTGCTGTTGGTAATTAAACGGAGAAGTACTAATATCGGTCAATTGCAAACTATTGTTCCTAGAAACATCAATACCAATAGGATGCAATGAGTCTGAAATTTTCAACTGGTAATCCCCAACTGTTGCCTCTACACCAAACATATGAATAGGATGTGCCGCAACGGCAATTTGCCCCTCTTGGTTGTCATCCAATGGAAGATTATCTAAATAGCGTAGATTCGATTCATCCCCATAGCTTAGGCCATAACCATATTCAAATAACGGCTTATGCTCCCCTGTTGGATCTTGTTCATTATCAGGAACAACGTAACCAGGAATATGTGCGGGAACTCGATGTACACGGGTACTGCGCTTTTTATTCGGCCAGCTAAATGATAACCGTCCGACAAAATCATAGCGCGGCTTACCAGATTCATCAGCAATTAACAAATCGCTGATGCCACGACCTTCGCTACCTGGTAAAAATCCAGCAATAAATGCTTCCGATTTAGAAATCTCTTCATTGACATACAATGGCCGCCCACTATAGAAAATGGAAATGACTTTTGCACCCGCAGCATGCAGTTGGCGTATTTTTTCTAAGTCTGCTTTATAGCTTCTTTTGAGTGCGGCAAACTCTAATGTTTGCCATGCCTTTATATCCCCCATCATTTCCGCATATGGGTCTTCACCAAAAACGACAATAGCAATATCGCCACAGCTAACCGGAGATTGCAAGTCAGGATCATAAATAATCTTATCTTGGCCAAGTTCTTCTTCTAAGGCCATTTTAACCGTCGTTGCACCAGGAAAATCAGCTAACGTATTCTCATCGCCTTGCCACGTTAAGTTCCAACCACCTGATTGTTTTTGTAGGTCATCTGCCGCACTACCAGTTAATACAATTTTTTGTTCTCTCCCAAGAGGTAAAACACGACTGTTATTTTTCAATAACACCAACGATTTTCTAACAGCATCACGAGCCACTTCTCGATGCGCTTCAGCGCCGAGCAATGCTTGATTACAAGCGTAACTACGATGTGTTGGCTGCGGTTTATCCCATAAACCCGCCCGCATCTTAACGCGTAAAATACGTGATACTGCATCATCTATCCTAGCTAAAGGGATGGCCCCAGCATTCACATCTTCAATGGTCTTGTGATACACCTTTAACCAATGCTTATGTACTGGAATCATTAATATATCGTTACCCGCATTGATAGCATAACTGGCATCATCGTCTGTACATTTGCTGACTTCAGAATGGCCGTGCCAATCGGTTACCACTAAACCATCGAACCCCATTTTCTCTTTTAAAACATCAGTCAACAGATATTTGCTGCCATGAATTTTATAATTGTATTTACCTTCAATTTCCGGATCCAAATCATAATTAGCCACATCATCCCAACTATTAAAAGACGACATCACCACTTGAGCACCTGCATTTAAGCCACTAAAATATCCCATAGCATGAATATTCCTTAGCAGATCCTCACTGTAGTTATTCACTCCGCGATCCACTCCCATCAGAGTGCCGCCATCGCCAACCCAATGCTTCACATTAGAGATAACATGCTTGTCATCTTTTAGTTGTTCAGCGGAACCTTGTAAACCTTGAACCATTTTTTCTGCATAACTGTAGACTATTTCCGGATCTTCTGAATAGCCTTCATACACTCTGCCCCAACGTAAGTCTCTTGGTGTTGCTACTGTTGGTGCGAACGTCCAATCTAATCCTGTCGCCGCAATTTCTATTGCCGTTATTCGTCCAATTTGTTCTATAAGCTCTGGATCACGTGCGCATCCTAAGCCAATATTGTGCGGGAAAACTGTCGCGCCAAAAACATTATTATGCCCATGAACAGCATCGGTTGCCCACATAAACGGGATCCTAAACGGCCTACCTTCAAAGCCTCTTTCTACTGCAAACCAATACTCATCTGACTTACTTGCCCAATCTTTAGCCGACGCGTGTTTGTCTTCATTCGGCCATCCACCGCCACCATTTAGTATTGAGCCAATTTTATACTCGGCAGCTTCTTCAACAGAGATACCTCGAATATCTGGTTGAATCATTTGACCCACTTTCTCTTGTAAGGTCATTAAACCAACAATACGTTTAATTTCTTCTTCTTGTGACACATCAGTTGGAATTGCAGATTGAATTTTAGGCCAATCCAGAAAGTATGGGGTAATAAATGGCGATGTCATAAGCGGTTCCTAATAGTCAGAGACGATAAGTCAATACATTCGAATGTGACAATAATATCGTCATAACAAGTATTATTCTGCTAATATAACGACATAAAAGAGGAATAAAACGACATGAGTTTAATCTATACCTTAGAAACCCATTTAAAATACCCACACCTCAAGTTTGCTTTGACTCATGGCACGCACTATCAAGATTTTCCTTCGCATTGCCACGATTTTTCAGAGCTGTTTATTGTGGTAAAAGGTACCGCTACTCATACGGTTGCGGATCACCGCTATCCTCTCTCTCAAGGAGATGTGTTTGTCATTAATGGTCAAGTGGAGCACGGTTTTACCAATGTAGATGAGTTGGTTTTGATCAATCTAATGTTTGAATCACACTTACCTCTTTTTGAAAATTCATCCCTTAAATTATTACCCGGCTATCAAGCGCTATTTACTATCGAACCGCTAGCAAGGCAACAAGCTGACTACACTGCAAAGTTAAACTTACATTCAAACCAGTACGCCGAAGTAGAACGCATTATCCAAACCATTGACGACGAATACAGCAATGGTCAAACAGGATTTGAAACCATGTTAACCGCGACACTGCAGCAGTTAGTCATTACGCTAGCTCGATTTTATCAAGGTGATAATGTTCAAATGAATAGCTCTACTATGATACTAAGCCGAGCATTAGTTTACTTGGAAGAACATTTTCGACGCGACGATTTACGCACAGAGCAAATAGCCAACGCCTCATATGTGAGCACTAGGCAATTAGAGAGACTGTTTCGTTTGTATTTACAAACCACGCCAAATAAATATATCAAAGATAAACGACTCAATTACGCTTACCAACAATTAGTCTCTGATTCAGAACTAACTATTCAACAAATAGCAGACCAAGCTGGCTACTCAGATAGCAATTATTTTTCAAAATGTTTCAAAGCACAGTTTGGGCAAAACCCAAGTCAATATCGTAAAGACAAAACGTCTGAACCTGTACTTATTGTTTGATGACCAAATATGATCCAAGTTTAACAACGCGAAGCATTAGCTAACCTGGCGGCTAATTCAAATAGAAGCACGATCAAACAAAATTAAACATTGTATAAGTAGAACAATCTATTCAAACTACACCAGTAAAAACCAACTCTTTAGCAATTGATATAAATCGTAACCGAATTAAGGCAAGCAGATGTTAGAAGAACAACAAAACAATCCACTACATGGTTTAAAACTTGAAGATATGGTCAAGGAACTAGTTGATTTCTATGGTTGGGATATATTGGATACCGCCATGCGTTTTAATTGCTTTCATACTAACCCTTCTGTCGCAAGCACTGTAAAGTACTTAAGAAAATCAGAATGGGCACGAGAAAAACTTGAAGCGTTTTATTTATCTCGCTTTAAAAGAATGCCAAAACCAACAGAAGCAGAGCGAGAAATTCCACCACGCATGCGAACCTATCCGGTGCACATTAAACCAAAAGAACCGATGAAATTAACTGTCGAGTCCATTTTAGACTCTCAAGCAAAAGCCGCTTCAGACTATAAAGCTAAAAAAGCACGTGAGAAAAATTTTCGCCGATAATATAAGTTGACTATCCGTCTTTTTGTATAAAATTTACCGAATCTAATTGAGTATCAACGCTTTTATTAACGTTGACACTCAATTATCAAACTAGAGTCGCTTAGGCCATGCGATAAAGCAAACGGCACAATTCCGGCAGTTGTTTAATTTGTTTTACTGTGACTGCATTCGAATGAGACTCTTCAGACGGGTTAAACCAGATCGCCTCTATACCGAGTTGTTGCGCAGGAAAAATATCATTATCTAAGCTATCGCCAACCATTATAACTTGCGTCGCATTGACAGATAATATCTGTAAGATCGCTTGAAAAAACTCACTAGAACCTTTACCTACTCCCAGATTATTTTTACACAAATAGCCCTCGATATAATCTGATAACTCTACGCGATCAAACGCGATTTTAATGTCTTCAACCGAAGAATCGGCTGCATTTGTCGCGACAACAATTCGATAATCTTGGCTTAGTAACGCCAATGTCTGCTTAGCACCAGAAACGGCCTGGACCTGATCCCACAAACGCATTTTGCCAGTCTGGTTGGGGTTATCAATCATTAAAGTATCGCCCCAATCGAAAAGCACAATTTTCATGTTATCGCTCCGAATTGCTTATACCGTTCTGCTCATAAATCGACTATTAGGATCAAGTCGATAATCTGCAAAAGGTTGGCAGTATTCAAATCCATACTTTTTATAGAGTTCTCTGGCCGGTTTAAAAAAAGCCATCGATCCAGTTTCTAGACTTAACGTTTGATAGCCTTGTTCTCGTGCGAACATTATCACATGCTCCAATAACGCGGAGCCTACTCCCTTGTTTCTAGCATTTGTTACCGTTCGCATCGATTTGATTTCGGCATGCTGACTCGTTAACATTTTAATAGCAATGCAGCCCAATAATAAACCTTGCTCCCATCCACTAAAAAAAGTGATATGCGAGGCTTTCAATTCACCAACATCTAGAGCGTGTACACTTTCTGGAGGAGAGGTCGCCAGCATATCTTTCATATGTTCTTGCAATAACCTCACGACATCGCCACTAGTTAAATCATCAATTTTAATCAACATAGTGTCTAATCTCTTTGATTAATTATAAAGTCCAACCCACCCACAATAGCCGCAACTTGAGCTCGATTACATTCATCATTCGTGACACCGTCACTATCAGGATAGACTTCAGTGGTCGTACTAAAACGACTATTTGTTATCCCCCCACATAAACCGAGTTGCTTCATCGGGTAATGAATAACTCCATGTTGCATCACTGTCGAACCGATAATATTGCCGTCTTCATCTGGCTCGGCAATGTGAGTAACCTTACTGACTGATTGGATGACCGCTTGTTGGAAATCCGCTTGGGGATTATTTGAATCGGCAACTGTGTAAAAACCATCTGGAATTTCACCTTGAAGGTAATCGGTACCGTCCCGTGCGGCTAATGCTCGACGAAATTCACTTTCATCACTATCGGTAGTTTCGTGTAAATCGAAATGAACAAGAATAGTATCATTGTACTTTTCAACGAGCTTTAAGAGAGCCGCCGCTTCAGGTGCAGGACTCTCAGGATAAAACGAGCGGTTTGGATCAATGGCTAACGCATTCCACCTATTGATTACTTCGTATGCCCATGGACTAACACAAGGCACCACTAAAAAATTGAATTCTGTTTGATAACGCTCAGATTGTTCTTTGACAAATAACAACGCGCCTTGAACTCCACTGGTTTCGTAGCCATGCACTCCACCGGTAATGAGTACCGTTGGTTTACTTGGATCCCACTGAAGTGTTTTTAATACATAAAGCGGATAAGATTTATTTTGGTATTGAATCAATCCATATTGATCAACCAGAAAACAGTCAGCTAATTCGACGATTTTTGTGACGACTTCATCTTGATAACTTCTCATTGGCCTAATTTTATTTAGCCATTGTTTTTTTTCTATTTCGCCCCATTTTTTACCTTGCGTCCCTATGGGATAAAATTCGTTCATTGTTTCACTCTCATATTAGTCAATTATTTCGCTAGGTAATGTGCATAATCACAACAAGTCTTGGTTTGGTTTAACCAATCAGGTGCCACAAAAAGTCTGATAGCCTTTATCATGGTCCAAAGGTAAATCTTGGTATAAAGCAGTAGCTTGTTGTTGGTCATAAGGCTTTCGCAATACCTCTAAAAAAGCCACAGCGGAATTATTACTGCCAGTTTGTTCACACTGTTCTAATACTTGCTCCACATGGTGATTTCGCGGAATGACCACAGGGTTATTTGTTTGCATCAATGCCAACGATTCTGCCAGGCCTGAACCTTGTATTAATTGCTCTTTCATCACAATAGCTAACCATTTATCGAGCCATTCAGGCTTCAATTGGGTTAACGAAGGATCCCCCGTACTTACCACTTGAGTAAGTTCATAAAACTGTTGCGTATAATCTAACTTATTTAACTGCATCAAATCGAGTAGTTCGTCTACTAACTCATTGTGACCTAACGTTAACAAACCTAATTTATTGTGCATCATTTGATAATAGGCTGCCTGGTATTGCTCAGTTATATTTACGATCCGTTGCTCAAGTTGTTTGATCACCGTGTCTTTATCTCCCCCTATCAATGGAATAAGACATTCAGCTAATCGAGCCATATTCCATTGCATAATTGAAGGTTGATTTGCAAAACAGTAGCGACCATTTTCATCAATGGAGCTATAAACTGTTTCAGGATGATAAATACCAAGCATTGCACAAGGCCCATAATCAATCGTTTCTCCCGAAATCGTCATGTTATCGGTATTCATCACACCATGAATAAATCCAACGCGCATCCAATGGACGATGGTATTTATCTGTTGTTCAATAACGGCATCTAAAAATAATAGAGCCCGGTGCTCATTATTTAGATCAATCTCAGGGTAATGTCGAGCAATAGCGTAATCTAAAAGGGCCGATAAAGATTGACTATCGCCTTGTGCAGCAAAGTACTGAAAAGTACCTATTCTGATATGACTTTGTGCTAAACGAGAGACCACCGCACCCGGTTCACTCAGCCCGCGGTACAATGTTTCTCCTGTGGTAACAACCGCAAGAGTACGTGTTGTCGGTACACCGAGTGCGTGCATAGCTTCACTCATCAAGTATTCTCTTACCGCTGGTTTAAACGCACATCGTCCATCTCCACGGCGAGAGAACTGAGTGGCTCCCGACCCTTTTAACTGAAGGTCGACTCTACGTCCATTTGGCAAAATAAGTTCACCTAACAGATGAGCTCGACCATCGCCAAGCTGCGGATTAAACCCGCCAAATTGATGCCCAGCATAAGCTTGAGCAAGTGGAATAGAACCATCCAAAGTCACATTACCAGAAAAATATTGTGCCGCATTTTGCTTGATATCTGGGCCAATCTGCCATTCGTTCGCTAACGCTTCATTCCACAAAAATAGCTGCGGTTGAATAACGGGTTCAGGACTGATTTGTTGATAAAAATCTGGACCCAACTGATAATAACTGTTTTCTAACTGCACAATATTTTCCATAAATACGAATCATTATCTCTCTATAATGAAGCAAATTGACCAATTTACAATTACAAACGTCAACAACAACTTATACAAAATGGTTTAGACGTAGTAAAACGATGAGTAAATAGATAAAAAGCAAAACCACTCAATAATATCCATCAGTTTGTATCAACAATAAAAAACATAAAAATTGCATACTCCCAATTTAATTCTTAGATAATTGATTACCTTTTTTACATAAATGTAATAAAATATGAACGTTTCTTAACAAGCGTCATTTCCACTAATCAAGTCTGCCAATAAGAGTTGTAAATGAATAATAAAAGCCAACGTCCCCTCTACATACCCTACGCCGGTCGCGCATTGCTAGAAGCCCCATTACTCAATAAGGGCAATGCTTTTAACAAAGAAGAACGTGCACTGTTTAATCTAGACGGTCTCTTACCAGAAGCCATCGAGTCAATAGAAGAACAAGTCGATAGAGCTTATCAACAATATCAAAGTTTTGAATCCGACATGGATAAGCATATTTATTTACGCAATATCCAAGATACCAATGAAACGCTTTTTTATCGCTTAGTAGAAAATCACATTACTGAAATGATGCCGATTATTTATACTCCGACAGTTGGGGCGGCATGCGAAAATTTCTCCAACATTTATCGACGTGCTCGCGGTTTGATCATTTCTTATCCGAACCGTGAACATATTGAAGATATGCTCAATAATGCGTCGCGTAACAATGTAAAAGTCATTGTGGTCACCGATGGTGAGCGAATTCTTGGTCTTGGCGATCAGGGGATAGGTGGGATGGGCATCCCTATTGGTAAACTTTCGTTATATACCGCTTGTGGTGGCATAAGCCCTGCTTACTGCCTTCCGGTTGTACTTGATGTAGGCACAAACAATCCGCAACGATTATCTGACCCGATGTATATGGGATGGCGACACCCTCGCGTGAGCAAACAAGAATACAACGCTTTCGTAGACGACTTTATTCAAGCAGTAAAAAGTCGTTGGCCAGAAGCACTGATTCAGTTTGAAGATTTTGCACAAAAAAATGCCATGCCACTTCTAGAACGTTATAAAGACGAAGTATGTTGTTTTAATGACGATATTCAAGGAACCGCCGCGGTTTCAGTCGGATCATTATTAGCCGCATGTAAAGCCGCTAAATCAGAACTAAGTAAACAACGAATTGCCTTTCTAGGTGCTGGGTCGGCAGGCTGCGGTATTGCTGAAGCAATAATTGCACAAATGGTATCTGAAGGAATATCAGATGAACAAGCTCGCTCCCAAGTTTTTCTTGTCGACCGATGGGGCGTGTTAGCCGATGATATGCCCAATCTATTAGATTTCCAGAAAAAATTGGTACAAAAACGCGCAGTGCTAGATGAATGGGACACCAAAGGTCACGACGTTTCTTTATTAGAAGTAATGAAAAACGGACAACCTACCGTGCTAATTGGCGTATCCGGTGCACCTGGATTATTTAGTGAAGACATTATCAAGGAAATGCATAAACATTGTAAGCGCCCAATCGTTTTCCCTCTATCAAATCCAACCAGTCGCGTAGAAGCGCTGCCAGAGGATATTCTACGTTGGACCAATGGTGAAGCATTGGTAGCCACAGGAAGTCCATTTGCTCCTGTGGTTATAGGAACAAAAACGTATCCAATTGCCCAATGTAACAATAGTTATATTTTCCCTGGCATAGGTCTAGGTGTTTTAGCTGCTCGTGCACGTAGAGTAACAGATGAAATGCTCATGGCTTCTAGCCGTGCTCTAGCAGAATGCTCTCCACTTGCTATTAATGGTTCAGGACCTTTACTCCCACCGCTAGAAGATATTAGAGAAGTATCGGTTAAGATCGCCTTTGCTGTAGCCAAAAAAGCAATGGAACAAGGAGTCGCCTCACAAAGAACAGACGATAGAATTAGGCAGAAAATTCAAGAAAATTTCTGGACGCCTAATTATCGCCCATACAAACGATCTTCTTTCTAAGCGTCTTAACAATCATTATAGGGTGAGTGAAATAGACACCACCCTTATCTCACTTCAATCGTTACAATTGCCAATCAAAATTCATCTCAAGCTGCATGTAAAGTAATTAATGATAACTAATCGTTATATTGGTAATTAATGATTTTGATGATAATTAAGCATTACAATAATAACCATGAGTTATGGTATGAAGTCAGAGTTTTGGCAGCATAATACGCTAAGAACGGCTTGATGACATAATACTAAATAGGTAGAAAGGTAGGCGTTTTTTTCTTTTTCAACCAAAAAACAAAATGCAAGTTTATGTTTTTTAAATAAAAATAACATGTTCATTGACATTACTGATCAAGTTAGTCTACTGTTACCT
The DNA here is from genome assembly GCF_033101115.1 of Vibrio sp. TH_r3. Classification (NCBI taxonomy): domain Bacteria; kingdom Pseudomonadati; phylum Pseudomonadota; class Gammaproteobacteria; order Vibrionales; family Vibrionaceae; genus Vibrio; species Vibrio sp. TH_r3. The sequence goes on along the minus strand of NZ_JAWMPW010000002.1, from coordinate 145,288 downwards.
TAACAAGAAATTCAACAAAAATAGTAAAGATAAATGCCCCATTTAGATATAATTAAGTCAATATCATCCAATGCTGTTTCTTACGGAAAACATCGGATTGGGGTTCGTGTAATACAAATTTTTCTTCTATTTATGTTGTTATCGTTGCTGGTATTGATCCCTTTTTCTAATTATTTAGTGTCGTCAAAAACACACTCTATTCTGAAGCAGATCGAATACGAATTTTCCAATGAAATAAACCAGTTATCTTACCTGCTGAGCTCTGAAAACATTACTCTTCCTTGTGAAGATAATCTAACCAATTTAAGAAAAAGCGTTTTTAATTCAAATCGTGCTAAAGAGATTGGAATCTTCGATAAAAATGGTAAGATTTTCTGTACGAGTAATCATGGAGAGACTTCTTTTTACTTGTATCAATCGATAATTGCTCGTTTACAAAAAAGCCCACAAAATGTCACGCTCAGTTACACAGAAGCAAAATTAAGTAAATCACGTAGCGTAACCCTTCTATTTTCAAACCAAGTTGGCGAAGGTCTCAGTGTGCTCATTCCTCCCCGCTATTTAACCCGATATGTTGATCAACAGTTTATTGATGATCATATTGAATACAAATTAAGAATAATATCCCGAAGCATCCAAGATAGGGTTTACTCGTATAACTTAGTAAGATATTCCGCCAAATCAGACATCTACCCTGTGCAGTTAGAGGTAAGTACTACTCCAATGTATTACGTTACACAATTTTGGCGATACAGCTGGATATTTTTCGTTCTCGCCAGCTTAGTTTCTATTTATTATGTATTTAGAGAACAAAAATTACTCGATAAAAACAGTCTAGAAAACTCGTTACGCTCGGCAATAACGAATGATTATTTAGAAATTCATTATCAACCAATTGTCAGTTATACAACGGGCAAACCCGTCGGTTGTGAAGCATTATTACGATGGAAGGATCCTCAACAAGGCTTTATATCACCAAATATATTTATACCTCTAGCGGAAAAGCTTAACCTTATTGAAGATGTAACCAAAATAGTGATAAGTAAAGTTGTTTCCTTTATCCGTTCCAATAACACTGTGTTGAAACCACTCTATATAAGTATCAATATTAGCCGCAGCGTTATTCTAAAACCCTCTTTTGTTACTTTTGTACAAGAGATCTTAACCGTAGAACCGACTTTAGCGAACAAAATCGTATTTGAAATAACAGAAGATAACAACTTTACGTTTGACGAACTAAAATTACTGAAAACGCAGTTGGAAATATTATCTAATTTAGGTTTCAAGTTCGCTGTCGATGATTTTGGGACTGGTTATTCGGGATTAAATTTCATTCGTCAATTTGCTTTTGATTATGTAAAAATAGACCGTGTTTTCGTCAAAAACCTGAGTAATGATTCCACTATTACGGCATTATTAAAGTCCATGAAAACACTTTCAGAGCAGCTTAACATGACGGCGATAGTTGAAGGCGTGGAAGAATCATCTCAATTAGAGATACTTAACAATCTCGGGTTTGAGTACGTTCAAGGTTTTTATTTTTCAAAACCTCTTCCCAGTACTGAGTTTACTCAATATTTACAAAAACAGCCTCTCTGAATTACTGCGTTAATTCAAATTATAAAAAAAAAGAGAAGAAACAGAGTTCTTCTCTACTAAAGCATTATGGTTTAATAATATGCGGAATAAATAGTCTACCGAACTATGTCAAGTTTTTACTCTTTGTCAAAGCACGTCTCAAATAACTTATCAATAGTCTTGTCTACTTAACTACATTAATACCCTAAAAAATCAGGTATTAACCCAAGAAACAACAAATCTAATAACTTGTGCTATTTGCTTGTGACGCAAGGTGGTATTATTTTTAGTTAAAGTCATTTTTGTGGTTGATTGAGTTGCAGCTCGATATCAACCGTTTAACCAACGAGATAATAAGTCTCAAATGAAAACAAAACAAGAGATTAAATAGTCATTCGGCAATATTAAATCTCATTTGAGACATTTATCCAGAAAAATAAGTCAAACCGTATGGGCGATACTAATAAAATCCCGAACTATACATTTTTAAAAGGCCATGAATTTACTAACAACCTAAAAATATTACTGGGTTGTAAAAACTTACATGAACTTTCTGAACTAACAGGAATACCAAGATCGACATTCAGTACATGGAATATGAAAAACAGAACGTCTTACGAACTCATGCTAAGAATTCATCTGGCATTGGATATTCCGATGAAAGATATTTGTTTGGGCTACCAGAGCTCAAATGAAGGAAATAGTGCGTTGGGTATTGCAGAAACTTCACAACCTTATCACGTGAACGATACTCCCGAAGAAAAGTTAATAGCTGACAGAAAAAACGTTCCTATAATAAAAACGTTTGACCTTAAGAATGGTCAATTAACGAACAAAAGACCAACAATTTTCGACTCGGAATTACTCGTTGACTTTGATTATGATTATTTGTTTGCCATTAAAGAGAACAATTATATTTCGCTAATCGATACGTTATCTAAACAGGCAATTAACGGGACTTATCTCATTAATATAGACGGTTTACTTTCTATGAATCATTTGCAGCGACTTCCTGGTAAAAAAATCGCAATTTTATTCAATAATTCACTGCTGAACGTTGCTGAAGAAGAACTAGAAATAGTAGGAAAAAAGGTGGCAGAGATGAGTACCACTATAGATTGATAAAATATAACAATTGAGTCGTAACGAAAATAGTAATGAAGTCATGTGACGATCAACAGATGTCAAATTTGATGATACAAATAGGATGGTTTATTTGTATCATTTTGAAGGCAAAGAAATAACGCACGTTTTAACTACCCGTCATTAATCTATAATTTAATGAGTAACAACCTCAGAATCTATTATTTTTCCGAAATATCATGGAACTCTCCTTCAATAAAAACATACTTTCTATTGTCAACGTACTCTGGATCAAGATTATCTTTTATCTTTTTTCCACTAATAAGGGCTAAGAACGTTAATGGTATAGCGAATAAAAGGCTAAAGACTAAAGCAAAAACGCTTAGTATTACTACAGTTATAGTTATAAATAATTTTTTCATATCTGACCTCATAATAATTAATTAATCTGAATTCATTACTTGGTTAAATATTAGAAACAATAATTAGTCAGATTGTTCAATAATTATACTGATACAGTCTCTGCCTCTTTGCCAATTTAGTGCAAGTTTTTTGCGATCTTCTGTCAAGAATTCTCTGTAAAGGTATGTAAATGGTCAAGGTTCTGTGATGACGATAAGAAATTATTGTCATTCATTCATCAAATAAATAAGTTACAACAACTCTTTAACGATCAACTTTAATAAAAATGTTTCTCTCTCGATACTCAATCCTTTATTTGGATTATTCAGCATCGTCTGTTCATTATGAGCTATTGCTTGATGAATATTAAGCCAAACCGGCTTCATACCATTATTAACCTCATGTTCCTCAAGCGCGGTTTGCCCTAATTTCTGATTTATTTTACATGTATAACAATACGAAATTTGATGCATCACATCGGCATCATCTTTATGCCAAGAGCGATACTCCTCATAAATACCGTAAGGCTTTATATTATGAATATTGGTCGCTCCAGTTTCTTCTTTAAGTTCTCTCACCAGCCCAGTGATAACATCTTCGCCCTCATCCAGACCTCCACCCGGTATTGTGTAATCATGGTACCTTTTTGTATACAACATTAGTATATTATCGCCATCAAGCACAATCGCTCTGGCACTACGGCGCTTGTATATTATTTTATCTTCTATGCGGTCTATTTCAGGGTCAATTTGAGTATGGATATGTCTCATATATAATTGTTTTCAGTAGTGAAAGACTTTTGGGGTTGGTATGCTAACACATTCATCTAGTTTGTTTATATCAACTAACGTTATATCTGGTTTTTTCGGCAATATATTGTTTAAACAACAAATTTCCGTAAAATTCCTCTACACTTACAGAACGAAAAAGATTAAATTCAAATTTAGCCATTTTTTGGAGAAAAAAACAGATGAATAAACTCGGTTGGTCAGTTAGTTTTACCGCACTTTTAACCCTTACAGCTTGTTCAAGTCAAACGGACGAATACGATGTAGAAAGTTACGATCAAATTTCTAATCCTGCGTCTGTTTATTGTGTTCAGCAAAAAGGAGAATTAATGGCTTTCAATGAAAATGATGCTCGTGTTATGTACTGTGTGTTGTCTGAAGATGAAAAGCACGAACAGTGGGAATACTATGAAGGACGCCATGATAGAGAACAAAAACAATAAAATGCCTTCAATTTGATAAATTAGCTAATCAATTTAATAGTTAATTTTCACATTAACATGCCCTAATAGATAGAAAACTCTCTTATTAGGGCATCGTCACTACATTATTGCTATTGTCGCTTACCCTCTCTGAAAAACGACATTCGGCACTTTGGCTATACCTACTTATCTAGTTATAATTTTTACTATCATTACGCATAACCTGAGATTCTATGCAGATAGCATCATGTCGCCAATATTCTATTGCGCAATTAATAATCTGCTGGTCTTTATTGTAATTAATACGCTCAATTTGCGTGGCTGAAGTCCCAGGCGTAGCTCTAAGGGCTTGCGCAATATTACCAAATAAAGAAGTAGAACTAACGCGAAACTGGCTTTGATGTTGAATAACAGCATAATCATGTACCAATATATCGGCTAACGAAGTGGTTAAATCGCAACTAAGAAGATTAGAAAATAGCTCTGATTTAATATAATTAATGACAAAGGCTACCGGTCTATTTTCAACAAGGTGCAATTGCTCAATTGAGTAACAATCGCTAAACGGTTTTAACTGTAATAAAAGAGAAGCTTGATGACTTGCCAGCTCTTTTTTTGCTGAAATTAACTGTATATTAGGCGTTCTATTTTGTTCGATTGTCATCTCGGTAAAACTCGCCATTTTTCCTAAATCGTAACGCAGGGGTTGTGGTGAAACAAACCAACCACGCCGATCTTCACGATAAATCTTACCTTCCGCTTCTAGCAAAGATAAGGCTTCTCTAAGCGTTACTCGTGTCGTTGAGAACAATTCTGCAAACTTTCTTTCTGTTGGTAATTTTTGTCCTGCTAGTAACAGACCAGAATCTATTTGATCAACAATCGTTTGTTTAATTTTTAAGTATTGCACTTAGCTTCCACCTAGCAATTATCTACCTATCCGAACATTATTTACTTAGCATCATTTAGCCACTGTTGCCCCGTTGTCATAAATTGCGCGACTGACTACCAAGAGTGGCCGTTAAAGCTAACCTACTATTGTCAAATAGTACAATACAATAAATTGTTAATATACAACCTGTTTTCCATCAGTAATAATCTGATCTGCTTACATGATTTTTAGGAGAATCGATCATGAGTCATTTTATCTATTTTTAGGCTCGGGTATCTCATCCTTGCTAATTAGCCCATCATTGTTGCTATCTATCTTTGTAAAATCTTTAGCCAGCGGCCCTTTTAGCTCCTGTTGTGATAAGTAACCATCATTATTGGTATCCATAGAGGCGAACAAATCATCAGGTTTCATTGCTCTATTAGGTCGAGAACCCTGCGATAGCTTGCTCATCCCCATACTAGGTAGCCTACTACTGGTGTGGGGGCTTTCCTTGTTAATATGAGGACCATTGCCTTCCATCTGAATAGAAGAAAAAACTTTACCTTTACGTTGAATGAATTTCGGTGATTGAACAAAAGTCGCTTGTCCCCCAGTGACACAACGTACGTAGTTATTGATTCGTATTGCATCACCTTGCGGTCCATGACCGGTAGGGTATTGAGATGGGTTGCCCACTTTAGGGTCACTTCGCTGAGAGCCCGCGCCATGAACATCTATCCAATGATCTTGCATAAAACCTAATGACCGACCAAACGCAATATACGCAGCGTTTCTACCATTTTTTAAATTCTTATGAGTGGTACTTGACCAGTAATTGGCATAATCAAGTTGGTCATTTTCATTTAGAATTGAGCTAGAATCAAAAATTGAATTGATTGAAGGGCTATTTGTCGTATCAGGTGATCGAGAATAATCGACGATAGACTGCAATTCTTTTACATTAGGCAAACGCCAATCGGTTCTATTTGCTAACGTTAAGTTTTCACAATATGAAAGCGCAACAGGCCAGTTCATGGCCATTCCACTATCGCTTTTTTGCCAAATTAACCCTGTTGCATTATCCGAAACTGTTTGGTCGCCATTATCAATAAAATCATTAATGCCATAATCAATATTACTTCGAACGGCTAATACGTAAAATTTTTTTGCTCCACCGTCTCTGCTTTTTAGACCATAACCTTTTATTCTACCGTCAATAAAATTAACACCAAATACCGTGTCATCTCCATTCATAGTAGTCGAAACATATTTCGTACTAGTAACATACTGTGAATCAATTAAACGCTCACCTGACTGTGTATCGCCAGAATTGAAACCAAACACAGATTGATCAATAAACGGAATAATAGACACGCTACTTTGAGTATTTAATCCACTCGGGTCTTCTCCATCAAATAATATTAATGAATAGAGCTCTTTTATAGTTGGCAGTCGCCAATCACTATATCCCGCTAAGTTAAGCTGCATTACGTAGGCTTGCGCCTCTTGGTAACTTAATTTATCGGCGATATTAATTTTACCATCGCTATTTATATCTACCGTCTGAGACCAAATTAAACGGGTATTATTATCTGTTACCGTCCCATCTTGGTTGTCGGTATAACTAGCAACAAAACCTTGGTATTGACCATCTTGGCCGACATTGTTTTCACCTTGAGCAGGGCATTTCTCTAACGGTTCTGCAATAGAAAAACAGCGGCTTTGATTAGTATCGACAATAGGATACGTCAAATCTACCACTGGCTTATTTATGCCAGGCTCTACATCATTCAAAGGTTTCGCAACAACATCAACAGGTAGCGTGCCAATTGCCAATATCACGATACTTAAATTAACCTTGAACCACACTACTTTATTTGTCATTTTAACTCTCGCTAAGACTGGTATATATGAGCGGAGTATAAAAAAAAATAGAGTAGAAAATGTGGAGCAATAATGAAGTTAAACACGGAAAATTAGATTGTTCAGACCAACTCACCAAGTAAATAAGTAATTTCGAACTAATTGCTTACAGATAGTTAATGATTACACTCAAATTTATAACCGATACTATAAATAGACTTTATATAGTCACATTCCTTATCTATCTCTACCATTTTCTTGCGTAAGTTCTTTATATGGCTATCAATGGTTCTATCGGTAACAACTCTACCATCATCATATATACGGTCCATAAGTTGTTCTCGACTAAATATTTGTCCTTCACGCTGAAAAAGAAAATTAAGTAATTTAAATTCAGCTGGCGTTAAACACAGTTCACAACCATTCAGTTTTACTTTCATTTTTTCTACATCAATCGTTAACTTAGCTTCCGTTTCACGTTGCAATGATCCATTGGCACGCCTCAACACGTTTTTGATTCTGGCAATGACCTCTCTAGGACTATAAGGTTTGCAAATATAATCATCTGCGCCTAATTCTAATCCTAATAAACGGTCGATTTCATCTACTCGTGCTGTTGCCATAATAACGGGGACATTAGAGAAAGTTCTCAGTTCGCGATAAATATCTAATCCGTCACGGATTGGTAACATTAAATCTAAAATAATAAGATCAGGATGATGACGTTTTACCCAATCTATGACCTCGCCTCCATTATCAATGTGATGAGAAATCATTCCAGAATGATTTATATATTCACATAGCACGTTGGCTAATGTTAGCTCATCTTCAACAACTAAAATTTCTTTACTGCTTTGCATTTTTACCACTTTCCATCATGAATAATTGTTTGTTGTTGGTAACGTTATGTCTATTCTCACCCCACCTCTTGGCCCGTGACTGGCTCGAATTGTTCCGTTATGTGCTTTGACGATATTGTTACAAATAGATAACCCTATTCCTGAGCCTCCACTCGATCGACTTCTCGACTTATCTACTCGATATAATCGGTCAAACAATTTTGGTAACGATTCATCTGGAACACCCGGTAAGCTATCTTCAAATACTATTTTTATATTTTGTTCATCTTGCTCAACAATAACATCGATATTGCCGGGAGCGTCGGTATATCTGATGCTATTTTCCACTATATTCAAGAATAACTGTTTAAGGGATTGGCTATCACCAATCAGTGAAACCTTACTACTTACGTTACAACGCAAATCCATTGTTAGCCTATTATGTTTACACCTAAGTTCATTTTGATTAATCACCTCATTTAATATTTCAGCAATATTATCGATGGGTTTTAGATCAAAATTCACACCAGAGTCAGAAAGGGACAACTCATACAAGTCATTTACTAGTTTACCTAATGTCATCGTCTGTTGATGTAACGATGTTATCCGTTTAGGTTCGGGCTTACGAATACCATCTTGTATCGCTTCAATTTCACTACGTAATACTGCGATTGGCGTCCTTAGTTCATGAGAAATATCAGATAACCACTGCTGCCTATCTATTTGCTGTTTTTTTAACGACATCGCTAGCTGATTAAATGCCGTTGTCAGCGCCGCCAGTTCATCTGAACTTTTAGATTCAATATAAACATCTAAGTTGCCCTGTTCGATAGCCTTAGCACCTTCATGTAGTGCTTTCAGTGGGTTAAGAAAATGCCTTACTAAGAAAAAAGCAATGATAAAGGAAAAGAAAACGGCGAGTACCGCAACTGTGACAGTATATTTAGTCTGCTCATGAAAGAAACTTTCCGCTAAATTTCCCGAAATACTTCTACTTTGAAGCACGGTAATCCAACCTACCAACTTGTCATCCACAATAATATCAACTTTAACTTGCTTAAAACGTTGCCGATCATAGTGCAGGTTTTCATCAAGACCAAAAAGTGAACGTCCATCGGCATCAAATAGATTAGTTCTGACACTTAAAGGCACTAAAACGGAATCTTTCTGCTCCAAGTTAACCATCGCTTGTTCTGAAAATTCAAAATTTGGTTTAGGTTCAGGTCGGTAGCGTTCAATAGCACTTCCGCTTTCTGGTCGAGGAGGATATTGGCTTAATTGTCTGTTATTAGGCGGAGGTGGTTCACCAAATTGAGTCAAAATACTCGCCCATAAATACGGTGCAGAGTTGAGTCGTTGCCAACCAAAGGTGGGAGAATAGTAATTCTTAACTTTTTCGGCTATTAATTGCGCTTTATCCACTTCCTCACTATTTAAATAATTTTGCAATCCTTGTTGAAAGCTAGAATTAATTAACCACACCATGCTTGCGAGCATGACTACACTGACGAGTAATATCGAAACAAACAGTTTAGTAAAAATAGACAAATCTACTCGACCTTATAAATGTTAGAACCCAGTGAGTATACGATCGGCAGGCTATTTTGCTAAGGATAAAGAGAAATCTTCACGATTTCTCCATAATTTTCTATCATTCATCCAGTCAGCATCAAGTGCTAGTCCTTCATGCATTAATTACATTCTGCAACTTACCGTCGAGATAACATTTCACATTATCGGCTACCGTCGCCATGATACGCGCTCTAGCATCCAGCGTTGCCCACGCAATATGCGGTGTAATCACACAATTTTTTGCAGTCAATAGTGGGTTATTTTCCGCAGGAGGCTCGTGTTGTAAAGTATCTAGACCTGCACCAGAAATAACGCCATTATTTAGGGCGTTGGCAAGGTCTTGCTCAACAACGAGTTGGCCCCGTGAGGTATTAATTAAAAACGCACTATTTTTCATCAAGGTTAACTTATCGGCGTTGATCATGTTCTTCGTATCCGCAAATACAGGACAATGAAGCGAAACAATGTCGGACTTCGCCAGAAGTTCGTCTAATTCAACACATTGATGTGGATAATCAGGAGAAACACGATAAGCCTTATCATAAGCAAGAACGTTCATTTTAAAAACACTCGCAATTTCGCCCACGCGGCGTCCAATATTTCCAAAGCCGACAATACCAATAGTTTTACCTGAAAGTTCCATTTGTGGATTTAACCAATAGGTCCAGTCAATATTATTGGTCCAACCAAGGTTCTCACGTACATCCTGACTGTTTAATTCAATCGCTCTAGCTAAACGGAAAATCATAGCGAATGTCATTTCAGCCACTGTATCTGTGCCATACTGTGGAACGTTTAGCACTACGATACCTTTTTCTTTTGCATACTGGTAATCAACCACGTTGTAGCCTGTAGCAAGTACAGCAATACATTCGAGGTTTGGACACTGGTCTATAATTTGTTGGTTAATAACTGTTTTATTTGTCAAAATAATGTGCGCATTGTTTGCTCTTTCGATAGTTTGTTCAATGCCATCTAATGTTCGGTCATAACAAACAAAATTGCCCAGTTGTTCAATCGCATCCCAAGGATTATCACCTGGGTTGAGCGTAAATCCATCTAAGCAGACAATATTTTTCATTGGCTCCATATCATTGTTGCTGGCTGTTTTATTCATTACCTTTCCTTTCAATAGTTATCCCTTAAATTTACCTATTCTCTTTAATAAAGAGATAGTAAACAACATTCAGTGATCTAAAATAGACCTAACTAATCTTAATTGCTACACAACAAACCTCTCCCCTAGAAAAGAAGTATGCTATAAACTACCCATTAATTAATCGTTCAAATAAAAATGGCTAATGTGAGTAAAACAATGAAAATAGTCGCAGTAACCGCCTGTCCTACAGGTATCGCGCACACCTATATGGCTGCCGATGCCCTACAAAAAGAAGCCCACAAAAAAAATATTCCAATCAAAGTCGAAACCCAAGGTGCGATGGGTATAGAAAACCAGCTTAGTGCCTCAGATATTGCTTCTGCAACTGTGGTATTAATCGCTTCAGATATTGAAATAGAGCAACGAGCAAGGTTTACTGGCAGTAAAATACATTGCGTCACAATAGAAGAAGTGCTCGCTGACGCAAGTTCGGTATTACGTCGCTGTCAGCAACTCTAACTAAACTAGTTAATTATTAATCGCGCAATTAAATGTGATAGTCAATCTAAAAATCACCGAAGTGAAAATGATAGATTTATACCATTAAAACTGTTGATACGAATAAAACTTCTGTTCGAAATACAATTTCTGATATTAAAGTATGACTAGCACCGATAGTATAGCTAACACAAACCAAAACGGTTACCCGAATAAAATGCTTATGCAAATAGAAAGACGAATTACCTTTATTATTGGCAAAGATGGGTTCGCGGCATGGAAACTAAACCGCTTAAAAACGCTTTCTAGTTATTTTCGGTCCGTTGTTATTATTCAAAACATTACTAATCAATTGCATGCCAACGCAGAACATACATTGAAAGTAATGACTATTGCTTGTCAACAAAATCATCTTTGCCAACTATGGATTGAAGGCTCGGACGCCGAGCTAGCTTGCATGGTTTTAACCGATTTTATTGCCGATCAGTTTGAAATTGTAAATACTGCCCATCGAAAAACGGAAGAGTTTAGCTATTCCGTTATTGGCACACACCCAACTTTCGCTTTACCTTTTTCCATTACCTACAGTTATAAAAAAATTGCCGACAAATCGATAGAAAAATACGCCCTACTTTCTAAATTATGCACCATGCTTAATGCACGAAATGCTCAGCCAATATTCGATGCTATGTTAAAAAGAGAAGCTATTGCTACCACATATATTGGTCATGGCATCGCGCTACCACATGTAATGATAGAAGGGGTTAGTCAACCATCATTAGCAATAATGAAACTCGACACATCGATAGATTGGCACTCCCCAAGAGGAGACGTCAATACTATCATAGCGGTACTCATACCTAGTTCTGCCGATATGACGATAATAAAAGCATGTACTCAATTAACCCGTCGTTTAATAGACGTCGATTTCTGTCACCTACTCACTTCTACCGTTGAACCAGAAGCATTTAAAGCAATTTTATTACATGTGATGTCGCGCACTTATCAGAAACCTTAATCGTTACGCCTTATTCCTGTATTCGCTTGGCGTATGGCCGGTTTTACTTTTAAACACACGAAAAAAATAGTTAACATCCTGAAAGCCACAACGAGTTGCTACCTCAGCTAAACGAAACTCGTAACGTCTCAACATGAATTTTGCTCTATCAATTCGGACCCAGGTAATATAGTCAGCCAAAGTCATATGACCTTGAAAGCGAAACAGTCTTGAAAGGTGATTAGGCGAAATATTAAAACGTTCTGCAATACTTGAGCGAGTGATTGTTTTATGAAAATTCTCTTGGATATAGATACAAATCCCATGATATACATCGTCTGCTCGTTTTTTAGATGCGTGAGTAGGGTCTGAAATCATAGATTGAGCATAACTCATCAACGCCAAAAGCAAATGTTCATCCATTGGGCTTTTTCTTGCTTCACTACCCAACGCGTTGAGTGCATCAAGTATGTGGTCGATAGCATGACCTGTTCGAGTTTGAATACTGTGTTTCTGCACATCAAAAAAACCGGCTTCATTTTTATGTTTACTAACTAAACTAAAACCGAGCTGCCGCTTACCAAAAAGTAAGCTGAGCACCGAACAATCCGTACTCCAATCAGGTTTATTCCAACAGTTTGGTGGCACATATAAAGCATCTCCCGCTAAAACTTGGATGCTAACAATTCCTTGTTCGGGATCTTCAATTTGATTGATATATTCCCCACTAAGTACTAATTCCAACCGTGGAAAGTTAACCTGATAACTAAACTGCGGAGGAGTCAACTTATCGCTGGCAAACCATATACGATTAAACGTGGCTCTTTCTGCTAACAAGGTTTCGATTAATCCATGAAAAACACTATTCATCATTTTACCACTCAACTTTAGTCCACTGTTTACTCTAAAAACTCAAAAAACATGTGATATAAAACACATAATCGCTGCGATTATTATCATCACTTCAGTCTAGAAAACCTCTTTAACATAAAAATTAACATTTATATGATTATATTTAACAAGAAAAAACACCAACTTAATTAATTGAAAAATAACAAAATTAATCATAAATAATCTTTAATTAACATAGAATTCGTTTTATGACATACATCACACAAAAATAACGATGGTACAATAATCCAGTAAATGTCTTTCTTATACACTATCTCAATTCATTGTAATCAACCAAACTATTTAATAACAAACGTAAGTCAACAACACACAAAAATAACAATGGGGACACAGTTATGATCACTGAATTGATTAATGAAAAATTGATTCGTCTTGATCTTGCCGCGACGACGAAAGAAGAAGCATTCATCGAGTTAATCGATGTGCTTCATGCGCAAGGACGTATTAACGATAAGTCACAATTTCTTGCTGATGTTAAAGCAAGAGAAGAATTAGGCAACACAGGGTTTGAAGATGGCGTAGCGCTGCCACACGCTAAGAGTTCTGCAGTTATCAAACCAGCTGTTGTTATCGGTATCAGTAAAACTGGCATCGAATATGGCGCTGAAGATGGTAAACCTTCAAAACTTTTCTTTTTAATTGCCTCTCCGGATGGCGGTTCAGATCACCATATTGAAGTCCTTGCCGAATTATCTTCCAAACTTATCCAAGATGGCTTTATTGAAAAATTCTTAAAAGCGACCTCAGAGCAACAAGCATTGCAGTTGTTAGTAGAAAAAGTTGAACCAGCAGCGGATACACCACCAGCCGATAAAGGTTTTCTTATTGGCGTAACGGGTTGCCCTGCCGGTGTTGCGCACACCTATCTTGCTGCAGAAGCGCTTGAAAAAGGTGCTGCGGAGCTTGGCTATAAAATTAAAGTAGAAACCAATGGTTCAATTGGTGTTAAAAACGCACCAACCGAAGAAGAAATAGCACAAGCTGACGCAATTGTTGTCGCGTGTGATAAACAAGTCGACATGAATCGTTTTGCTGGTAAAAAAGTCATCGAAACTGGTGTAAAAGCCCCTATTAGTGATGCGAAAGGCCTTATTCAAAAAGCGTTAGTTGCTCCTGCCTATGTTGCTGACGGCTCACAAACCAGTTCATCATCAAGCAAAGCTTCTCAAACTCGCGGTGATTTATATCGTTATTTGATGAATGGTGTATCACATATGATCCCATTCGTCGTTACTGGTGGTCTATTAATTGCGCTAGCTTTGGCAATTGGTGGCGAACCATCCGAAGCCGGAATGGCGATTCCAGCTGACAGTTTATGGAATAAAGTGCTAGATGTTGGTGTAGTCGCGTTTACTCTAATGATTCCGATTCTTGCTGGTTACATCGCTTATGCTATCGCTGACCGTCCAGGACTTGCTCCCGGTTTAATTGGTGGCTGGATAGCAAACAATGGCTCTTTCTATGGTGCTGAAGCAGGTACCGGCTTTATTGGTGCTATTATTGCTGGTTTGTTAGTGGGTTACTTTGTTCGTTGGTTAACCAGTATTAACTACCATAAGTTCATTCAGCCATTAGTGCCAATTATGATCGCGCCTATTGCTGGTTCGCTCTTTATCTCTGCACTGTTTATTTTTGTTATCGGTGCGCCAATAGCCAATTTAATGGACAGTTTAAACGCCTTACTAACGAGTATGAGCACGGGTAATGTCGTGTTACTCGGTATTGTTCTAGGTGGTATGGCTGGCTTTGATATGGGTGGTCCGTTTAACAAAGTTGCTTTCTTGTTCTCCGTCGGAATGATTGCCAGTGGCCAAACTCAATTTATGGGAGCGATGGCTTGTGCCATTCCAGTTGCACCTTTAGGCATGGGATTAGCGACCGTGTTGGGGCGTAAGTTAGACCTATTCGAACCATCAGAAACCGAAGCCGGTAAAGCCGCTGGGGCAATGGGCTTAGTAGGTATATCAGAAGGTGCAATTCCATTTGCTGCACAAGATCCAATGTCTGTTATCCCTGCTAACGTACTCGGTTCGATGGTTGCCGCTGTTATGGCCTTCTCATTTGGTATTACTAACAGTGTTGCTCATGGTGGTCCGGTAGTCGCATTACTTGGTGCAATGAATAAACCTGTACTTGCTTTAGTATGTATGGCCGCAGGCTCTATTGTCACCGCGCTAGTTTGTATTACGCTAAAAAAAGTGCGTCAAGGAAAAACTGCAACAGCTACCGCATAACAGCAAACGTCAATTTTTAAATATTTTTGATTATTACATTCCAAGTCCCTCATTATGTGAGGGACTTTTTGCTACAATCAATAAAATTTAATACAAATATTAAAAATGTATTAATTTGGTATTACACTTACACATTTTATAAAATTTAGCGTAAACTAGTTGCAATTGACACCATAAAACTTTTATCCATTTATTCAAAAGGGAACGTAATGACACAAGCAATCACACAGTGTTTTTTCCCAATGCAAAATGTCATCCAAGACTACGCATGGGGAAGCCGAACTTCAATTAATCAACTATTTGGTATAGATAATCCAAACAATGGTCCTCAAGCTGAAATCTGGATGGGAGCACATCCAAATGGATGTTCAAAAATCACTGAGAATAATGAGGTGCAGTTGCTTTCCGATTTCATTAACTTGGATAAATCCGGTATTTTAACCATTGGTACTGACACACAATTTGGTGAGTTACCGTACTTATTTAAAGTGCTCGCCGCCGAAAGTGCTTTATCAATTCAAGTTCATCCAAGTAAAGAACAAGCAGAAATAGGTTTTGAAAAAGAAGAGCAAGCCGGTGTTCCAAGAAACGCAGCCAATAGAAACTACAAAGATCCCAACCATAAACCCGAATTAGTTTATGCGCTTACACCGTATCAAGCGATGAATGGATTTAGAGAATTTTCCGAGATCATTGCGCTATTTGATAAAATCAATCTGACTTCTATTCAAAGTATTGTCGATACATTCAAATCGTCTGTTGATGAAAAAGGCTTAGAGAACTTCTTTTCCGCGATGCTATCACTACAGGGTGAAACAAAAGAATCTGCATTGTCCGATTTACTTAGTTTTGCAACACAACATTCAAACGATGATTTGTTCGCTCTAATTCTTGAGCTCTCTGAGTTGTATCCAGGTGATATTGGTTTATTTGCACCATTAATGTTAAACGTTATTACACTTCAGCCACGTGAAGCAATGTATCTAGATGCTTGTACACCGCACGCCTATCTTAAAGGCACAGGCTTAGAAATCATGGCCAATTCAGATAATGTGTTACGAGCTGGATTAACGCCCAAGTTTATTGATGTGGATGAACTAGTAAAATGTACTATTTTCAAACAAAAGCCGGCTAATACATTACTTGCCTCTCCTGTTGATGAAGATGGCGGACTATTTTACCCTGTTCCTGTTGATGACTTTAAGTTCGCAGTTTACGAAGATATCGAATTGCATACCTTACGAACCAATAGTGCTGAAATCCTACTGGCATTAGATGCTTCCGTAACCTTGACTCACCTTACGGGAGAAACCGTAACGTTTGATAAAGGGCAATCCGTGTTTATCCCTGCCTATGCTGGCAAATATCAAATAACCACGAAAGGTAGAGTCGCGAGAGCGTTTAACTAAGTTGTTACGTACAACTTGGCTTTTTTGTTTATCACATTGATAATTTTAATCCTCTTCTATAATTCTCAACGAATTATAGAAGAGGATCTTTCCAATATTACTGCTAGTTTGTAAACTGAACCTACCTTGAACCAGATCATACTCTAGAAATAAACAATCAACCCAGCTCAAACTTTTATCGTTAAATCATCCCCGTGTTCGTTAAGCTCGCTAGAATTAAAGTCAACCGTACTGATTAAATTCTAGAACGATTTTAGATGAATGCCGATCATCTTTATGTGTGAACAAAGGAAGGTAAATGAAACAACAAGCGCATATTTTAGTCGTTGATGATGATTATGAAATAAGGGACTTGCTCGATAAATATCTTACTAAATCAGGTTATCAAGTATCCGTTGCTGAAGACGGTGAAGCGATGCATACCCACTTAGCATCTTATGGCTACCCAACGTTAATTTTATTGGACGTGATGCTTCCAGGGGATGATGGCTTTGCTCTGTGCCAACAAGTTAGAAAGAACTCTAACGTCCCTATTATCATGCTTACTGCAGTATCAGATGAAACCGATCAGATCATTGGCTTAGAAATTGGTGCCGATGATTACATCGCTAAACCCTTTAATCCAAGACAACTTATTGCACGAATAAAAGCGGTTTTAAGACGCACCAATATTGAAGAGTCAGGAGAAAAAGCACCGAAAGCGATTAATTTTGGTGGTTGGCATTTAGACATTCTTGCCCACGCGCTTATTAACCAGGAAACCAACGAACAATTTGAGCTGTCAGGCAGTGATTTTTCTCTATTGATGTTGTTTCTGTCTCGGCCAAACGAAATATTAGATAGAGATACCATATCTTGCGCCACAAGAGGTCGCGAAGCACTACCGTTTGAAAGAGGTATCGACGTACAACTGAGTCGTTTACGGTCAAGACTTGGTGACAATGGGAAACAGCATCAATACATTAAAACCATGCGAGGCAACGGTTATATTTTTACCGCAGCCGTCACTTATGAACATTGAATTAGTTATCAACATTGAGTTACTTATGAACACGACTTTACTTATAAAATGAAGCGGCTTTTTTTTCCTCGTTCACTAGTCGCTCGTACATTATGGCTCACGTTGATCGCTGTTATCTTTGCTCAAGGGCTGGCTACTTCTATTTGGTATTCTCAATCAAAGCAGAGAGAAATCGACGGTATAAGTTCAACTTCAGCGAGTATGGCGACTATGTTCGCTTCAACTATTAACTTTTTCCAATCTCTACCCGTTGAGTATCGACATATCATTTTAGATCAACTGAGAGATATGGGAGGAACACGGTTCTTCGTATCATTTAACAAACAACGGCTCATCGTCGATACCATACCTGATAACTACTTGGAAAAAGTTGCCGTGTCATCGGTGGAAAAGGTTTTGGCTTCAAAGCTCAATAATGTAAATCAAATTGTAGTGCAATTTTCTAAGCCAGAAAATCTTCGTATCCTCAAAAATAATATATATTTACAAGATTTACCTCGGTCATGGGCTCATTACACTCTAACATTAGAGCCGATTAATCCTCCAATATTAGTAGTTCAAATCCAACTAGATAGTGATGAATGGATTTACATTGCTGCCTTGCTTCCTTCTCCTTACGTAAGCTTAGACGATACAATTATTGGTTCCGAACAGCTTCTGTTTCTTATTTTATCAACAACCTCTCTTATGCTGGTAGTTTACCCCTTGATCCGCAGACAAGTTAGACCGTTAAACAATTTAGCCAAAGCGGCCAACCAAATGAGCATGGACATAGAACAGGCAGAATTGGTCGAAGAAGGCGCGAATGAACTAGTTACTGCAACCCGAGCGTTCAACCGCATGCAACAACGTATTCGTCGATACGTAAATGATCGCGAAACGCTTTTTTCAGCTATATCCCACGATCTAAAAACCCCCATTACTAGGCTACGACTGCGCACCGAATTGCTCGATAATGATGAAGAAAGAGAAAAATTCAGCCAGGATCTTGATGAATTAGAAATGATGGTTAAAGGAGCATTACAAACGGTTAAAGATACAGATATCCATGAAAATAATGGATTAATCGATATAAAAGAAATGCTACTATCCATCGCGGAATCTTACAACCTACAATCCAATCGAGTACACATCGAAAAAAGCGCCATTAAACCGATTGTCGGAAAGCCTCTGGCAATCAAACGATTGTTGACCAATCTAATAGAAAACGGCATTAAGTATGGTCATCGAGTAGTGGTTACGCCAAACGAAAGCGCTAAGGGTCTCCATCTTAGCATTCAAGATGAAGGTCCAGGGATCCCTGACAACAAGTTAGAAGCGGTATTTGAACCTTACTGTCGTTTAGCAAAAGACAATGACGGTCACGGTTTAGGTCTCGGAATCTGTCGCAATATTTTGCATGCACACGGCGGAGATCTCATATTAGAAAACTCACCTCAAGGCGGTTTATCGGCGCAAATCGTTATACCACGCAACCTCTCACACTAATGTAACTAGATTGTTACATTCAAGTTACTCTTTGTTTCATTATGTTCGGTCTTTTCTTATTAATCTAATTATCGAAAGGATAACTCACTATCCAATCAGCAAATAATAATCATAAATTCAACCATGGATGAGAACGATGAACATAAAAAAAACCCTACTTACTCTATCCCTACTCTCTGCGGCACAATTTGCTAACGCTGGCGAAGTTGAAGTCCTTCACTGGTGGACATCAGGTGGCGAAGCAAAATCCGTATCGGCACTGAAAGACATGCTTGAAGAACAAGGACATACTTGGAAAGATTTCGCTGTAGCAGGTGGCTCAGGTACCAGTGCTATGACGGTACTTAAGACCCGCGCGGTATCGGGTAACCCACCAGCAGCAGCACAAATAAAGGGTCACGACATTCAAGAATGGGGAAGCCTAGGTTTTTTAACCACACTTGATGATGTTGCCAGTGAAAATAATTGGGACGCGATAGTACCGCCAATGGTTTCAGATATTATGAAATTTGATGGTGAGTATGTAGCGGTACCAGTTAATGTGCACCGAGTGAACTGGTTGTGGGCCAATAAAGATGTCTTCCAAAAAGCAGGCGTAAAAGTTCCAACCACTTTAGATGAGTTCTTCATGGTTGGTGATAAGTTAAAAGCTGAAGGCTACATTCCTCTTGCTCATGGCGGGCAAGCATGGCAAGACGCCACTATATTTGAAGCGGTTGCATTAAGTGTGCTTGGAAGTGATGGTTACCGCAAAGCATTCGTTGATTTAGATATGGATGTATTAAGTGGCGAACAAATGGCAGAAACTTTCCGTTTATTCCAAAAAATGCACAATTATATCGACAAAAACTCACCAGGACGCGACTGGAATGTTGCCACTTCAATGGTAATAAACGGCGAAGCTGCAATGCAAATAATGGGTGATTGGGCTAAAGGTGAATTCACCGCAGCCGGTAAAATGGCAGGCAAAGATTATTACTGTGTACCTGCACCAGGTACCGCAGGTCAATTTACTCATAACGTAGATAGCTTTGCCTTCTTCCAGTTGTCCGATCCTGAGCAACAAAAAGCGCAAAAAGCATTAGCCGCCACTATTCTTACTCCAGAATTCCAAGAAGTGTTTAATTTAAACAAAGGCTCGATTCCAGTTCGTTTAGATGCCGACATGTCTAATTTTGATGCTTGTGCAGTTGAGTCAATGAAAGACTTCAAAGCAACAGCGCAAAGTGGAGATCTAGTCCCAAGTATGGCTCATGGTATGTCTACCACTAGTTATGCTCAAGGTGCTATTTATGACGTAGTGACCAACTTCTTTAATGACGAAAATGCAGACCCTAAAGAAGCAGCTGAAAAACTCGCCAAAGCCGTTAAATCAGCGATGTAAACTAAGTTAATGGGCGGTTATCTGCCCATTAAACTCACTAAATGTAGAGGGTGTTAGAGAGTTAATACCCTCTTTAGGGCTAATAATTATATTCGAACCATTCGTCAACACGGAAACACTTTCAACAATAACGGGTACATGATTTACCAGTAACAAGCTTGTTGACTTGGATCGAGTAAACAAAAATTTTGGAGTATATTTTGACGTCGCCTAACTCCCCTCCTGTTGCTAAACGTAGGTTTAGCGATCGATTGCAAAATTGGCTGCCTAAGATCGTACTGGCACCAAGTATGTTGGTTGTCATTGTGTGTATCTACGGCTATATATTTTGGACTGCGTTTTTGTCGATGACAAACTCGCGTTTTTTGCCAACCTATAAATTTGTCGGTTTTGCTCAATACGAAAAGCTGATGGACAACGACCGTTGGACCACTTCAATTATCAATCTAGGCATATTCGGCGTGATGTTCATCCTAATCGCGATTTTTCTCGGTGTTGCTTTAGCCATTTTTCTTGACCAAAACATTCGTCAAGAAGGCGCAATTAGGACCATTTATTTATATCCCATGGCGCTCTCTTTTATCGTAACGGGTACCGCTTGGAAGTGGATCCTCAATCCCGGTTTAGGGATAGAAAAAATGATGCATGACTGGGGATACACAAACTTTACCTTCGACTGGATAGTCGATTCTGAAATGGTGGTTTATACCCTTGTTATTGCTGCGGTGTGGCAATCTTCCGGTTTTGTTATGGCGATGTTCCTTGCAGGGTTAAGAGGCATTGACAATTCTATAATCAAAGCGGCTCAAATCGATGGAGCAAGTCTTCCTACTATTTACTTTCGCATCATAATGCCATGCTTAAGACCGGTATTCTTTAGTGCCGTGATCATCACCTCACATATTGCCATCAAAAGCTTTGACTTAGTCACAGCATTAACGGCTGGAGGTCCAGGTTACTCGTCTGATTTACCGGCTTTATTCATGTACGCCCATTCGTTTACTCGAGGGCAGATTGGCTTGGGTGCAGCTAGCGCAATGATGATGTTAGGCGGGATCTTAGCGATATTGGTTCCTTATCTCTATTCTGAATTAAGGGAGAAGAAATCATGAGTAATAAGTTTACCTTAGGCCGAGTTTTTATTTATTCGGTCCTGATTTTCTTTTGCATTCTCTATTTAATGCCTCTTTTTGTGATGTTAACTACATCACTTAAAACATTGCCTGATATTAAAGCGGGCAACTTACTGTCGCTACCTAACGAATGGGTATTCGACGCATGGATAAAGGCGTGGAGTACAGCTTGTACCGGCGTGAAATGTGAAGGCGTTCAAGGTTATTTTTGGAATTCATTCCAAATGGTTATCCCTGCTGTTGCCATTTCAACATTATTAGGCGCATTCAACGGTTATATAATCAGTAAATGGCAATTTAGAGGATCGAACTTGTTCTTCAGCGCCATGTTATTTGGTTGCTTTATTCCTTTTCAAGTCGTACTGCTTCCTATGGCGACAACTCTTGGCAAACTTGGTTTAGCCAACACCACTACTGGCCTTGTTATTGTGCACGTTATTTATGGTTTAGCGTTTACCACTCTGTTTTTTAGAAACTTTTATGTTGGCATCCCTGACGAATTAGTCAAAGCAGCAAAACTAGATGGCGCCGGCTTTTTTACAATCTTCTTTAAAATCATGCTACCGCTATCGACACCTATCATCATGGTTACCGTCATTTGGCAGTTTACTTCTATTTGGAATGACTTCTTGTTTGGCGTTGTGTATTCGGGATCAGAAACTCAACCGATCACCGTTGCTTTAAATAATTTAGTCAATACCAGTACTGGCATCAAAGAATATAACGTCGATATGGCAGGCGCTATTATCGCTGCGCTACCAACCTTAGTCGTGTATGTATTAGCTGGTAAATATTTTGTTCGTGGTTTAACCGCTGGATCAGTAAAAGGATAATAATAATGGCGACTCTCGATTTAAAACAGATCCGCAAAACTTACGGCAATGCGGACGTAGAAACCCTAAAAGGTATAGATATCAGTATTGATTCTGGTGAATTTCTTATTTTGGTTGGCCCTTCCGGTTGTGGAAAATCCACACTAATGAACACCATCGCAGGCTTAGAAGAGATAAACTCAGGACAAATTCTAATTGATGGCATCGATGTTTCAAACGTCGAACCCAAAGATCGCGATATTGCCATGGTCTTCCAATCTTATGCTCTCTATCCAAATATGACGGTGAGAGGTAACATTGCATTTGGCTTAAAAATCAAAAAAATGCCTCAAGATGAAATCGATGCAGAAGTCAAACGCGTGGCTGAAATGCTGCAAATGGACCAACTACTCGATCGTAAGCCATCGCAACTTTCTGGAGGCCAGAGGCAACGAGTAGCTATGGGACGCGCACTGGCTCGCCGACCTAAACTTTACTTATTTGACGAACCATTATCAAATCTTGATGCAAAGTTAAGAGTAGAAATGCGCCATCAAATTAAGCGCTTACATCAGCAATTAAATACCACTATTGTTTACGTTACCCACGATCAAATAGAAGCCATGACACTGGCTGATCGTATTGCTGTAATGAAAGATGGCGTATTACAGCAACTTGGTACACCAAAAGAGATATACAATAAACCAAGCAATATGTTTGTAGCCGGTTTTATGGGGTCACCATCAATGAACTTTATTCACACCATGGTTGATCTGGATGAACAACAAAACCCGATAATTAAAGTGGTTGGCAGTGCCAATAGTGAACATCATATTAAACTGCCTAGCTCTATGCGCAGCCAAGACGGGCATAAGGTCGTTATTGGTTTACGCCCTGAACATATTACCGATACAGACAGTGAGGATACAAGTGCCTCTACTCGCCTTAATCTACAAATTGAAGTGTTAGAACCGACCGGTCCCGATACCATAGCAATGGTAAAAGTGAATGGTCAAGAAGTCGCATGCCGACTTTCACCCGAGTTCGACGGTCAAGTTGGAGAACTGGCATCGCTTAACTTTGACTTATCCAAAGCAGTATATTTCGATGGTCAAACAGAACAAAGGATAGACTTTTAAGATAATTACCGCCTAACAGTCCAGAATACCAACTATTCTGCATGGGTAAATTCGTGTTGTTAACGCGTATTCTGGACTTTGGGTTGTTTTCCCTATACTGCATATCTGCGCCATATTTACATTTTTATCAATACTGGGCCACTAATAGGATTCTTTAACCTCATATAGCTTTACTCTATTCAACCAGCTTAATAAAATTGACTTTAATGATGAGGAAAAATTGGGTGTACACAGCCAGATAACATCAACAAACAGCCTAAGGCTAGCAACAGGATCACAACTCGACTATTTTTCATACCATGCTCCAAGTTAGAACGTTAAGCATTACTTCTTATGTTTAAAAAGAATCGACTATAATTGTGGAGAGAATATGAATAAAACCAGAAACTTTACATATTGTTAGTAAAACCGAATCGGCAAATAAAAGTCTAATTCAAACTGTTCATCTATCGTTAAAAAATGGTTTTTAATATAATGCACATAGGCCGGGGTCGACGCTAACTTAAAACCAGACTCAGGTAACCATTGCTCTAGAATATGACTAATTTGTGGCAACAATTCACCATAAACACCATGTAATCTAAACACGGCATGTAGCCCGCTAGGAATCGTAAGTTGATTGACCACTCCTCGGTATGTGAGCCGTTTATCTATTTCTATACATGCTACATAACGACATTTTTCTAACGGAACTAACGCTGGGTTTGAATGATGTAAGCCATATTGAGCCGAGAAATTTCGACCTTCTGACTCCGCCCAAGCTTGTAACACCAACCACGCTCTTTTAATCGAACGGTTATAACCTTGATGGCGAACATAGGCCACATCTCTTTCTTCAACCTCAACAATGGTCGGTTTAGGAATGCCAACTTGAGAAACTCTCACATAACCTGCGGCTATCTCATCATCGGCTAAATACGATTTATCAGCGGTGTGATAATCGTGCTTTCTCCATTCCCCAGGTGACAAAATAAATGTCGCTTTAAAAGCACGGGTAAATGATGATACCGAACTGAATCCGCAATTATTCGCAACCTGTAATACTGAAGACTTAGAATCGAACATCAAAAGATTAGCCGCATATTCCATTCGTGTTCGGCGAATATATTGATGAATAGATTCACCTACTACTTGCTTAAATAAGCGATGAAAGTGCTGTTCAGAATACGCCGCAACGTCCGCTAACTGTTTGGCAGGTAGTTCTCTTGTAATATCTTGATGGATATAAAACAAGACATCGTTTATTCGTGACAAGTGTTGTTTATTCATAACTCCAACGTATTTTCAAAGAAAATTTATCAATAGAAAGCCCACCACAAAAATTTACGCGAACATAAACATACATCCGAAAAACTATTGTTCCAAAAGTGAATTAAAAGCATAAATGGACATGTTGATAAGCATAAACGGACATGCAACAAAGCACAACTCCCTGTAACATTTATCAACTCACTTTATTTGCTAGTTCCCTCCCTAGCTTCACCAAAACAATAACGGACAAAAATATGGAAATCGCTCAATCACTGCAACAAATTAAATCCTCATATATTCGTGAAATACTCAGTGCCGCCAGTGATAAAAACGTGATTTCTTTAGCCGGTGGATTACCTGACGAAAGCACATTTCCAATTGATTTAATGAAGCCAACACTTGAAGCATTATCCGATATGCCTGAAGTGTTTCAATATGGCAACACAGCCGGTTATCAACCACTGCTTGACCACTTAACCGAACGATTTCAATTGCCTGATAGTCACAGTGTCATGATGTGTACTGGCTCGCAGCAAGGCTTAGATTTAATTGCCCGAGCGTATATCGATCCCAATGACGTGGTAGTCATGGAAGCACCAAGTTACCTTGGTGCCATGCAAGTATTTGGCTTAGTCCAAGCAAATATTGTTACCGTCGCACAAACAGAATTCGGCCCAGACTTAAAACAACTAGAGCAGTGCTTTGCCAAGCAATCACCTAAAATGTTTTATGCAGTACCTGATTTTCATAACCCAACCGGAGTATGTTGGTCGTTACAAACACGCCAACGTGTTGCAGAACTATGCATTCAATATAATGTTGCCCTAATTGAAGATGCGCCTTATCGGGAGCTACGATTTAGTGGCGATGCCATCGCCATGGTCTCTGACTTTTGCCCTGATCACTCTATTGTACTTCGTTCATTTTCTAAAATTGCTTCACCAGGATTAAGACTTGGTTCTGTTACCGGTAAAAGCCGTTATTTAGAACCTCTAATCAAGGTCAAACAAGGCGCAGATCTACATTCAAGTGTTCCAATGCAAGCGCTATTACTGGGGTTACTCAATGACCACCGTTTTGATCAACACATCGACAATATTCGCGCGTTATACAAAACTCGATATCAGAAGTTATATTCTGAATTAAACGCAAAATTACCGGCTGACTGTCAATTGCAATCCGTTGATGGTGGGATGTTTATTTGGTTATCGTTACCGCAGTGCGATACTTTTGAATTGGCGACAGCTTTATTGTCCAAAGGTGTTGCGGTAGTACCAAGCCCTGTATTTTATCCTAATCCAGACCAATCAAAAGCAGCATTAAGGTTAAACTTTACTAACTCAACGCTGCCAGAATTAGAACAAGCCGTTGATTGCTTAACTTCGGTTCTTCTCACATTTTTGACAGAATAACGTTTTTGCTAGTTAAAGGGTTTTACTTAGTAAACCTTATGCAAAGTTTAAAGGTAAAAGTGTTAAGCAGTCAGACTTGGCTGCCTTAACACTGTCAAAATAACAAATCTTTACTCTTGTCTTAAAGACAGTAAACTTGTGACCTTACCAAGTAGGCCAGAGTAAAGTAAACATGATGAGTAACCTAAATAGAGAATGGGCTCAAATTGCCTTAGATTTAACCTCAGGTATTTCTGACCAGGATAGATTTGCCAGACTATTATCTAGTATTAGAGAAGTGGTTAAATGTGACGCATCTGCACTACTTTACTTTCAAGATCAACAATTTGTACCTCTGGCTATCAATGGTCTTTATGATGATGTTCTTGGGCGACGATTTGATATTCAACAACACCCAAGATTAGAAGCCATTGCGCGAGCCGGTGATATAGTGCGCTTTCCTTCCGATAGTGACTTACCCGATCCGTACGACGGATTAATACCCGAACATAAGCACGATTTCCGAGTCCACTCATGCATAGGATTGCCACTATTTGTTAACGACAGATTGATTGGTGCAATCACTATCGATGCGTTTGATCCAAAGCAATTTGATTCATTCCAAAATCAAGATCTTAGAGTGATCAGTGCCTTAGCTGCGAGTAGCTTAAATACCGCCCTGTTAATGGAACAACTTGAAAGCCAAGTCGAATTTGATCCACCTGTCACTTCAACCAATAACAAAAGTATTGTTCCAAGCGAAATCATTGGCGATTCAGACGTTATGCTGCAACTTAAATCCCATATTTCAGCGGTTGCCGATACCGATCTTTCGGTATTGATCATGGGAGAAACGGGAGTCGGTAAAGAGCTAGTCGCTGCGGCTATTCACGCAGGGTCAAGCCGAGCAAACAAGAATTTAGTCTATTTAAACTGTGCTGCATTACCAGAATCTGTAGCAGAAAGTGAACTGTTTGGTCATGTAAAAGGCGCATTCACAGGGGCGATAAGCAACCGAAAAGGGAAATTTGAACTTGCTGATAACGGCACACTATTTCTCGATGAAATCGGCGAACTCTCTCTGGCATTACAAGCAAAACTTCTTAGAGTACTTCAATATGGCGATATTCAACGCGTTGGGGATGACAACAACATTAAGGTCAATGTGCGTATCGTTGCTGCAACCAACCGTATTATGCATGAAGAGGTAAAAGCCGGACGTTTTCGTTCAGATTTATACCATCGTTTAAGCGTATTCCCTATTTTCGTGCCTCCCTTGCGGGAACGAAACAGGGATGTAATTTTACTGTCCGGTTTTTTTGCTGAACGTTGCCAACATAAACTTGGCGTGACAAATATAAAGATCGACCCATTAACCAGTGTATTACTGCAAAATCACAGCTGGCAAGGCAACGTAAGAGAGCTAGAACACGCGATTAATCGAGCGGCGGTATTAGCTAGATCCGAAACAAAATCGGACATTATTGTCCTACTACCAAATCACTTTAATCTCGAAAAACACACCTCATCAAGTGCGTCGATCTCTACTGAAAATTCAGAGCTGAGCCCAGTAATTAGTTCGCTTTCTTGCGATAATTCATCCCTTTCTATCAATCTGCCATTGCAAGCAACCGATTTAAAAAGTGCGACCAATGAGTTTCAAATAAACCTGATAAATCATGCTTATAGCCAAGCCGGTAACAACTGGGCAGCCGCCGCACGATTGTTAAAAGTCGATTCAGGCAATCTGCATCGACTGATGAAACGCCTTGGAATGAAATAGGTTCATTTTCTGCATAAGTGGCACTTTATTAGTTGACATGATCAACTAATAACCCTAATATCGTTGACTCAGTCAACTAATAACAGCATTCACGCACTAACTAACGATAATAATTATTCGAGAGATTTCTGTGTCAACATCAACTTACCGCCAAATCCATCATGCATTACGCGAAATTCACATGAAAACGCGTTGTAAAATGGTCGCTGAAGTAACCCGTCAAAAAGTCGAATTCTCGCCTATTGAGCATAAAGCAATGAGTAGTATTTTACGTTTAGGTGCAGTTTCACAACAAGTTCTTGCACAATCGATGAACAGGGATAAAGCGCAGATTGCTCGAATTATTGCCAGACTATTGAAGCAAGATCTGATTACTAAACAAGAAAACCCTGAGGATAAACGTTCGGTGCTTTTAGCGTTGACGGAGAAAGGCCTCACTCTGCTTAAGCGACTGGATGAAGTTGAAGCGGCCTTTATCCACGATATGTTAATCGATTTTAATCAACAGGAATCTGAAATGCTCCGCTCGTTATTACAAAGAGTCAACAATAACCTCAAATGAAGCGTTTTGGCTTTCTATGAGGTGAATCATTTACACAATTATTCTGAAGATATAACACACCTTATTGGCGATACATCAACCAATATAAATTAACAACATTCTGAAAAGCAGTGTCATTCTAAAAATGTCTCATTCGGAATAATCCAACTTTATTTTGGAGTAACAACTTGAAAAAAGAACAACCCATTTTGGGCAAAAATGGAACCCTGATTTTTTTAGTATTGATCAGCGCTTTTCCACCACTGACAACTGATCTCTATTTACCCGCGCTGCCGCAAATGGTCGAACTGCTGAATACCAACCAAACCATGGTAAATCTAACCTTGAGTGTTTATTTTGGAACCTACGCATTTGGCTTATTATTTTGGGGACCATTAAGCGAGAAATATGGCAGAAAACCGATAATGCTAATTGGAATCGCAATTTATGTTATCTCAAGTGTTTTATGCTCATTAACCAGTAGTATTGAGTGGTTAATTGCCGCTAGAGTGGTACAAGCTTTTGGAGGCAGTGCAGTTACCGTTGTCGCCACCGCCATTGTAAAAGATTTATATGATGGCAGAGAAAGAGAAAGAATCATGGCAACTATAATGTCACTGGTGATAATCGCCCCGATGGTCGCGCCAGTAATTGGTGCCTTTTTACTTAAAATCGCGTCTTGGCATATGATGTTTATTGCTCTGGCTGTTTTTGGTGCGTTGTCGTCGATATTCGCTTTTTGTTACCAAGAGACATTAGAAGATAGATATACCGGCTCAATGTTACGCTCTTGGGGACGTTTGGCTGTGGTATTGAAAAACCCACGTTTTTTATCTCTATTAGCTATTTTTTCTATTGCACCAATGGCAATGATGGCATTTTTGGCGGCAGGGTCGTACATTTATATTGATGGTTTTGGATTAACCGAGCAACAATTCAGTTATGCTTTTGCTTTTAATGCCCTGTTTGCTTCATTTGGCCCTAGAATCTATATAAAAATATCACAGACGATCGCCATTCCAAGCATAATATCGGCTTGCTTTGCTTTACTCACGGTATGTGGAATATTGACCTACACGATAGGTGATTTGTCGCCTTGGGTATTCGCGTTTATCGCTGCACCCGCAACATTGACGGTAATAACCAATCGAGTGCCTGGTACCAATTTGATGTTAAACCAACAAGATAAAGATACGGGTTCAGCCGTCGCTATTATTCAGTTTTCTGGAATGATGTGCGGCTCAATTGGCATGCTGTTAGTTTCCTTACGTCCTGAATCTTTAATTGAGAATCTTGGTACTATTCAGTTTGTTATTGGTGCTATCGGTAGTCTGCTGTGGTTTTTAGTGAAGAAACGTCCACATGTGGTTAATAACCTGCCAGATATGAGACATTAAGTACGAATATTGTTTTACTCAAATAATACCGTCGTTCACCAAGTTAAGGTCTAGAATTAACTATTATTTACACGACTAAAAATATCATGGTCTATTTATTAACTTTGGTGATGCAATGAAGAAACGACTCAATGCAATAAAGATAGTAATACTGATTATTTTTTCCGTTAATAGCGTTCAAGCTTATGAAACAGTAAAGATTGCGGAAGGGATGGATATCCCTTGGGGCTTAGCCTACATTGATCAAGATTCGATGTTGGTTACGGAAAAAAGTGGCACAATTAAACACGTCAATCTACTTACCGGCAAACAAACCGTTGTCGCGAATGTGCCTGATGTATGGGATAAAGGTCAAGGTGGACTGCTTGATATTGCTCGTTCACCTTTTAAACAAAACCAGATTTACGTTACTTATAGCAAAAATGTTGAAGAACAAGGAGCCACTGCACTAGCTACCGCACGTTACTCTGATGGTACTATCTCCGATTGGAAAACTATATTCGTGTCGATTTCCACTACCGAGACAAATCGCCATTTCGGCAGTAGAATTGCCTTTGATGATAGCCACGTTTATTTTTCCATTGGTGATCGTGGAGAACGAAATAACGGACAAGACCTCACCTCTCACGCTGGCAGTATTGTACGCTTAAATCCAGATGGTAGCACGCCTTCAGACAATCCCTTTATCGGAAAGCAAGATGCCTTAGCGCAAATATGGAGCTATGGTCACCGTAACCCACAAGGTCTATATTTTGATTCTAAGACTCTAAACCTCTGGTCAATTGAACATGGTCCTAGAGGGGGTGATGAAATTAACTTAATTAATAGAGCAAACAATTACGGCTGGCCAATAACCTCTCATGGTAAAGAGTATTGGGGACCAATTAGCGTGGGTGAATCAACCGAAAAACAAGGTATAACCTCACCAACTAAGGTGTACATACCGTCAATCGCACCAAGCAGCCTACTTCTCTATCGTGGCACACAGTTTCCTAAACTCAATGGCAAATTATTGTCTAGTGCGTTAAAGGCAATGCATATTAATGTTGTAACCTTGGACGGTCAGAACAATGCAGTAAAAGAAGAGCGGATTCTAGTCAATCTTGGGGAACGCATTCGAGATATTGAAACGTCTCCTAGTGGGGAACTATTTTTTAGTACCGACAACGGTAACCTATACAAACTTGCACTATAGTAGGTCTCCTTGTTGTTATGCCTAAAGATGATATAACCGACTAAACTGTAATGAAAATCTTGACCATTATTGTTTTTAACCGTGTAATAATAGTCATTATTAAATGTTTCATTAGGATAAGCATTAAATGCTAGATAACTTTAAAAAGAATTTACGAGGCCACTTAACAGGAATTACAGTTGGATTTTGGATGACAACCATATTAGTAGCAATAAACAACCCGTTAGATTTTTACGGTACTTGGATTTGTGTGGCGATTGCCGCTACGTTAACGACAGGTTTGATTATTACTCACAAAAAAACAACCAAATGTAATCAATCATCATAAATAAACATGGATAGTTCTAATTCTCAGCCGTATGGCTGAGGTTGTTAGACCCAAAATTAACCTAACCGACTTATTTTAACTCAAAACTGTCAACTGTAGATTTCAATTTAATTTTATTAGTTTTC
This sequence comes from Vibrio sp. TH_r3, assembly GCF_033101115.1. Taxonomy (NCBI): domain Bacteria; kingdom Pseudomonadati; phylum Pseudomonadota; class Gammaproteobacteria; order Vibrionales; family Vibrionaceae; genus Vibrio; species Vibrio sp. TH_r3. The sequence goes on along the minus strand of NZ_JAWMPW010000002.1, from coordinate 113,730 downwards.
CAAGACTCTTGCTCGTCAATAGCAGTAACAAGGTAAATTGAGCTATTTGCTTTAATAGCTTTAGCGTACCAATGTAGTCTCCTACCTTGAGATTCACCAGTGTACTCCCATATAACTTGTTGCTTATTAAATTCAGAAGAAAGAACTTTAAAGTCAAGTTGTTTAAATTGAGATTCTGATAACTCAACATATTCATCCATCGGACCATCAAAGGTTTGGATCTGAACATTTACATTCGCATGAAAATTATTATTTATTGGTAGAAACATCATCAATGGATGGTTTGCTTGTCCAGTAGGCTTAGCATCTAACATATCTATCGAAAAACCATATTGAGGGAATGTTACGCTACCTGCAAATGCTGTTGATACAGACAAAAATAAAAATACGATACTCTTTATACAATTCATCTTAGTTCCTTGGATTTAATGGCTTGCTATTCAACAGCGGTGATAACTAAGCGCTGTGTCGTTGTTTGGCTATGGTTAGCAAAAGGGAAACAAGTTATTAAGATAAGCTGCTGAGTCGTATTGTTGGACGAATCAACCACTAGTTGATGTTGTTCAATATCGAATACATCAATATTAATAACAGTAAATTGTTTGGCGATAAATTGCTCTGCCTCAAATAAGGTTAGTTCAAGTTCATCGCCGACCTTTAATTCACCAAGTCGCCTAAAATGTGTGTCGTTGTGTGCGGATATAACATGTAGGTTGTTATCGCTCATTCCATTTAATCCGGGAGCAAACGCCAATGCTTGTCCAGAATCAGTATTGGCGACAACAAATGATTGGTTCAGTGGCGTCATTTGTAACTCCGCGACTGGGTACATATCCGCCCAAGACCAGGGTTTAATACCCAGTAAATTTTTCTTTTTCTGTTTTTGCCAAGCTTGCTCCAAAAGAAATTGAGCGACTACTGCTTTTCCTTGCATATAAAGCCCTTGACCAACAAGAGAAAAAGTCGCTAGTACAGAAATCGCTAGACTAATAACAATCCCTTTTTGCCACAGGCGACTTGCTAACTTTGCAACCATGTTATTTCAGCTACAAGTTATTTATAACGCAGCTTCAATCGGCCAAGGTAATAAACACCCGCTATAAATAACGAAACTAACAACATATATAACGCCAGTGTCATCGTGTACTGAATACCCAACGACGTATTGGCCATTGGCACCACTGTTAATTGTGACCCTTTTGGCATCAAGTTGTTAATTTGTAGACTGTTTAACTTATCTTCTATCGGACGAGATACTTTTTGTTCTATTGCAACGAAGCTTGTGTACGGCGACATTATCTGATGGTGAAGAGACAAGGTTACAATTTGTTGTTGTAGCGATTCACGCTGTTCTTCTCCAGTACGGCGATATTCTTGGGTTAAATCTCTTACTTTCTCTCTTGCCCAAATTTTATCAATACCATTTTGTTTACTCGACTGGGCTAAGTTTACCGATTGTTGCCAATTGTTGTTAGCCAGTCGCCCTGAAATAGACAACATTTTGGCTGTATCACTAATGCTATCTTTCGGCCAGCGTGCGGTAATAACCAAAGGCTGACCTTCATAAAGGTCGGGGATTTTTTTCGGATAGAACTCAACCTTATCAGCGGGCCAATTCAGCTTAAGGTTTTGCATTAAGGGACGACTAATATCATTAAATAACTCCGCCATCTGTAGCTGAACTTTATTTAAATCACTTATATACCGATAACTTCCCCTGCCTGCTTTCGCTGCTTCCGACATAAAATAACTGTTTGGTGCCGAACCAATTCCTACAGTATGTAAACGGGTATCCATTAAATTTGATTCAATGAAGTTAAATAGTTCAACTTCATTATCGACAGAACCGTCAGTAATAAAAATGACTTGTCTTAACCGATCATTTTCACTTCTAGTATTCAATGCCAAAGACAAAGCGGACGCCATATTCGTACCACCATCCGCATGCAACTGTTCAACCCAATGTGTTGCCGTATAAATATTGCTGCTATTAGCAGGAAGACTTTGAGAGAACATGACCGAAGCTTGATTATCAAACTCAATAATATTGAACGTATCATGTTCATCAAGAGTGGTTAATCCAAATTTAAGCGCCTCTTTAGCCTGACGTATGCTCGTTCCACCCATCGAACCAGAGGTATCAATGATATAAATCACTTCTTTTTTAATAGACTGAACTTGCTTACTGTTTGGTGGCATCAACATTAGTAAAGCAAATTGGTCGTGGTCATCTGTTTTACTAAATAATGCAGCCTGAGGTACATCGTGCATTTTAGGTTTCCAGCGCAATACAAAATCAGCATCTAACCTTACTTTTTCGTCATGCTTAGATGTTAGTTTAATTTGGTAACTATCCGTCTTCGCTTGGACTTTTGATTGCTGAATTTTGTGATTATCACTAGTGATACTGTGCAAGGACAATCCTACAGTCAATGCCACATTAATATTAACTCTTTGAAAGTCTTTATTTTCATCTAAGAGCGATGAACTAACGGCTACTACTTGTGGAAGATGTTCACTTTGACTTTGCTTAGTGGAAGCCCACCCAGAATCGCCTGAAAACGATAACTCCTCACCTACTAAGTCAATCTGATTCTGCTCAATGTTATGAGGAGTGAATCTTGGGGTAATGGTCAGCGGTAAACGTAATGAAAATTCGTCATTATTAAAAGTTACGGGCTGTAAAATATGAATAGTGACTTTAATAGTCTCGCCAGGCGCAATATTAGCAACTTCACTGACAAACATGTTCGGACGTTTTTGGCTCAATAGGCTGGCTTTTTTTCCTTGTTGTTTAGCTTGTTGATAAAGTTGATCCGCTTGTTTTCTTTCACGGATTTCACCGACTATCGTTCTTTCACCGATAACCATCTCCATTGCATCAACCACTGAATCTTCCGACAACGGAAATAGATAAATGGCTTCCATCCACTGATCAGAGCTATTTTCAAATGATTGAGTCAACACTGTTCTAGCCAACATACCAGTAACGTCAACTTGAAAATCGCTTTGTTGTGTCAATTGATATTGATAGCCGTTTTCCGATTTTAAGAATAACGTGCCTGACTTTATGTCGCTATAAGGTAATTCGCTAAATTTGACTATTCTGTTACTAGGCATGGCGTTGACTTCCGGTATAGGAACAAAAATCAGAAACATTAAAGCTATTATTGATAGGTTTTTTTTCATCATACTCTCGCTATCCAATTAATTTTCATAGCAAAAATAATTCGAGACAAGCACGATTCGCTTTGTTAACGAATATCATCACTAAATGACGATATTTTAATGGATGCCTATAACCTCTCACATAGCATATCTACACCAATAGAACACTCATATGCCAATTCTTACTTATCTCATTAATTAACTCGTATCGATTTAAAAAGTTCGTTCTTGTGTGAAAGAAAATGTGATCTAACACGGTCTTTTTAATTTAACTTATCATCAAGGAAATCAGTATGCTTCAAAAGGACCAAGTAACATTAGAAAAACAATTAGGCGTTTGTTTGCTCGCTTTGCGAGTCGGTATCGCGGTAGTATTTATGGCGTGGGCATTAGATAAAGTCATGGTACCAGAACACACTGCTAGAGTTTTTTCTGCATTCTATAACATCAGTTTACCAACCAATGCGGCGGTAGGATTGGGTATCGCGCAAGTGTTATTTATCGGCGCATTTACATTAGGGCTATGGAAAAAAGTCACCTATTTGGCTGTATTGGTGCTGCACACAGGCTCAACTCTGTCGGCTTTTGGTAACTATTTAGATCCGTTCAACAACCTATTGTTTTTTGCTGCTTGGCCAATGCTAGCAGCATGTTTTACGTTATACGTACTTCGTGACTACGATATCTGGGTATTAGGTAAAAACAAACTTAAAACTCAAACTAGTGTAGCTTAATAATAAGGGCTTATTTACATTTCAAATAAGCCCTTTCTTTATTGTTATTTGTTTATTAACTTTGCTTGTTCTTCCGCTAACACGACATTTTGTAGGGCTTTAATCTCTTGCCATTGTTTACCGGCTTCGATTCCCGACACTCGTTGCTCATATTTATTACAAGCACGTTGCAAAACAGAAGCAATATTTATCCCTTTTTCTTGCTCTAAAGCGACCAGCATATTTAGGTAATCCCATAAAACATCGCCTAATTCATCTTCTAAATAACACACTCTTCCTTGAGGCAATTCTTCGACCACTTCATCAATTTCATTTTTAATTTCATCGATATAAGTCTGCGCACCGTTTGACCAGCTACTGGTTTTATCAAACTCAGCTTTGCGCTGTGCAATTTTAAGTAATGTTTCAAACGCTTCCATTAGCTATCTCTCTTTGAAAAAAGGTATGTTACTTGGTGATAAAACAATAATTTTACCTTTATTTTTGGAAGCTAATACATCTTTTTTGCTACAAATAACCAATCAAACCTAATGGTTTAAGACTGATGGTTAAATTGTTGCTTTAAAACCGGTTTGGTAAATAATCCTCTTTCAACTCCTATCCTTGCATTAGCGAACGCTAAAATCGCAATAGAGCTACAACTTCCAACTATAATTGAGCTCACTATCATTTTCATTGCTATTGCGCTGTAAGGAATCGTAAAAGAAAGAACGATAAAAACAAAACATAGTAGAGTAATGCCTTCTAGAAAAAATAAAACGCTGTATTTTTCATTAGAATCATTTACTGCTATGGTCTGGATCTGATTATTTTTTTTCATGTTTATCCCCTTAGATTTGCGGTCGTATTTATACTGTCATTTTGTATGACAAATAATTTCTGTGAATATCTTACTACGCAAATCGAGGGAACTTGGTTCGCTACTGGTCAGCTGAATGTAAATTCCGTGTTGATTATGATGGGTTAATTGTCTCAGGACAATTATTTACTCTCTAGACAAAATACTAACGACAAACTTCAAGTTTAACGTCCGTATGATTGAGCACTTCTTGAATATGCTGCGGCGGCAAATCGTCGGTAAAAAAGACCGTTGCTTCACTTATATGACCCAATTCAATCGATCCTTTCGGTGTATATTTGGTTGAATCGATCGCAACAAACACATTTCTTGCCGACTGCATAACAGATTGCGCAATGGCCGTTTCATTAAGGTCATATTCTAAAAGTGTTCCGTCTTCATCGATAGAGCCCGCACTAGTAATGAGATAATCAAATCTAAAGTTCTTTACAAAATCGAGTGCTTTTGTACCGACAATGCCTCCATTGCTCGCACGAATTTTTCCACTAGGAATTAAAACATCAAAACTATTATTACTATGCAGTACATTGGCTACACGTAATGAATTGGTAATAATTTGCAGATTATTTTTTTTAACTAAGTGAGTCGCGATTATCTCAGTAGTTGTTCCAATAGTTAAAAATACGGTCGAGTTGTCTGGAATCATTGCTGCGATTTTAGCTGCAATGGCATTCTTCTCGTCAGTTTCAGATACTTTACGTATTTCATAGTCTAGGTTAACCGTACTAGAAGGAGAGCTGGCTCCTCCATGGTGGCGAACAATCAATCGAGCATCACTTAATCTTTTAATATCGCGTCTGATTGTTTGGGTGGAAACCTGTAAAAATTCAGCTAAATCGTCAACCGTACAGTAACCTTTATCAATAACCAATTGTAGAAGTTTGTCTTGTCTCGGATTAGTCATGGTAAACCTTGTCGTTAATTTTTAATTTCGGCGTTAACCGTATCTCTATTTGGGATACCTTCTCGCCCACCTAATTTTGTACATTTAACAGCAGCAACGGTATTGGAAAAAATAATTGATTCCCTCGCTGCCATCTGTTCACAGACGGCGACAGCAAACGCACCATGAAAAACATCACCTGCGCCAGTTGTATCGACAACATGCACTTTTTTACCTGCTTGGTGTTTTAGGTCACCTTCTTCTAACCAATAACAACCTTTTGAACCGACTGTAACATAAACCTTGGATTCTGTCCTTTTTTGAGCAATTTTCAACCCTTCAATTGGATCGCTGTTATTCGTGTATTTTTCTAGCCCTGGCTCAGAAAAGACTACATGATCAGCTAGTTGCACTAGTTCATCAATTGGATCAGGTGATAAATCGGCATCAAGCACAGAAGGAACATGATGTAATTTCGCTTGCTGTAGCGCATATTTTGCTCCTTCAGGCCATCGAACATCACATAAAAGCGTAGAATATGTGGAAAAATCAACACTTCTTAATGGCTCGATATCACGGTTCAATAGCTTATCTTGGTAATTAATGATCATACGTTCACCCGAATCATCAACCAACACGGCAGAAAATGCCGAAGAAGCGTTTTCAATTCGAATTACATTACCAATATTCACCCCATAACTGGCTAATTCTTTTAACATTGTGTCCGCAACAGAATCGCCACCGACACGACCAATAAAGTCCACTTCTTTACCTAGTTTTGCAACGGCTACTGCAGCGGTAGCCGCTGGCCCTCCTCCAACTTCAAAGTATTCATTAGCAACAAATTTTCCACCTTTTGTAGGCAGTTCGTTTACTCGTTGAATCCTGTCGAGCACAGTAATTCCAAGACACGCTATCGGCATTATTTCGTTCTCTTTTAAATTAAACGTTATATAACGTCACAACTATGGTTTGTATTGAGCAACATTATAAGATTTTGCCAACGCCTTATGGGATTACAATCACAAAACAACAACAAACGAACATAAAACAACAAAATGTGACATTCATTACGGTAGTTTTCGTAAAAAAGGTTATATTTAGCCAAAATCGTATTACACAGTTTGAGGAAACAAACATGTCAACTATCGGCTTTATCGGTCTAGGTCAAATGGGTAGCCCAATGGTGGCTAATCTAATTAAAGGTGGTCACAGTTTAAAGGTCTTCGATATAAACGAACAAGCGGTACAAGCAGCAGTAAGCGTTGGGGCGACAGCGGCAACTTCTCCCGCAGATGCGGCTCTTAATAGCGAATTTATCGTCACCATGTTGCCAAACGGGGCATTGGTTCGAAATGTTGTGTTCGGTGAAAATAGTATTACATCCACTATGAGCAAAGATGCGCTATTGATTGATATGTCGACCATTCATCCTTTTGAAACCGACAAGCTGATTAGTGATATGGAAGAGCTGGGTTTAGAAATGATGGAAGCGCCTGTAGGACGCACATCCGATCACGCGATTAAAGGTGAACTGCTGATTCTGGCAGGCGGAAGCAAACAACAAATTGCTAAAGCTCAACCTCTTTTTGATTGCATGGGTAATGAAACCGTAGATGCTGGTGGTGCAGGCAAAGGCATTCGAGTGAAAATTATTAATAACTATATGAGTATTGCTTTGAATGCTTTATCTGCGGAAGCCATTACTTTAGCAGAGGCGATTGGGCTTGATTTCGACACAGCAATGTCGGTGATGAGCGGTACACCTGCTGGAAAAGGCCACTTTACCACCACCTGGCCAGGCAAAGTGCTTTCTGGTGATTTGTCACCCGCTTTCATGGTCGATCTTGCTCATAAAGACATTGGTATTGCTCTCGATCTTGCTAACCAAGTAAATGTGCCTGTTCCATGCGGCGCGGCCTCACGTGAACTGTACAACATCACTCGAGCAGCTGGGCGCGGCCAACAAGATTGGTCGGCAATCTTAGAGCAATTACGCGTCACATCAGGACTTGAGCCGAAAATAAAATAGTACCTGAGAACCTAAGTAGTAGCTGACAACTTAAAGAACGAATTAGCCCATATAAGAACGATAGTTAAATCAACTATCTAGTTAATCATTGATATAAAAGGCAGTGCCATGCAATTTACTGAAACCCAATGGGGAAAAGTACCAGGCCAAGATACACCCGTTAAGCTTTTCACTCTTTCCAACAGCAATGGCATGAAAATATCAGTAACAAACTTTGGTTGTATTGTTACTTCTATCCAAGCTCCGGATAGAAATAACCAGATAGCAGATATCGTTCTGGGCTACAAAACGTTAGACAATTACCTACAAGGTCATCCATTCTTTGGCGCTATTGCTGGCCGATATGCCAACAGAATTCGAGATGGTCGATATTCTCTAGATGGAAAAGAATTCCAATTAGAGACCAACGAACCCTCCACCCAGCAACATTTGCACGGTGGAACTAAAGGGTTTGATAAATATGTTTGGGATTATGCTATTGAACAAAATGAGCAACAAATACTCATTCATTTCAGTCGCGTATCGCCTCATGGAGAGTCTGGTTACGGAGGCACACTTAATGTTGTGCATACCATTGGATTAGACCGAAACAATCAAGTTCACTACAACTTCCGAGCGGTGACAGATCAACCTACTGTTATAAACCTAGTTAATCATAGTTATTATAATCTAGCGGGTCACGATTCAGGTAGCGTCGATAAACATAAATTGAAAATATATGCCGATTTCTACACCCCTGTGGATGAAAAATCGATCCCGACAGGCGAGTTATTATCCGTGCAAAATACTGGACTAGATTTCACTTCCATGACCAGTATTGAGGAAAATATGTCCCTAATGCCAAATGGCTGTATTGATCACAACTACGTCTTACACCAAAGAAATAAGCACAACGGCTACTCTATCGCGGCTGATCTTTACGAAGCAGATAGCGGTCGGTTAATGACAGTACTGACCACTCAACCTGGCGTTCAGTTCTACAACGGTTGCAAATTATCTAATAAGCCTTGGATTGCCCGCAATGGATACCGATACCAAGCATTTTCTGGTTTATGTCTAGAAACACAGCACTTCCCAGATAGCCCGAACCATGCTCACTTTCCTAGCACGCGTCTAGATCCTGGAGACGTTTATGAACAGAAGACCATTCATCGTTTTAGTGTCAAATAGCCTAGCACTAATAAACTGATATTCAATCGGGAAAAAATGCGTCCCTAACGACAAACCGTGTTCAATGTTTAAACCTCTTTGGCCGATTTTTTAAGGAATCTAATGGACAGTACAATTATCATCATCTCATGCATCATTTTACTTGGTGGTTTTACCCAAGGGCTAACTGGCTTTGGGCTTGCTTTAGTATCGGTGCCTCTGCTGTCTATGACCATCGACGCTAAAATGGCCGTGCCCATTGCTGGAATTTTCGGTTGGATAGTGACATGGCCTATCGTTTGGAAAATGCGGCATCATGTTCAATACCGTGCAGGATTAATTTTAGTTGCAGGCTCTGTACCTGCCTCTTTTATCGGCGCAAAATTACTTGCTAGCCTGCCCTCTTCCTACATTTTAGTTAGCATGGGTGTAGTGTTGATCATCTCTAGTCTGCACTCAATGCGCTCATCCAAGCCCTTATTTAATAAAACCTCGGTTCCTGTAACGCTTGGCGCTGGATTTGCGTCTGGTGTATTAGGAGCAAGTGTTGGAGAAGCGGGACCACCTGTCATTGCTTACACTTCAATGCAACCATGGACCGCCGACCAAGCCAAATCTACCTTAGCATTCTTTTTCATGCTGCAAATGATCGGCGCTATCGTCAGTTTTCAATACGAGGGACTGATTACCGCAGAAGTAAAACACTATGTCTCTTGGGCTATGCCGGCATTTTTAGTTGGTATGACGGGTGGAATGGTGGGCTATCACCTACTACAAAAATACAAAATTAATTACCACCATATCGTCCATAGCTTACTTTTTGTTATTGGCTGTGTATTGGTACTCAAAAACATTCATTTGTAATGGCTACAAGCATGTTACGACATAAAAATAAAGTCATATATATTAACAACTTACCGATTAGTAACTTATCGATTAATAATCAACAAATTTAGTTGCTATGAACTCTATCGAATTATTTGTTTTAAAGAGAGGAAATATTGTATGAAATGGATTAACACCCGATCGCATAATTCTTGGTTGGAAACAGAAACAGACCGCATTTTTGAATTTGGCAGAAACGCCATTGTGCCTAATGGATTCGGCTGGATAGGTAACAACGGCAATATACGCGAAGAAATGGGAACTCGTCTGTGGATCACAGCCAGAATGCTACATTGTTACTCTCTTGCTGCCTTAATGGGACGTCCCGGCGCATATGACTTAGTGGAACATGGTATTGCAGCATTAGAAGGTCCACTAAAAGACAAAAAATACGGCGGTTGGTATGCAACAATAGATAACCAAGGCGACGGTGTTTCTGATCCTTCAAAACAAGGCTACCAACACTGTTTTGTGTTGCTAGGCGCAGCCAGCGCTGTGACAACCGGTCACCCTAGAGCTCAAGCATTATTGGATGAAGCGATAAAAGTAGTTGAACAATATTTTTGGAGTGAAGAAGAACAGATGTGTTTGGAATCGTGGGATGAAAAGTTCTCTGAGACCGAAGACTATCGTGGTGGTAATGCAAGTATGCACGCTGTTGAAGCGTTTTTGATTGTATACGACGTAACAAAAGACCAAAAATGGCTAGATCGAGCGCTGCATATTACTGAATTTATGATTCACAAAACAGCCAAAAGTCTTAACTATCGAGTCAATGAACATTTCGATTCAAACTGGAATCCACTACCTGATTATAATAAAGAAACGCCTGCTAGCCACTTTAGAGCTTATGGAGGTACTCCGGGGCACTGGATTGAGTGGGGACGTTTGATTTGTCACCTAAGAGCAACATTACTTGAAATCGGTGCAGAAGCACCTGAATGGCTGTTGGAAGATGCCAAAGGACTATTTGATGCAACCGTTCGAGACGCTTGGTCTGTGGATGGCGCACCCGGCTTTGTTTATTCCGTCGATTGGGACGGAAAGCCAGTGGTTAGAGAACGTATTCGATGGACACCTGTAGAAGCTATTGGTACCGCTTACGCACTGTATACTGTTACCAAAGATGAAAAATACGAACAGTATTATCAAACTTGGTGGAATTATTGTCGCACGTACCTAATGGATTACGAAGGCTGTTCTTGGTGGCAAGAACTTGATCCTAATAACCAAGTATCGGCAAAAGTATGGGACGGAAAACAAGATATTTATCATCTCATGCATTGCCTACTAATTCCTAGATTGCCATTAGCACCAGGATTAGCACCAGCGTTAGCGGAAGGGTTATTAGACAAAAATGTAAAATAATGACCAAATATGAATTTATGTCAATCGCTGATATCGGCCGACTTATTGTTATAAATCCATAACGTCTATATAAATAAGTCGAACATATAAATTAACAAGATGGCCACTAAGTGCCATCTTTTTTCGTGTTTTTTATGCTATTCGTTAAGTTTTACCTTCATTTCTTCCTTCAACTATTCTCTCTTTTCTTATTTATTTAAGAATGTGCCCAAACGCTCATTTTTGTCCATTAATGTACATTTATGTCATAAAATGAGTTTTACTTAACATAAATGAACTCGAATAGCTGATAATTTCTACATTAACGAACAAATAAAAAGGACAACTGGTAATGCCTTACTTATCTGGAAAAACAATGATTCAACAGGCGTGGGATAATGGCTACGCAATTGGTGCTTTCACCGCACACAACTTAGAAACAATCAAAGCGGTCCTTCTTGCTGCACAAGAAGAGCAGTCTCCTATCATGATTCAGATAGGCCAAAAAGCTATAAATGAGATGGGGATGAAGCCACTACGAGACGCCGTAGACTCGCTTATTCAGCATCACAATATTACTGTACCAATCTGTATTCATCTCGATCACAGCCGTAAATTCGAACAGTGTATGGAAGCAGCAACTCGAGATTTCCAGTCCCTAATGTTTGATGGCTCGGCACTCCCGTTTGAAGACAATATACGCATAACCAAAGCCGTAGTAGAAGTCGCTAATGCGCTTGGTCTTGGCTCAGAAGGTGAAATAGGCAAGATAGGTGGAACAGAAGACGACATCACCGTTGACGAAAAAGATGCCATGATTACAACGGTTGCGGAAGCACTCGACTTTTCAGATAGAACAGGAGTGGATTATTTAGCCGTTTCTATCGGTACCGCTCATGGTGTCTATAAAACAACACCAGAACTTAAATTCGAACGACTATCCGAAATAAAACAAGCTGTAAAAAAACCGATTGTGTTGCATGGCGGCTCCGGCGTACCTGATGACCAAGTACTCGAAGCGGTTAAACGCGGTGTGGCTAAAATTAATGTCGATACTGAATTACGCCAAGGTTTTATTCGTGGAGTCCAGGCTCATTGGGCTTCTAACCCTGACGACTTCATCTTAGCGGATGTCAATAATTCTGGTATTTCATCAATGATGAAAGTGGTTAAACACAAAATCAGATTATTCGGCTCAAATGGCAAAGCATAGTAGCCATTCTTACCGGGGGCCTGCCGCCCCCAAAACGGTTAAAATGTGACACGCAATAGACAAATAATGACAAAAATTGTTCGTTTGAGAAAGGCATCACGGCTTAATAAGCTTCAAATGCTATTATTTTGCTCGATAAAATGAACAAAAAAGAAAATTGGATTGGTCATAAACAGTACAGGAAGTGCTTACCGCGTGAACTAACTATGACAGCGTGAACTGACTATAAAGAATATCAGCAGACACATTTAAGTTAATGCGAAAACATTGAGTTAACAACAAAGCCAATGTGCTAACGATAGTTTCGAATGGTGATTATATGTTTAAGGGTATTGAAAACGCATTGAATAAAATCAACGCGCCCATAGCAACATTTACTGCTCAATTTTCAGGTATTTTATTATTAATAATGACAGCAATCGTACTATTGCAAGTTGGTTGTCGTTATATATTTAACATTCCTTTGAGCTGGACCGATGAATCATCTCGCTTTTTGATGATCTACATGACCTACCTTTGTCTCCCTATTGTATATTTGCGCGATCAAAATATTGCAATGACATTTATTACAGACAAATTGAAAGATAAGCGCGTTTACCATGTATTTATGATTGTTGCACACATTGCTGCACTCATTCTGTTCGCAATCTGGATTTATTATGGTTACGCCTTTTATAAAACAGGCGGTGTTATGGCAGATAGCTTGCCTATTCCTATGTACACCATTTATATCATTCCTCCTGTTATGTTGGCGCTCTCCTGCTTAACTGCTTTAGAAAAATTAGCCGCCTCTTTCCACAACCTCATTCACTTTGCTGACCTTGAACCGTTAGCCAAAGTAACAGAATAGGACGCTGTATTATGATTTCGCCTATTTTTCTATTTTATTTTATGACGTTTCTACTTATTGGTGTGCCGGTTCTATTTGCGTTAGGGCTTTCACCAATTATTACCTTTATCCAAGATGATCAAGTGTTGTTTATCAACATGCTTTATCAAAGGCTTTATTCCGGGTTAGATAACTTTCTATTACTTGCTTTACCATTTTTTATGTTAGCCGGTGAGTGTATGTCCAGTGGGGGTATTACACCGCGAATTATTTCCTTTGCTCAAACTCGCGTTCAACACATGCGTGGAGGGTTAGGCCACGTTGTGATTATTGCGGCAACCATGTTTGGTGCATTAACAGGCTCGTCTGTCGCTGCCACTTCTGCGATCGGCAATATGCTGATCCCTGAAATGAAAAAGTATAAATACGAGCCAGCTTATGCGGCTGCATTAACTGCCGCAGCTACCGTGCTTGGTACGATCATTCCACCATCGGGTATCATGTTAATCTACGCCTTTGTGATGAATACGTCTGTCGCGGCTATGTTCATTTCCGGTATTGTTCCGGGGCTGATTTTTTGTTTGGGCTTAATGTTAGTTAATCGCTTCCAAATTCGTCACTACCCAGAAATACAACCGTTCGAACGTGCATCAAAAGAAGAGCGCCGCAAAAGCATGAAGATGGCTATATTGCCACTGATGACTCCAGTGATCATACTCGGTGGTATTTATGGTGGTATCTTTACCCCAACAGAAGCCGCAGCAGTTGCGGTACTGTATGCCATTATACTGTCTGTTTATATTCTTAAAGTAAGCACAGTAAAAGCAACTTACGCTTTGTTTGCCAAAGTTGCTGTTAATGCATCAGCTATATTAATTATCGTCGCCGCAGCCAGTGGATTTGCTTCTGCTATCAGTTTTTCTGGCATATCGAACAGCGTTGCCGATTTCTTTAACGGCATAACAGATAACCCTTATTTACTGTTCTTTATCATCAACATATTCCTATTTATTGTCGGTATGTTCCTGGATGCAGGTCCAGCAATATTAATCTTTGCTCCAATCATCGCTCCAATCATGATTGCAGCAGGAATTGACCCAGTTCACTTCGGTGTTGTCATGGTATGTAACCTTTCTATCGGCTTGGCTACGCCGCCTATGGGTTTAGTGCTGTTCGTTGCATCCGGCGTGTCAGGCGTACCATTGCAACATATTTCGAAGGCGATTATTCCATTCTTAGCGATTGAATTTTTAATCATCTTCTTAATTTCATTCTTCCCACAATTAGTTATCGGCTTACCACAGCTACTAGGAGTTATGTAACTCGCAGCTATAAACTGCAAATTTAAACGTGAAATAAACCTACAACTTTAAAATAATATAATGATATTTAAAGGATAAAAAAATGAAAAAGACACTACTTGGACTCATTACTACCGCAATGTTAACCTCAGGTGCCGTGGCAGCCGCTGATTATAAATTGACGGTACCTCATGTATCGAACCTAGACAGCTACAATCACCAATCACTTCTGGTTTTCAAAAACTATGTAGAATCACGTTCAAACGGTGCTATCTCTGTCGATATTTATCCATCAGGCCAGTTATGCAGCAACGCAAAAGAATGTCTTGCGGGTATCCAAGCCGGTATGTTTGATTACTTCCAAACCACTATTGCTGAGTTAGCAAACTATTGGCAGCCAATCGGTGCATTTGATTTGCCTTACATGTTACCTAACGACCGTGTCGCAGAGTGCGTTTACGATGACGAAGAGTTTTTGAGCGATATACGTGGCAACATTCTCAAAAAAGCACCTAATTCAAGGTTAATGATGGTATCTAACTCGGGTGGTTGGCGTAATATTGCTACTACCAAAAAACAGGTCAAATCGCCTGACGACCTCAAAGGTTTAAAACTACGTACCGTTCCAGCAAAAATCCAGCAAGAATTGGTTAAAGAGCTAGGCGCGGCGCCAACGCCTATCGCTTGGCCTGAAGTGTATACAGCGCTATCGACTGGCGTGGTAGATGGCACTAAAAACGGTATCGTAGATATTGTACAAAACCGTTTCCAAGAAAGCCTAGACTACATCATTCTTGATGGTCATGCGTATATGGGCGGCGCGTGGGTGTTCAATGACATGAAGTTCAAGTCTTTCCCTGATGATTTGAAAAAGGTCATCATCGATGGTATCGATGCACAAAACCAATATTTACGTTCTTATCCAAAACACCGTGAATATACGGCTTATGAAGAGTTCAAAAAAGCCGGTGGTACGGTTTATAGCCCAACAGACAGCGAAAAACTTGCGTTCCAACAAGCCGCCGCACCAGTACGCGATTACTTCAAAAACACGGCCGGCGCTGAAGGCCAAGTCTGGTTAGAGCGCTTCCAAAGTGAAATTAAAACATGTAATGAAAAAATCGCAGCTGAATACAGCGTTCAGTTCAAATAACCGCGTTATGGTGTTCATCACCCCTCGATATCTGCGAGGGGTGAATCGGTAAAGACCACTGACTACTTGGCCGATTTTTAGTTACTTTTGTTTACCGCCAACATCTAATTATTTACAACCGACATCTATAAATACAAATAATGTCTAATTAGACCAGAAATTAAATTGTTTCCCCTATTACTCTTTTGGAGCCACAAAATGAACGTATCCTACAACCCAAATGCGCTCGTTGTTACGCATAAGAATCGAACTTTATTAACCCATTCTGCTGAGAATCCTTGTTTATTTTTAGGCACTGGCCAGGCCAACTTTGATATGTATCGGGGTAACTTTGATATTACTGATTACGTATGCGAGCGATTGCCTCTTCGCCAATATACCGTAGAGGAAATGGCCGATAAATCGGTTGTAACCTTCTATTTTGACAGCCAACCAGTCATTAAAATGTTGCTCTCTGAAACCCCAGAGTCTCGGCTTAAAGCGGAGTTTGAAATTATAGACACTAAGTACAACCGCTTTTGGTTACGCGTTGCCGCCACTAAAGAAGAAAAGGTCTATGGCTGCGGTGAACAACTAACTTACTTCAATCTACGAGGCAAGAACTTCCCTCTCTGGTCATCAGAACCGGGTGTAGGTCGTAATAAAAACAGCTACGTTACTTGGCTTGCCGACACCAAAGATAAAGCCGGTGGTGACTATTACAATACCAACTATCCTCAACCAACGTTTGTGTCCGATCAAAAATCTTTTTGCCACTTAGAAACAACAGCGTATGCTGATTTCGATTTCTCGCATGAAGAATTTCACGAATTACAGTGTTGGGAGATCCCAGAGTACCTCCTTTTTGATGCAGAAAAGTCTTATCCTGCTCTTATGCAGAATATTACCGACGTATTTGGTCGACAACCTGAAATACCAGATTGGGTACTCAACGGGGTTATTTTAGGCATCCAAGGCGGCACCGATATTACCGTTGCAAAAATAGAAGCAGCTAAAGCGGCGGGTGTGGAAGTATCAGGAGTTTGGTGTCAAGATTGGCAAGGTATAAAAATGACTTCGTTTGGTAAGCGCTTGCAATGGAACTGGCAATGGAATGAACAACTCTATCCTGGCTTAGACAGTAAAATTCATCAACTTAAACAGCAAGGCGTTCGTTTTTTAGGTTACATCAACCCTTATGTGCTAGAAGACTTCCCTCTTTACAATGAAGCGTTAGCAAAAGGTTACTTAGCCACTAAACAAGACGGTTCAAATTATACGGTTGATTTTGGCGAGTTCTATTGTGGCGTTGTCGACTTTACCAACCAAGCCGCGTGTGAGTGGTATAAAAACGTTATAAAAACTAACTTAATAGATTTTGGCCTCGATGGTTGGATGGGCGACTTTGGCGAATACTTACCAACCGATTGTGCACTAAGCAACGGTGTAAGTGCGGAAATCGAACATAACAAATGGCCTTATCGCTGGGCTAAAGTGCAACACGATGCAATTGAAGAATCAGGAAAAACAGATGACATATTATTCTTCATGCGTGCAGGCGGAACCGGTATTCAAGGTAAGTGTCATACTTTATGGGGTGGCGATCAGTTAGTCGATTGGTGTTTAGATGATGGTCTGGCTTCGGTTATTCCTGCTGCTCTTTCTTCAGGTTTAATGGGCAACGGTATTCATCACAGCGACATTGGTGGCTACACAACCTTGCATGGCTGCAAACGTTCTAAAGAATTATTTCAACGATGGGCTGAAATGGCCGCATTTACACCAATAATGCGTAGCCATGAAGGGAATCGACCAGATGATAATCATCAATTTGATTCCGACGGTGAAACCTTAGCTCACTTAGCCCGTATGACAAAAATATTTAAACATCTAAAACCGTATATAAAAGCGGCATCTAAAGAAAATGCGCAACAAGGCATGCCCATTCAAAGACCGCTATTTATGCACTATGAACAGGACACGCAAGCTTATGAAATAAAATACCAATACTTATTTGGTCGAGATTTGTTGGTTGCTCCGGTTTATAACCAAGGTGAAACGATTAAAAAAGTTTATCTTCCTCAAGACGAATGGGTGCACGTATGGACAGATAAAATCTACACAGGTGGTTGGATAGAGGTTGATGCACCTATAGGGCAACCAGCTGTTTTTTATCGTAAATCATCTAAAGATGTACAACTATTGAGCCAGATAAAACAGTTCTAGTCTGTCATTAGCCAACCAACTCAAATAAAAAACTAATTGAACAGCCTGACATAAAGTCAGGCTGTTTTTTATCGGTCAACAAAGAATAGTTAGTACAACAAAGAGTTATTGATAGAGCAAATAATTATTAACACAGTAAAGAAACAATCGTGATTTTCCGTTATCATTTATACAACTAATGCTTAACCTTAAATTTAAAAGGCTTCCACTCAGATGTCAAAAAGCAAACAGATGCTAGAAATTGCACTGTCAAAAAAAGTAGCGATGAGATCATTCAAAGTCGCACTTGTCGTTGGCGCTAGCTTAATGATAATTAATCATGGCGATGCTTTAATGAATGGCAATATAGATAACGAACGATTAATCAAAATTTTGCTGACTTTTTGCGTTCCTTATTTGGTCTCTACTTATTCTGCCGTTTCCGCAACCATAGAAATGAGCAAAAAATAACAAAACAAATCAACTTGCAGGTTACTTTATTAATAAAGTTTGCTACTTTGACCTATCGTTCAAGAAAAGGAATTTCTAATGTCTTCAAAAACAAAACTTTATTATGTCTACGATCCTATGTGTTCTTGGTGTTGGGGTTATAAACCTACTTGGAATCAAATAGAACAAGCCTTAACGTCAGAAGTCGAGATAGTGTATCTAGTCGGTGGTTTAGCACCTGACTCTGATGTACCGATGCCGATAGAAATGCAGCAACAAATCGCGTCTTATTGGAAAAAAATTGAAAATTACCTAGGTACAGAATTTAATTACGATTTTTGGCAAAAAAACACCCCTCGTCGCTCGACTTACCCATCATGCCGAGCGGTTTTAGCAGCACGTTTACAAGACGCAGAACGCCCAATGCTCAAGGCAATTCAGCATGCTTACTATTTGAATGCCAAAAATCCAAGTGATAATGAAATTCTTATACAAATTGCGCAACAAATTGGTTTAGATTCTGAGAAATTTGCGGCGGATCTTGTATCAGAACAAACTAATCAAAATTTGCTTAACGAAATTAGCTTTACCCGTTCTTTAGGCAACAGCGGTTTCCCTTCTCTATTTTTAGAAAAAAACGATACAGTTACTGAACTTAAAATTGATTATCAAAACGCCAACAATACAATTAGCCAAGTACAATCGCTGTTAATATAAGTTGCGCTAAACTTAATTTATAGTAAGAAAACTGAATAATATGGCAGGATGCCAGAGCATAACATGGAGTTGACATGTCTGATTTTTCTCATATTTTTGGAAATTATTATCCCAAGAATCAGTGGATTAACATCGACCTTGCAGAAACGAACCCTGACTTAGATTATGACCGTACCGCTGATCCGGATTATTTAAGTCAATTCGTACAATCTCACTTAACCGAGCAACACCATGTTGCCATTGGGGGATATGCTGAAAAACGCGCAACCTATAGAAACGCCGCTCATTTTTCACAATTACCTGAACAAGAGATTCGTTGTATTCACTTAGGATTAGACTTATGGGTAAAAGAAGGAACGGCGATTCATGCCCCGATAGAAGGCATTGTGCATAGTTTCAATTTTAACGACTTACCATTTGATTACGGACCAACCATTATTCTACAACATGAAATTAACAACCAAACCTGTTTCTGTTTGTACGGCCACCTGTCCAAAGACTCACTCGACAATCTTAAAGTTGGTCAGGTTATCGCTAAAGGACAACCGTTCGCTTATGTTGGTGACGCTAGCGTTAATGGTGGATGGTCACCACACCTGCATATTCAACTAATAAAAGATATGTTTGAATGGCAAGGTGATTTTCCGGGTGCAACAAGCGCAAAAGACCAAGCTGTCTACCTGGCAAATTCACCAGATCCTAGCTTTTTCCTTGGTCTTTAATCAGCGGCGTATAATGGACCATCTAATTGCAACGATTCGATTACTGACTATCTTATTTAGTCAGTAATCGGTAATGGAAACGCTATAACCCTTTTACATATTGGTTATTAACCGTCCCCACAATATTTTGCTGTAGTGGTTGCACACTGTTTTCTTGACGGTGGATAAACTGGTTAAACATAGTAACGAGTTCTGGTTTGTCGACTTTGACGCTTGTATGAGTCTTAATGTCTCTTAGATCAATCATAAAACCCGTAAATAACTCCGGCAATTCATTTACAACATTAGGGTTAAAAACATGTTGGTTGCCATAAATAGTATTGAAATTACCTTTTTGTTTATCAATTACGTACGCAGACTGATTAAGATTAATAATCGACGTGTACTTTTCGCATCGAGGTAAACACCCTCTATTAATTTTCATTTTCTTACAGCCACTGGTTTGTTGGAACAAACACTGACGACTGGTTAACAAGCCATTAGGATGATAAATACTGTGCAAAATTTGAAAGTTATCAGGACGCACTAAACGCCTCATTTGAATTCTTGTAATCTCATTAGAGATAAACGCCCCACTACAATTAAATTCTTCTTTCAAACATTTTAGCGCATAGGAGTTAGTAATATTCGTTTGTGGCCCGGCTATCCATGCAATGCCTTTTTCTGCCGCTATGTGCCCGACGCCCATATTATTAGTCACCACAAGTGCCGGTGCCACTTTATGTAAAAACTCTTGTGCCGCATCATAATCTTTATCAATCAACACAGATGGAAACCATGGGATCAAGTTGCTATTTTGTTGGAATAATTCAATCAACGTTGTTAATGAACTAGACAACGCATTAGGTAATTCAAAATAGACATCCACATTATTGGCTTGTACTTGGGCAATATCAGCCTCGCTGGCAATTAATACTGACAATCTCTGGTTATCTTCACTTGCCGTATGCGGTGTTAATTTAGGAATAGTATTAACGCCACCAGCCTTCAAGCTCAGAGCTTTTACTGGTTCTGAATTGGGCAATAGGTTTTTGGTTTTTTCTTCTACCTTTTGCATTATGGCCGTTTTTTTATCAAATAGATCTTGCTGTACTTTCTTTATATCTTGTTCCGCTGTCACTCCGTAAATTTTCACAAAGTGCCTAGAAGCGTTATCTCTAGGATGATTAATATACATATTTCGACTGATATCTGACTGCAAATAACCATCTGAAAAATCTCGATTAAAAACAGTATAAAGTTCCGAGGTATCGGTAAGAAGATCTTTGCCATCACAATACGCATCAATTTGTTTGCGCCAATTATCGACCACGGTATAAACGTAGTGCGCTTTCTTGATCCGTCCTTCTACTTTTAACGAATACACACCGGCGTCGGCGAGTTGCTGTAAATCACCGAAAGCTGAATTATCTTTCATATTCAGCGGGTAATCGCTACCTACTTCGGTGGTTTGGTATTGGTCTCGACAAGGCTGACTACAACGACCACGGTTGCCAGAAGCGCCATTGCGAGCCGAACTCATATAGCAAAGGCCAGAAAAGCCAATGCAATATGAACCATGCACAAACACTTCCATTAACACATTATGCTTTAAGCCAAACTGTGTTAAGCGTTTGATCTCTTTTATGTTTAACTCTCGAGACAAATTCACTCGGCTGACACCTAATTGATGCATGAAAAGGATTTGCCCTTCATTATGAGTGTTTAACTGTGTGGAAGCATGCACATCTAATTGGGGAAAATAGTGCTTAAGAATGTAAGCCAAACCGATGTCTTGCACGATAACACCATCCACTTTGGTATCGACAAGTTCTTTCAGTAATCGAGTAATGGCGGGGATTTCATTTTCTAGGATAATGATATTCAAAGTCAGAAAAATCTTACAGTCATGCTTATGAGCAACCTCTATCACTTGATTAAGGTTATCTAAACTTAAATTCTCAGCTCGATTACGGGCGTTAAACCTATCTAATCCGCAATAAATTGCATCAGCACCCGCAACAATCGCTGCTTTTATTGACTCTAAATCTCCACCTGGTGCTAACAACTCAAATTGACTTTTATCCACGATTTACCTACTTTGCAATTTTAGAAGCGGTATTTTACTGTGCTACAAGAAAAAATTATTGTGGCATATCAAATAAAGCTTGGTTTACTTAGGTATGAGCGTGTTGTAGATAATATTAAATAGACACAGAAAACCCCATCAACGACAAGCGCCAATGGGGTTGTATCTGATCAGTTGTGCGATTCTATACTAGTGCTAAAACCGAAATAACAACGGTTAATGAAAACAAGCAAATACGCCCGATGACACCTAGAGATTGGTTATTAATCATTATTGGTTTCATTGTTATATCTCCTATATATATTTTGTATATACATTGTATTACTTTTTCCCGATACTGTCTAGACAGTTTTTTGATCAAGATAAATTATTAGTCAATTCAAAGGAAAACACGGCTCAAGTTCTTTTGTACTGGTGGAAATTCCTGATATGCTCAAACAACAAATAGTATCTTTGCTTATAATCAATGAGAGAAAAACATGCATATTGGTAATTTAGATAACCTTAATATATCGTCACAGCTTCATCCTGAACTGCAAAACATCCTCAATATCGTTGCTGAAAAAGTGAAAAATAACGACTTACCAACGGAAAAATTCTTCCTTCAAGATGATGTTTTTGTTCTTCCTTTAGAAGTTACAACAGAAACATTAGACATGAGACGTTCTGAGATCCACCACGACTTCATCGACATTCAAATACTATTGCAAGGTGAAGAGAGATTTGGTTACAGCTTCAAAGGTTTTGAAACGATTACTGACGATCAGTTAGCAACCAATGACGTTGCCTTTGTGGATAATGTTATCGATGAAAAATTCGTAGATTTAAAAGCCGGTGACTTTGTGGTTTTCTATCCTAAGCAAGCACACAGACCGATGGTGTGTATCGATAGCCCGAAAAAAATCAACAAACTGGTCGTAAAAATCAACAAAAGCATTCTTGCTTAGTAGCCGCCAAGCTTAAAGTAATAGCAGACTAGAAATGATTTAGTTAGGTTATTTGTAACCTAACTAATACGCACATGATGGCTAGCTGAACCGCAGCTAAAAAATCACTATTTTTTGCATGCGGTTTATTCAATCAACCAGACTAAGCTCACTAAATAGATGCACTAATGGGTTATATTTACATCGATTAAGCAAGTTAGTCTTCGCTAGTAGACCTGTAACCAGTTATGTCATAAACAACCAAACACCAACGCCCATCATTAATGTACCCGAGACTCTATTCATAAATCGAACATTTTTCGAATGGCCTAGCACGCGTTTCAGCCCTTTACCACCAGTGGCATAAAGTGTCATACAGACAAATTCTGAAACCATAATAATGGATACCAGCAAGGCCAGTTGCAGAGTTAACGGCTTACTATTATCAATAAAAGGAGGTAATAGAGAAACCATGAACGCCCACCCTTTTGGGTTAGCAATCGCGGTAACAAAACCTTGTGCAACTAAATCCCAATTCTTGCCTACGGGAATATCCGTAGTTTCGCTACTCAAGGCTAGCTTACCTTTTGACAGCCACATTTGAATACCAAGATAAAATAAATAAGCCGCACCGATTGCTTTAAACGCCACAAACAACCATGGATAATTTAACATCACCGCAGCAATACCTAACACAGCAGCAATAGCAACCAATGCCACCCCTACCACTTCTCCAGCCATCATCCATAAGGTACGCTTATACCCTATGCTCATTCCTAAGCCCAAAGCTAAAGTCATGCACATGCCGGGAGTAATTGAAACAAAGAAAAATGTGGGGATAAAAACGCTTAACAAAGCCCAATTCATTGCGATATCCTTTTCGCTAATTGATATTCAAGATTGATTAAAATAACCATATTAATTACAAAAAGATACAAAAAAAACGAGCGAAAAAGGCTTAATTAATAAACCGGTTTATCACTCGCTATTTTTGTATGATTGTTAACCAATATTATTACCACTACACAGTGCCAATAGCAGTTATTGATCAAGTTTATCTTTAAGCAATAACCTTTAATCAATAGCCACAACTACTACACTTCTTTCAATTGAGCCGTGAAATGACGCAACACTGGTGGCTCATAGGTGAACTCTAGCCCTTTCACCTTCGGTGCACTCTGTTTTACTTTTTCAAACGCTTCGATAATAAAATCCATGTGTGTTTGAGTATAAGTGGCTCGTGGAATAGTTAAGCGTAATAGTTCTGCAGGACACGGATGTTGCTTGCCTGTAGACGGGTCACGCCCTAACAACAACGAACCTATTTCCACTGCGCGAATGCCTGCCACTTTATACAATTCGCATGCTAATGCATGAGCTGGGAATTGTTCTGGTGGAATATGAGGCAGCAGTTTGCCCGCATCAACAAAGGCCGCATGGCCGCCAGCTTGCTGACAAACGATGCCGATTGATTCCAATCCATCGACCAAATATTGGACTTGACCAATCCTGTAGGCAAGCCAATCTTGGCGCATGCCATCATATAAACCAACCGCTAGACGTTCCATCGCACCGCCTTCAAGTCCACCATAGGTTGGAAAGCCTTCTTGAATAACGCATAAAGTACGACATTCGGTGAAAACATCCATCATAGATTGATCTTTAAAACACAATAACCCGCCCATTTGAACCATGGCATCTTTTTTGGCTGACATTGCAAGACCATCAGCGTATTTATATGCTTCTTTGGTGATCTGTTCAATGGTCCAATCCTGATAACCCTCTTCACGCTGTTGGATGAAAAACGCGTTTTCTGCATAGCGAGCTGAATCCATGATCACTGGAATATCGTATTTTTGTGCAATGGCATAAACCGCCTTTAAATTTGCAATCGACACCGGTTGACCACCTGAGGAGTTACAAGTAATTGTACTCACAATATAAGGAACATTCTGCGCTCCCACCTCTAAGATCGCCTGTTCTAGTTTTTCCAGATCAAAGTTACCTTTGAAATCCGCATTTACTGAGGTATCAAACGCCTCTTCGGTATACACATTTTTGGCCACACAACAATTTATTTGCGTGTGTCCTTGTGTGGTGTCAAAAAAATAGTTCGATAATGCCACCATTTTATTACGATCTAAGCCTTTCTCTAGCTCACGTTTTTTGATTAAAACCGGAATATAGATCTGTTCAGCACCACGCCCTTGGTGAGTTGGAATGGTTAACTCGTAGCCAAAAATATCTTTAACCGCGTTTGAGAGCGCGTAATAGCTACGGCTGCCACTGTACGCTTCATCACCACGGAACATGGCCGCTTGCATTTCTTGAGTTATCGCGCCTGTCCCGCTATCGGTAAGTAGATCGATAAACACATCTTCACTGTCCAATAAAAATGGGTTCATGCCTGCTTTTACGATAGCGGATTCACGATACGCTCGAGTAGTGCGTTTTACTGGTTCAATAACACGGATTCTGAATGGTTCAGGTAAATGCTTAAAATTTTCCATAATAATGCCTTAATTGTTGTTTGTTCGGAATTGAACTTAAAATTAAAAAATCAATTTTGATAAGAAAAAACTTATAAAACCGATGATTAATCAACAACTAAACATCATATTGTACGAGATTCGATGATCTTCGTTGTACCAATGCCTGCCAGGTACGTTATTGAAGTACTCGTTCACTTGATACTCCTAAAAAGTAGATATCTTTGCCAAAAACAATATTAAATTGCGTAAAATCAAGATGGCCAAACTTTTAGAACGGCAACAGAACTAGTGCCTAAATGAACTATCGAATAAAGAAAAGAATAGAAAGCTTATGATCGAGGTTAAACCACGCCATAACGGTTTGGAAAGAGGTGGATTGCCATTTGAGGTACATGTTCATTATGTGTTCTCGTTTCGGTTAGCAATATAAGACGGCAAAGAACGCTACTCTATGCCGGTGATTTAACACCACGATAATAACAATTAACACAAACAATCGGTAGTCTGTTTATGCAGATTACCTATGATTAATTGTCCTACTTGTACACTAATCCCACCGCCACGATAGTATTATCATACCCTGCTATACTTTCACTAATTGAGTGCAACACCACTTAATTGAAGCAAGTAATAGTGATTAATAACAAAAAACGGCATAACTTGTTGATTTTTATTTGAATAGATTTGGAACAACAATTGCTTGAAGTTTCTTTATTTCGACAAGTTAATAACCATATAAGGACGTATATGTACCAGAAATCAATCGCCTCAGTTGGTTTGTTTCTTATTTCAATCAACACCAACGCAGCACAGCAAATCACCGACGCTGTCGCTCCAGAACTTACCAGTAAAGTATCGGCTAAACAGCAAGTCGTCGCTGAACAATATATGGTTGCGGCAGCAAACCCGTTAGCGGTACAAGCCGGTTATAACATATTGAAAAGTGGAGGCAACGCTGCCGACGCGTTAGTTGCAGTTCAAACCGTGTTAGGTCTAGTTGAGCCACAGTCCTCTGGATTAGGGGGCGGCGCATTTTTGGTTTACTACGACGCACAAACTAAAAAGATGACCACTTTTGACGGCAGAGAAACTGCACCGCTTAATGTCAAGCCAGAATTATTCCAAGACGAAGATGGCAAGCCTCTAAAATTTTATGATGCGGTTGTGGGTGGCCGATCGGTTGGTACACCCGGAACCGTAAAACTGATTGCAACAATGCACCAAAAGTATGGAAAGAAAGAGTGGGCCGAATTATTTGAACCAGCTACTAAACTCGCAACTAATGGCTTTGCTGTATCCGAGCGGTTAGCTTCTTCTATACGTAATGATAAAGATCGTTTAAGTCGATACCCCGAAACCAAAGCGTACTTTTTTACCCCTGATGGTGAGCCTTTATCGCAAGGCAGTCTTTTGAAAAACCCCGCTTATGCCCAAACATTGACCACTTTAGCAAAACAAGGTGAAAGCGCTTTTTATCAAGGTCAAATTGCCAAAGATATTATCGCCAAAGTGACCGGGATTGACGATAATCCGGGCTATCTTTCTCAACTCGATTTTACTCATTATAGTGTCGTAGAACGACCAACAACTTGTGCCCCTTATCGACAATACGATATTTGTGGTATGGGTCCACCAAGTTCAGGCGCATTAACTATAGGGCAAATTCTTGGCATATCAAACCGGTTTGATTTGAGAGAAATGGGGCCAGACGATCCAATTTCTTGGCAAATACTGGGCGACGCTTCCCGACTTGCCTTCGCTGACCGAGGTCGATATATGGCCGATACCGATTATGTCCCTGTTCCTGAAGGATTATTAGACCAAGACTATTTGGCCAGTAGAGCTTGGTTGATAAAAAAAGGACAAGCATTAGAAACGGTTAGCCCAGGTGAACCACCATGGGCAGATAAAGTCGCACTCGCAGATGATCAATCTCTTGAACTACCGAGTACCACACATATCGTTATTGCCGATCAACAAGGTAACATTATCTCAATGACGAGTACTGTAGAAAACGGTTTTGGCTCTCGGGTGATGAGTAATGGATTTATCCTAAATAATGAACTGACTGATTTTTCATTTGCCACTCATAAAAATGGCTACCCTATTGCTAATCGAATTGAACCGGGCAAACGTCCACGCTCATCAATGGCACCGACGATTGTAATGAAAGATGATCAACCTTATATGGCAATAGGGTCTCCAGGCGGTTCTAGAATCATCGGTTATGTTGCTCAAACCTTGGTGGCACACCTTGATTGGGGAATGGATATTCAAGAAGCGATTAATATGCCGCATATGCTAAACCGCTTTGGCACTTATGATATCGAACAAGGTACCTCGGCAGAAAAGTTCAAGCAACCACTTGAAGAGATGGGATTCAAAGTTAATATCCGTGACTTAAATTCTGGCTTACAGGCTATTTTATTTAAAGATGGTCAGTTAATTGGCGCTGCAGATCCACGCCGCGAGGGAATAGCTTTAGGTGATTAAGCTTCTACTTTAGGTGATTAAGCTTCTAATAGCGATAACAGTTGAAAATTAATATATCGTTAAGAATCGATATATCTTTAAGAATTGATAAAAAATTAAAACCGTCAAATAGCTAAAAAGGCCTGTTATCTTAAATGATAACAGGCCTTTTCTTTTAACTAAATTCGACAATAATAACCTTACTAATATTACTCAGCATGGAAATCAATTTTGTCTAACCAACCTTTCGCTGCGTCCGCATCTTCAGTTAGGCTCAAAATACAGCGCAATGAGTTAGGATGATTAGCCACATTTTTTTCAATCCTAAAAGTATGCTCTCCAATTTGTTCAAGGTGATCCTGAACTAGATCAACCTCTTTACTGATGCTGCCCGCTGTCGTTTGTTTGACTAAACTTTTAACTAATCGTTTAAATAGAGATTCTGATTGTTGCTGATATTTTTTATCTTCAATAGACGTTGTAATCAACAGGGCTTTGACTTGTTCTTTTTGACTACAAATATAATAAGCATAACCGTTAGAATTCATCATATTGTTAGGGTCAACTTTCAACAACTCACTGAGATAAATTGTGCCGTCTTCAACACTTATTCTGCTACGTACCGGTTTCAGTCCAAACTCTGACAGATAACGCGTTGTACCTAAAATTGTCCAGCTCATTGCAAACCTCTAAAATGATAGTCGATGGAATGGGATCTAAACACGTCAATCAAGCTGAATATATAATGAATTTTACATAATAAATTCTCATATTTGAAAACAATGCTATAACAGCTACTCTAATTAAACATCTCATCCACTATAACGGAAATAGTCAAAACTGTGCTAACAAACTAACCGCAAAGTAGACAGCTAAAAAGGAATGCCAACCAGCTTAACCTCCGAAACCGGCCAGTGTTGATTGAGTGGACGAACCATCGTATGCCCCGTCACAGTCCATACATAATCAGTGTTCAGTGCTTTCAGATTATTCACACTCTTATAACCACTGGAACCGTACACCTCAACATCGCCAAATAACACTGAAAATGCATCACCTTGCGCTAACCGATCTAGATGAATTTTGTCCAACAGATTTTTAACTAAACCTTGCTTTCTATATTCTGCGGTCACACACACTTCAGCTATCCCACAAATAGGAACCGCTATTTCATTTATCTGCACTTGTTTGTCATGCACCGCTATATGGGCGGCTAATTGATCACCAGCCCAAAGGATATAACGGTGTTGTGGCATATCATTATAGTAACGTTGTTGGCTGAATATCTCCGAATCGTTATTTTGAACAAAGCAATGACTCAACAAGTGCCGTAATTTTAAATCTAGACTATCTGAAACATCACTATCTTTAATGTATTGAAATTTCATTCATCTTGTCTCTCATATTAACTTGGCTAACGGTTAACTAGACTAACGGGCTAGACTGATGTGGTCATTAATACCGCTTATTCACACGGTGGAGCAAAATGAATCACCGCTAGACCACCTAAAGATGTTTCTCGATATTTCTTGTTCATATCTTTACCAGTTTGATACATAGTATCAATTACTTTATCTAATGATATCAAACCTTTACTTGTTCTTTTTAACGCCATTCTGGAAGCATTTATCGCTTTAACTGCGCCCATTGCATTTCTTTCAATACAAGGAACTTGCACAAGGCCACCAATAGGGTCACACGTCATTCCTAGTGAATGTTCCATTGCTATCTCTGCGGCAATGCATATTTGTTCATTGCTGCCACCTCTTAGCGCAGTTAATCCTGCTGCCGCCATTGAAGAAGAAACACCAATTTCACCCTGACACCCTACTTCGGCGCCAGAAATAGAGGCATTCATTTTATACAACATACCAATGGCTGCTGATACCGCAAGAAAATCTTTAATCTGGTTTAAATCAAGTTCTTTGATAAAGGTATGGTAATACATTAATACGGCAGGAATAACCCCTGCGGCACCATTGGTTGGAGAAGTAACAACCTGACCACCCGCTGCATTTTCTTCACTTACAGCAAAAGCGTAAACATTAATCCAGTCCATGATTTCCATAGGATCGCTATGTAACGCATGATTTGCTTCGAGCTTTTTTAACAACGCCGGCGCTCTACGAGTTACGTTTAAGCCCCCTTCCAGAATCCCTTCCGTTTGCAATCCTTTATCAACACACGCGGACATAATCTGCCATATTTGTTCTGCTCTATCATCAATCTGTTGTTGTTCACGAAAAGCGAGCTCATTTCTCAGTACTAAACCACCAATACAGTAGCCATTTTTCTCAGCTTGTTTGAGTAATTCTTCGGCAGATTTAAAAGGAAACGCAAGTTGAACCGATTGTTTATCCGAACCATTGAGCATTTCTGATTCTGTTGCAATAAAGCCACCACCAATCGAGTAATACGTTTCGTTAATTAACTCGCTACCATCTGAAGAAAAGGCCGAAATAACCATGCCATTTTCATGCAATGGAAGGTTGTCAGAATGGAAGATAATATCGTGTTCAAAACTAAAGGTTATGACTTGATCGTGTGGTAAGACTAATTGATTGTTCTCAACACAGTGAGCATATTTTTGGTTAACTTGCTCAATATTGATATTATCTGGTTTGTTACCCATTAAACCGATCACCGTGGCTCTATCGGTGTGATGTCCACGACCGGTTAGTGATAATGAGCCATACAAATTGATATTAATCTTATGCACTTGATTGATAATAGATGCAATTTTTTGACTAAATTCAAAACCTGCAATCATAGGTCCATTAGTATGTGAACTGGAAGGACCAACACCGATTTTGTAGATATCAAAGATGGATAACATTGTCTTTACTCTTTAAGGTGAAATTAAGTGGATGAGTTCATCACATGTAATACTGGCTCGTTTTTAATGAGCCGAATATAAAATAAACGATAAAAAAATGACAGCTTCGCAACTGTCATATTGAGCAACTTACAAACAATAAACCGCCAAAACTACAAATGTTGTGCATACTGATTTCAACTGCACGTAATTGACGCTTCGAATATTTAATGACCTTTTTGGTTAACTTATTATCGATAGGTTGTTAATTTTACGTCAGCAAACCGCTCTAATAACTCAGCTTTAGACAAATGCGCGGTTTCTTCAATAACTGTTCGAGTTAGATGCGGAGCAAATTTTTCTATAAAATCATACATATAGCGCTGTAAATAGATGTTTTTATTATAGCAAAGCCATGCGTAACAATCCGGAACCAAACCTTCTAGAGAGCGAACGGTAATAGAATCGCCCATGGTATGCTTCGCAACCGAGGCAATGATTCCTACCCCAACACCAAGACTGACGTATTCTTTTATCACGTCAACGTCCATTGCGGTCACGATATAGTTTGGATCAAGACCTTTTTGCTGGAAGGCATTATCAATCGCGGTGCGACCTGTCGATTTCAATTCATAGCTAATCAGTTTTTCTTGTGCAATTTGCTCTAGCGTAATGTTTTCAACGGTTGCGAGCGGATGGTCCGAGGCAACAATCAAGCTTAATGACCACTTATAGACAGGCAACATCACTAAATCGGTATGTTCCTCAACATCTTGAGCCACAATAAAGAGATCCGATGGCCCAGTAGGTAAAGTCTTACCGCGCGAACTTGGTTCAATAGTTCCCATATGAAGCGATACTTTGGGGTAACGATTCATAAAATAATGCACGCTGTTAGGCAGCAGAAATTTGGCGATAGCATTGGTCGTATAGATATTCAGACGACCTTGATCTGGCGAGGTCATACTGGCAGAAATAGACCGAATTCTCTCTTCTATATGCAGCAATTTTGTTGCTTCATGAATGATCTCTTTGCCAACCTCTGTTGAGCCAGACAAGTGTTTACCACTTCTTTCAAAAATTTGTACACTGAGCTCATCTTCTAACAAAGCAACCTGTTTGCTTATGCCAGGTTGAGAGGTAAATAACTTCTCTGCGGTTAAAGAGATGTTATACCCATTTCGCTGTATCTCACTAATATAACGAAGTTGCTGCAGCTTCATTGTTGAATCCTTATTGTGGCTATTATCGCCCGACAAACACTTATCTATGGAATTACTGGTTATAACAAGATTA
The DNA here is from genome assembly GCF_033101115.1 of Vibrio sp. TH_r3. Taxonomy (NCBI): domain Bacteria; kingdom Pseudomonadati; phylum Pseudomonadota; class Gammaproteobacteria; order Vibrionales; family Vibrionaceae; genus Vibrio; species Vibrio sp. TH_r3. The sequence goes on along the minus strand of NZ_JAWMPW010000002.1, from coordinate 82,035 downwards.
GTCTAATAAGAGCAAGCAAATCCGTAAACTCACTGAGCAAATTGCTTAGCGGTACACTATTGTTCAGACGGATAAAAAGTGACTTAACCCAACGTTAAGCTCTAACACTACACATTAAAAGCATCCATGCTGTTTATGATACAAGATTGAATTTCTCGGGTGGAAGCACTTTGCACTCTTCCCTTACGCATAACCAAATCTATAGAAGTATCAAGGGCATGCATTCCCTCCACTGCAACAGCAGTAAAGAGCCCTGCCCGTAACTCTTTTGTTACGCATACTTTAGGTAATAAAGTCCCACCTAAACCCACTTCAACAAAGCTTTTTAACGCTTCAAAAGAGTTACACTCTAACGAGGTTTTCAAGCGTATGTGTTGGCGCACTTCATACAAGTCAACGGCTCGGCGAATACTAAAACTGTCATTAAGTAACGCTAATGGGATATCGGCTAACTGTTCTGGCGTGCATTTGTCTAATGCAGCCCAAGAACTAGCGTTGGGAACAAGTAAACTTAATTCCTGAAATGGGCAAGAATATAGAATATCGACCTTAGGATCAGGTTTAGAATTGAGCAACAAGCCAATATCCGCTTGTTCATTCTTGATACTATCGATGACGTCATCGCCACCACCAATCTGTAAAACCAATTTAACGCCGGGATGTTTTTGAGAAAACTGAGCTATAACGGTATTAATCAAATCAGGAATAAAACCGCCACCAACAGAAATTCTCAACGTGCCTGTCTGCAAATGCTCAAGTTCTGAGATTTGCGAAATAAGCACATTTCTTCTTTTATTTACATCTTTAATGTATTTCGCAAGATATATTCCAGATTCTGTTATCTGAATACCGCGACCCACTCGATCCATCAAACGAACATCGAGTTGAGATTCGAGCTGAACTATTTTGCGACTGATAGCTGAAGGAGAAACGTGCAAAATTTCAGAGGCTGCGCGAATACTCTGCGTTTTAGCCACCACCTCAAAATATTTTAATGCACGTTCGTCCATAATATCCTTACAAAAAGTTAGTTCGAAAGTAAATTCTGTACCAATTTAATCCAAAAATTGGCACCAATCGGCAATACATCATCATTAAAGTCATAGTTTGGACTATGAAGATTATGACAATGATTATCGCTGCCATTTCCCAACCAAATATACGCACCGGGACATTTCTCTAGCATGAAAGAGAAATCTTCACCGCCCATACTTGCTGGTGGATTGAGGTGTACCTGATTAATCTCTGGCATACTTTCTAATACAGTACGACATTTTTGCGCTTCTTCAGCTGTATTTATTGTTGCAGGATAACGCCTTGTGTACAGAATCTCGGCTTTACAGCCTTGAGATGCACACACACCATCTACCACTTCTTTCATACGTGTTTCTATTAAATCACGCACCTCTGGGCAGAATGAACGGGTGGTTCCTTTCAATGTTACTTCTTCAGGAATAACGTTATACGCATGGCCACCATTCACCTGTGTAACACTGATAACACCAGATTTTTGCGGATCTAAGTTTCGACTAATTACGCCTTGAAGCGCATTAATAATCAAACTAGAGGTATAGACCGGATCGATCGTATCATGTGGCATAGCCCCATGGCCGCCATTACCGATTACACGAATGTCAAAAGTATCAAACGATGCCATAACAGCGCCATCATGAACGGCAGCACTGCCCGCAGGCAATGCTGGCCAATTGTGTAGGCCATAAACTGCTTTCACCGGAAATAACTCGAACAAACCATCTTCGATCATCGCTTTCGCACCCGCTTCATTTTCTTCTGCAGGTTGAAATATAAAATGAACGGTACCCTTAAAGTCTGGCGATTCAGCTAACATGATGGCAGCACCTAACAACATAGTTGTATGCCCATCGTGGCCACAAGCATGCATTTTGCCTTCATGTTTAGAGCAATGCGAAAACGTATTCAACTCACTTAAATCTAACGCATCCATATCCGCTCTGATAGCAATTCGTTCACCTGAACCTAAATTACCATGCAAAGTTGCAACAACACCAGTGCCACCTAATCCTCTATGGACTTCCATTCCTGACTTAGTCAGGATGTCTGCAACGATTTCGGATGTTCTAAATTCTTGGTAAGCCGTTTCTGGGTTAGCGTGAATATCTCGCCTCCATTGTATAAGTTGCTCATGGAGTTCAGAGTTTTTTTCGATGTATTCTGTCATAGCCTTTACTTTCTTAGTTGTTGTTTATTTTAATGTTAATTGTTAGCTATCAAACAACGCGAATTACAATAGCGCGTTTGCAACCAATGTTGAACCAACAAATGTTCCGGTAAAAATCAAAATAGCAATGACTACAATCTTAATACCTGCTGTTTTAAAGGTAGTAATTTCTTGCTTAGTAATGGCAATACCCGCATAGGCTAATACCGGACTAACTAAACTTAGAAAATCAATGTCTCTAACATAGGTAAGAATTGGTTCAGACAACGGAGAAGCAGGTATCGTTAGTAACACACTTACTAATGATAACCACGCAACCGAAGGTAAATAGAAAGGCATGATTTTAGCGATTGCTAAGCTAACGATCACCATAGCAAAAATTATGGCCATACCAGGGAGTGCTGACAGCGGATTGATTCCTGTACCAGCCCAGTTACTAATAAGTGCAATAACACAAACGATGGCTAAAACCATAGCGTAATCAATAAGGTTAATGCTTGAGTTTATGTTCTTTTTAACTGCTGTAGTCGTCATGTTGATTACTCCGCTACCGTTTTAGTTTCTGGTTTATTCTTTATTGTCAAAAGCGTGTATAGTTTTTCTGTTAACGGTAATGCGATAAACAGACCAACAAATAGACCCGTTGCATTGGTCAGCAAGTTACTCGCGCCAGCCAGTGCTAAGATTTCATCTTTCATTGCAGGAACTGTCTCACTTAATGCAGCAGAACAAGCCGCAGTCATACTGCCACTACCAACACCACAAGCCATAGCTAATGCACGGATATCAAACCATTCAGTAGAAGCCAATACCGAAGCTAACACAGCGAAATACAAGGTACCAAACATGGTTCCCATGACATAAATGCCCATTACACCGATACCTTCTGGGCTTTTCAGTCCGTATTTATCAGAAATAAGAGCGATATTTGGCTCGCGTGCGATAGAGAAACAAGCACCAACAGATTCTCTGCCCATTTTTAATAGTAAAATAGCAACAGGCATTGCAACTAAGATTGTTCCCAAGTTGCCTAGTTCCTGAAAAATCATTGCTGGACCAATAGCCAATATTTTATTTAACGACGGTCCAATAAGAGTGCCGAATTTAGCTAAAAAAGGGAGAACCGAAATAATAATGATTGGTGTAGCACGTTCAGCTTGTTTTGAGGTCAAAATGACCTTAGCTTTACTGATAACATTTGGGTTAAGCAGTAAACCAATAATAAAGGCATAAAATAGAGGTAAAAGCACAACTACAATACCACCACTTAATGGTATTTTTGCTACGCCAATGAGCTCGGCAATAACCGATATTCCTATCACCAAAAGGTGAAGCTTCCAGTTGGTTAACTGGTTTTTCAAACTGTCCATAGTTATATTCCTAATTTAAATACATAAAATTACTCGCGCAAACGATTAAATCATAACTATGTTGACAAAACTAACACTATAAAACCAACGAATCGTTCTAAAAAACGCAACAATAGAGTAAATAAACGTAAAAAACATCAAGAGACATATTAAGACTGGTAGCCAAAAATTGAATAAAAAAAACGTACACACATAGACATGTGCATACGTTTATTTATTTTTTGAGATTAATTGTGACTTGATTTAAGCTTTTAGTCGCATAAAACGTAATTATTCTTCGTTCGCAACTTCTGACCAAGCAAGTACTCCACGTACCGCTCTTTTCCAGCCATTATAACGTAGCGCACGTTTTTCTTCGTCATGAGCAGGTACAAATGTTTTGTCAATTTCCGCCTTGTTAGACACTTCATCAATACCGTCCCAGAAACCTACCGCTAACCCTGCTAGATATGCGGCACCTAACGCGGTAACTTCAGTCACTTTCGGTCTTAGAACATCAGTATCTAAAATATCGGACTGGAACTGCATCAAGAAGTTATTGGCTACTGCTCCACCGTCAACACGTAAAGTCGCCAATTTTATACCCGAATCCGCTTGCATTGCGTCAATAACATCACGGCTTTGGTAAGCAATACTTTCTAATGTTGCACGGATAAGATGGTTTGAATTAGTGCCACGAGTCATACCAACGATTGTACCGCGAGCATAAGCATCCCAATATGGCGCTCCAAGCCCAGCAAAAGCTGGTACGACATACACACCATTTGATGAATCAACTTTAGTTGCAAAATATTCAGAATCTTTTGCATCTGAAATTAACTTCATTTCATCTCGAAGCCATTGAATAGAGGCTCCGCCCATAAATACAGACCCTTCTAGCGCGTAAGCTACTTCGCCTTTTGGCCCACAACCTAGCGTGGTTAACAAACCATTTTTAGACGTGATTTTTTCTTTACCTGTATTCATTAACAAGAAACAACCTGTACCGTAAGTATTTTTCGCTTGTCCAGGTTCAACACACATTTGACCAAACAACGCGGCTTGCTGATCTCCAGCAATACCTGCTAAAGGAATACGAGTACCACCTTTACCACCAATGTTAGTTTCACCGTAGACTTCCGACGATGATTTAACTTCTGGCATCATAGATAGAGGAATGTTGTATTCTTTAAGGATTTTTTCATCCCACTTCAATGTATTGATGTTAAATAACATAGTACGAGAAGCGTTTGTATAATCAGTAACATGTACACGACGTTGAGTCATTTTCCACAATAGCCAGGTATCGACTGTACCAAACAGTAATTTACCTGCTTCTGCTTGCTCTCTAGCACCTTCAACATTATCAAGGATCCATTTTACTTTTGTGCCTGAGAAGTAAGGGTCAAGAACAAGTCCTGTATTTTCTTTAACGTAATCTTCGAAACCATCAATTTTTTTCAAATCATTACACATATCGGCTGTACGACGGCATTGCCACACGATCGCGTTGTAAACAGGTTCACCCGTTTCTTTGTTCCAAACGATAGTTGTTTCACGTTGATTGGTAATACCAATTCCTGCCACTTCATCCGAACGAATACCTTTTTGTCCAAGGGCTTCAATTAAAGTCGAACTTTGAGTTGCATAAATTTCTAATGGATCATGTTCCACCCAACCCGCTTGTGGATAGATTTGAGTGAACTCTCGCTGCGCAACACTAACTATATTTGCATCGTGATCTAAAACCACAGTGCGTGAGCTGGTTGTACCTTGGTCTAGCGCAACAATATATTTCTTAGTCATATTAGGGTCCTTCGTTTCACTTTTTATTTGGAGTTTATTATTTTGTTTAGATTACTGGATTTATTAAGCTTTTGCTTTCTCTTCGGTGTCTTCAATATCACACTCTTCGCATTGATTTGGGATAGTACAGCCAATTCCTTCTGTTGGTAAATATGCACCGATCACTTTTGGATATAACCATCCACCGAAACAACCACCTAAAATTGGAGCGACAATTGGAACGATGAAATACGGAATATCTTTGGCACCTGTTAACGCATAATCCCAGCCAGCAAAATAAGCAAACAATTTTGGTCCGATATCACGAGCAGGATTCATTGCAAACCCTGTTAGTGGACCAAGAGAGCCACCTATAGTCGCCACTAGAATACCAATAAGTAATGGGTTCATTGGCCCACGATTTGCACCATTATTCTCATCACCTAACGCTAAAATGCCGAACACTAATACTGCAGTAATAACAAACTCAACAGCAAATGCCCCAGAAAATGAGAGTGAAGGGTTAGGATAAGTAGAAAATATGCCCGCAGTAGCAAGTGCTTCTGGCGTGTTACGTGCAATACCGTTTGCAACTTCCCAGTCAACAAATAAGTTACTGTACAAACTATATACTAACGCTGCAGCACAGAATGCACCTGCTACTTGCGACGCAATATAAGGGAGTACTTTATGTTTTTCAAAACCATGGAATGCAGCCAGCGCAATGGTAACCGCGGGATTAATATGCGCACCTGAAACACCAGCGGTACAGTAAACGGCAAGCGCAACAGCTAAGCCCCATACAATACTGATTTCCCATTGCCCAAATTGTGCACCCGTTAGAACCAAAGCAGCAACACAGCCGACACCGAAGAATATAAGCAAACCGGTACCTATAAACTCAGCAATGCACTGCCCCATTAATGTATGATCTTTTTTAATAGCCATAATCTTTTCCTTGGACGTTGAATCACTACTCAGCAATGAGTAATGTGTTGGCTATTTTATACAGAAACGTTCGCATAGGAATTCGCTCAGATCTCAAATGTGCGTACGAGCATGAAAAATGTTCCAATTATGTTCTAATTTGTTAAATAACGCACACTTTGCCTATTTAATTAGGTTTTAAGCACTTTATTCATGTTCATTCGCTATATAGAGCCAATGAATTCGATAACGCTCTCACAATTAAATAACATTTAGTTAAACATTATTTAGTGTTTGAATTTATACATGTTCGCAGTAAACTCTAGATTACTAAAAGAGTGAATGGAGTGGAGTTATTGAAAGCAATTAAACGTCACCAAGAAATTATTGAATTAGTCAAAACTCACGGTTATGTGAGCACCGATGATCTAGTTGATAATTTTAATGTTAGCCCGCAAACCATTCGTCGCGACCTAAACGAACTTGCGGATTTGAATAAAATTAAGCGTAATCATGGCGGCGCAACGATAGTAACCAGTTCTGAAAACTCGTCATATCAATCTAGAAAAGTCTCTAACCAAGCAGAGAAAGAACGAATAGCAGACAAACTCATCGAACATATCCCTGATGGATCGACGCTATTTATTGATATAGGGACGACACCGGAAGTTATCTCTAAAGCATTGATTAAAAATCACCAAAACTTACGCATTGTAACCAACAATATAAATGCGGCTTCTATCCTTATGATTAAAGAGGATTTTAAAGTCATTTTAGCGGGCGGTGAAGTACGTAGTCGCGATGGCGGAGTGACAGGTGAAGCGACAATGGACTTTATTTCTCAGTTTAGATTGGACTTTGGTATTTTGGGTATCAGTGGTATTGATTTTGATGGTTCTCTGCTAGATTTTGACTACCACGAAGTGAGAGTAAAAAAATCTATTATAGAAAACAGTCGACGCGTTATCCTTGGAGTTGACCATACCAAATTTGGTAGAAATGCCATGGTAAAATTAGGTGGAATTGAAGAAGTTGATCTAGTGATTACTGACCAACAACCCGCAGAAGAAATTTGCTCAATACTAAAAGAACATAACATTCTGTTAGAAGTCGTCTAAATTTCACTCAAAAACTATGCTCGTTTGTTGAAGCCAGTTATATATTTTACTGGCTTTTTTTGTTCCTTCGCATGAAATCACACAAAACCCTATCATAGATCACTATTTCTTCACTTAGATATCAATTTAAAATGCTCATACGAACATTTGTGACTAAAATCTCGAACATTATCGAAAACAAATGACACAATTACCGTGCGTTAATGATAAGTGAGATTGGCAATGAAACCGACAGCTCGATACGAAACCGACGTTATTATAATTGGTGGTGGTGCCACCGGGACGGGCATAATGCGAGACTGTGCCCTGCGAGGTATAGATTGTATATTACTCGAAAAAGATGACCTCGCATCAGGAACAACTGGGCGAAACCACGGCCTCCTTCATTCCGGAGCTCGTTACGCCGTCACAGATCAACATTCAGCCAAAGAGTGTATTCAAGAAAACAAAATCTTAAAAAATATTGCTCGTCATTGTGTTGAAAGTACCGACGGCCTATTTATCACCTTACCTGAAGATGATCTTGGTTTTCAGGATACCTTTATCAAATCCTGTAACAGCGCAGGAATAGAAACACAAAAACTCACCCCAAAAGAAGCTCTATTATTAGAACCAAACACTAATCCTGAATTAATCGGCGCGGTTAAGGTTCCTGACGGAACACTTGATCCGTTTCGACTATGTGCTTCTAATGTCCTCGATGCTAAAGAACATGGCGCACGCCTATTTAGCCATTCTCTAGTGACATCACTAATACGAGAAGGCGATCAAGTTATTGGGGTTAACTGCATTAATTCGCGCTCTAAACTACCATTTCAAGTTTTCGCTCATGAAGTCATTAATGCGGCAGGAATTTGGGGACAAAATATCTGTGAATACGCTGATTTGAATATCAAAATGTTTCCGGCTAAAGGTGCATTGCTCATTTTAGATTATCGTATCAATAACTTGGTAATCAATCGATGCCGTAAACCCTCGGATGCGGATATTCTCGTACCGGGCGATACTATCGCTATCATAGGTACGACTTCTGAACATATTGATTATGATAAAATTGATGACTTGCACGTTACCGCCAAAGAAGTAGATCTATTACTTGAACAAGGCGCAAAACTTGCTCCAATTATGAACAATACTCGCGTACTACGTGCGTACGCCGGGGTTAGACCACTGGTTTCTGTTGATGATGATGGTAGCGGCCGTAATATCAGCCGTGGAATAGTCTTACTTGACCATGCTGAACGCGACGGATTAAATGGGTTAACTACAATTACCGGCGGTAAATTAATGACTTACCGCTTAATGGCAGAACAAGCGACGGATGTTATCGCCAAAAAACTTGGCAATAACACGCCATGTGAAACACACATCCAACCTCTTCCTGGCTCAAATGAATCACCAAAACAGATTAAAAAAACCGCAAGCATTGCTAAGCCAATTTACGAATCCGCGGTCTATAGACACGGTGAAAGAGCCATTTCTTTTTTATCCGAACAACCTAAAAGCCAAGCTATTATCTGCGAATGCGAAATGGTAACTGCTGGTGAAATTGAATACGCGATAAAAAAACTCGATGTGCATAATTTGGTTGATTTACGCCGTCGAACCCGTTTAGGAATGGGGCCTTGCCAAGGTGAACTTTGTACTTATCGCGCCGCAAGCTTGTTTGAAGAATATGGCAACATCTCGGGGCACCAATCCGGGCAACTATTAGTCGATTTCTTAGAAGAACGCTGGAAAGGTATTAAACCTATCTTCTGGGGAGATGCCTTACGAGAAGCTGAATTTAGCTATTGGATTTACCAAGGATTGTTTGGTGCAGGTGACATTCCTGCGGATCAAACCTCAATGCTAGCTAGCCAAGAGGAAGAAATTTAACATGTTAAATTACGACGTAATTATTATTGGTGGCGGGGTTGCCGGATACGCTGCGGGCATGCAATGCCTTGAGTATGGATTAAAAACAGCAATTATCAGTAGTGGCCAAAGTGCGCTGCATTTCTCTTCTGGCTCAATAGATTTGCTTTCACATTCTCCAATTACAAATCAACCTATTCGCTTCCCTATCAAAGAAATAGCTAAACTTGAACAACAGTTACCAAACCATCCGTATGCAAAATTAGGGGTAGGTAAAGTAATAAACGCTTTGGACTGGTTCCAAGCAAAAATGGAAGATGAAGGGCTACCATTAAGCAAACTTGATTCACTACAGAATCATTATCGCATCACCACAATGGGGACACTAAAACCTACTTGGCTGTCACAGCCTTTTGTGCGAAAAATTGATTATAATTTTGATAACTTAAAAAGTATCAAACGTATTGTTATGCTCTCTGTGCAAGGCTTCCGAGATTTTCAGCCACAAATTGCTCAAGACAACTTAAAAAGATACGCTGAATTCTCCGCTATCCCCATCGAAACCATTAATGTAACGCTTACTGCATTCGGCCAATTAAATCGAAATCCTCATGATTTTCGTTCGATAGATATCTCTCGAATATTGAGAAATGACCATCAATTTAAAGAGTTTGCCGACCAACTTATGTCAGCTGCAAATACGGACGATCTGGTTGTACTACCTTCTATTATGGGCAACGGAGATGGACTGACTTTATTAAACAAACTGAAAGACTACACTAAGCTAAATTTCCATGAAGTACCCACTATGCCCCCATCTTTATTAGGCATACGCATTGAAGATACCATGATGCGTACTTTTATCAAAAATGGCGGAGGACTGCATAAAGGTGATGAGGTACTCAATGGCAACTTTGAAGAAAATAACGGAACCTTAGCGCTATCTAGCGTGAATACCAAAAAAATGGGTGAGTTCCCCTTGTCAGCCGAGCACTTTATTTTTGCGACGGGTAGTTTTTTCAGTAAAGGCCTTGTTGCTCAACAACAACAAATCGTCGAACCGATTTTTGATTTGGATATGTGCGATATTGGTGAGCGCCCTAACTGGCACCAAAGTGAATTTTTCAGTCACAATCCGCATGAATTCCTTTCGTTTGGAGTGCAAACAGACGAACAATTTTTGCCCTATATACAAGGAAAAAAAGTCCGTAATCTTTTCTGCGCGGGTGCAGTGTTGTCCGATTACAATCCAATCAGTCATGGTTGTGGGAGCGGTGTCGCGATTAGTACCGCATTTAACGCCGTAGAGAACATTATTACCGACCGAACAAGAACCATGCAACTGAAGGAGGCGACAGTATGAATATCGCCAATAGAGACACCACATTTGACCAATGCATAAAATGCACCGTTTGTACTGTATATTGTCCGGTCGCCAAAGAGAACCCCGACTACGCCGGTCCAAAACAATGCGGCCCTGATGGAGAACGTCTCAGAATCAAAAGCCCTGAATTTTATGACGATATGTTAAAACTCTGTACCAACTGCAAACGTTGCGAGACTGCTTGCCCATCTGGCGTGAGAATTGGCGATATTATTGCTGTGGCTCGTGGAGAATATGGTAAAAAACCAATCAACCCCAAAACCGTACGAGATTATGTATTAAGCCACACCGATCTGTTTGGTTCTATAGCCACACCATTTGCTCCAATAGTGAACAAAATCACTGAAATCCCAGTGGTTAAAAAAGTCATGCATAAAACCATTGGTGTGCATGACCACAAATCGCTACCTAAATATTCACATGGGACGTTTCGCCGTTGGTACAAAAAACAAGCACCAGACCAAACGGCCTTTAAACGGTATGTTAGCTATTTCCATGGATGTTATGTAAATTACAATCATCCGCAATTAGGCAAAGATTTTATCCAAGTATTAAATGCGATGGATTTTGGCGTTCGCTTACTGGATAAAGAAAAATGTTGCGGTGTACCGTTAATTGCGAATGGCTTTCACGATAAAGCCAAAAAAAACGCCGAATTAAATGTTAAAAACTTAGAGAAAGCAGTAGAGGAAAACACTCAAGCGATCTTATCTACCTCGTCAACTTGCTGTTTCACATTACAAGATGAATATCCTCATGTACTAGGTGTAGATAATCAAAAAGTAGTGAAAAAAATCAGCTTCTTTAGCCGCTTCTTACTGCAACAATTTATGAGCGGCAATGTACCAAAAATGAAGCCGCTAAACAAAACTATTGTCTACCATACTCCATGCCATTTAGAGCGCAGTGGTGATGTTGTTTTCACTATAGAAATATTAAAAATGATCCCTGGGTTAAACGTTATCATTTTGGATAGTGAATGCTGCGGTTTGGCAGGAACCTATGGTTTTAAAGAAGAAAACTATGATGTATCGATGAGAATAGGCAGCGGTTTATTTAAGCAAATCAACGACTCGTCTGCCGACTATGCGATTACCGATTGTGAAACGTGCAAATGGCAAATAGAGGAAAATACCAATCTCGATTGTATCCACCCTATCAGCCTAATTGCAGAGGCATTAAGCCAGTAAGTTGATTGCCTACGTCCGCTAAAAATTATAGTGAAGTCCTAAAATGCTCGTTTTTGACCTCTTAGGAGGTCTTTTTTTGCCCTACACTGAGCATTCAAACAAAGCCATGTAGAATACCTAAAATCCATAAGGTAGTAACTGCAAACCATAGCCAAAATAATTACCATGATTTAAAAAACATTAACTTTGTTTTAACCCTACCTCTATACTTGGCTCACATCACATATTGTTTGAACCGTTAAAAAAACTGAATCGATTTACGACCTTTACCGTTTTTCACCTGCTGCTCAGGTTGCTCTAGTTGGGAGGCATCTTTCTCTTGTTGAGGTTCACCCTGTTCAGTAAAGTCACTTTGTTCGCCCTTTAATTCTGCATCATTTTGTCGAGGTGAACCGTCATGTTCAAACGCTTGTTTTTCATGATCACTTAGTTGATATTCTTCATCCACTAAGTCGTGCTCAAACACTTCTGGCAATTCATCATCAACGTATTGCTGCTCTTGTCCACATAAAATCACGTAGTACTCTTGGTTAAATTCCACCAAATCACCGTCGTACATCTTTCGACGCTTTCTAGTTTCTATTTCTCCATTTACCGCTACATAACCTTCAGAAATAATGTGTTTAGCTTCACCGCCACCATTAACCAAGTTTGCAATTTTAAAAATTTTATATAGTTCAATAGGTTGGCTACTAACTTCGACACCAATTGCTTCAATTTCTACTTCATCGGATGCCAAATTTTCCGGCTGTTTATCGTACATTTCAGTGTGACCTATGGGAATAATTGCCCTTAGTGTAGCAAAAATTTATACACAGGGGGCGAAGGATGTGCAACCCAAGTAAATACAATACGCTGAACGCTTTTTATTAGCAAAAGCCTTGCTTTTGATCTTGTGCCTGCACTATTTGAAAGACGCCAGCAAGCTAAAAAACTTAACAAGATCTTAGTACAAAAATGAACCATTTTAGTAACAAAATAATTAAAACCACTAGTTACATTTGCGATAAAGTATTAACATAATACAAATAAAAAATGTACGCAGATATAAGATAACGTTATCTGTACAAATGTCGTTTTCACTGCCATCTATTTAAGGCGGTAATATCTAACCTAACGAACGGGCTTCTCTGCTCCAATTGGCCCATCTAACGAAAATATGAAGGAACATATGAAAACTCTTGATGAATTTATATTAGAGAAACAACACGACTTTCCAAATGCTAATGGTGAGTTAACCAGTTTACTGGGTTCAATAAAGTTAGCGGCTCAAGTGGTTAACCGAGAACTAAATAAAGCTGGGCTTGCCGATTTGTTAGGTCCCGTAGGTGGTACTAACATACAAGGCGAAGAACAGAAGAAAATGGATGTATTTGCCAACAACATTTTTACAGCCGCACTTGAAGCAAGAGACCAAGTGTGTGGTGTCGGAAGTGAAGAAGATGACGAAGTTGTTATCTTTAATAAAGAAATGAATCAAAAAGCCAAATATGTCGTATTGATGGACCCGTTAGACGGGTCATCAAATATCGATGTTAATGTCTGCGTTGGCACTATTTTCTCTATTTATGAACGTGTATCGGATGTCGGTACGCCTGCAATAATAGACGATTTCCTTCAACCAGGCTCAAAACAAGTCGCTGCAGGTTACGTTGTTTACGGTTCTTCTACTATGTTAGTTTACACGACAGGAAAGGGCGTACACGGATTTACGTTTGACCCATCTTTGGGTGTATTTTGTCTTTCGCATGAAGATATTAAGACACCTGATAACGGTAATATCTATTCAATTAATGAGGGCAACTACATTCACTTCCCTGATTACGTGAAGAAATATCTCAAATACTGCCAAGAAATTGACCAACAAGAAAACCGCCCTTATGTTTCTCGCTATACCGGCTCTTTAGTTTCAGATTTTCATCGAAACCTTTTGAAAGGTGGTATTTATATGTACCCAAGTTTTGCCAACTACCCTAAAGGCAAACTTCGCCTGCTTTATGAATGTAACCCACTGGCTTTTATTGCCGAACAAGCAGGTGGATTGGCGATAGACGGAGCAAACAGAATACTAGATTTAGACCCCAAAGAACTGCATGAAAGGTCACCATTTTTTGTTGGTTCTCCGTCTATGATAAATAAATTGCAAAACTTCGTCGATAACCAGTAAAAATCAATGAATCAGAGATCGTAATTTATATTATTAAGGTCTCTGTTATGTTTCAATGCCTGTTCAGTCTACCTTGCTGAGCACTGTACAATTTGGCTAATCTGATTAAATAATCATAACCAACACTTTTTGTAAAAAAACACAAACAACAATGGTATAAGATCCACCATTTGAAGTATCCTTGTGCGCCTAACGATTAATACGCTACCCAGACTATTCAGCTAACATTGAAATGGGTACATTAAACAATTAAGAGTAAATTCAGTGGGCGAGTTAAAGAAAGAAATTACCTTATGGAGTGGTTTAGGCCAATTATCTACCACTTTATTGGGTACCGGTTTATTTATGATACCTGCTATTGCTGCCGGCATAGCCGGAGAGGCTTCGTTATGGGCATGGTTAATTCTTTTTATTGCTGTCATTCCAATTGCACTCACTTTTTCTGCTCTAGGTAAACGTTATCCGAGTGCTGGCGGCACCGCTTTTTTTGTTCGTAAGGCATTCGGCACAAAATTAGAGCGTAGTGTGGGATGGTTATTTCTTAGTGTTACTCCGGTAGGCATACCTGCTGCAGTTGCTCTAGCCGGTAGTTTTGGCCAACAATTGCTACCCAACGCTCTCAATCAAAATCTTAGCGCGGAACTGATTACTATCGGCTTGCTGGTTACCGTTAATCTTATTGGCAGTAAATCATCGGCGCGCTTGCAAACTGTTATTGCCTTGGCCATTTGTGCGTTAGTGTCGCTATTTTGGATTTACGGCGACGTCAGTACTAACGATATAAACATGCCACCGTTGACGACCAATTCTATTATCCCTATTGCTTCTGCCTTAGGGGTTATGTTTTGGTGTTTCGTTGGCATTGAAGCCTTTGCTCATATGGGTGAAGAATTCAAAAACCCAGAAACTGATTTCCCACTGGCAATTATCTTGGGGTGTCTTTTTGCCGGAGCTATTTATTGGTGTTGCTCGGTGATCATTCTTAAGTTCCAAGCATATGGTACAGAAGAGCTAGCCTCCGGTTCAATTCCTTGGATAAGTGAACAAATTTTTGGTAGCAAAGGCGCTGTGCTTATCAGTGTTGTCGGCTATTTTGCATGCTTTGCTAGCTTAAACCTTTATGTACAAAGCCTATCACGAATGGCTTATGCCATTGCAAAAAACAACCACCCAAGCAATAAAATAGCTCGTGTCTCAAAACGTGGTGTCCCTGTGTTTGCCACTCTCAGTATTGCTGGTATTTTAATCTTAAGTGCCTTAATTGGTGAGATATTTGGTATAGATTTAGAAATGTTGGTTAAGTTAGCTAATGGTGTTTTTGTGCTGGTCTATCTATTAGCTATGTTAGCGGCGTATAAGTTGCTAAAAGGAATAAATAAAGCTTTATCTATGATCGCATTAATCATCACCGTTTTGGTATTCGCCTGTTTAGGATGGGCATCGTTATATGCGCTAACCGTGCTATTTTTTGTTTATTTTTCAGTTAGTTACATTGAGACCAACAAAGTAACTGCTTAACGGAAAACTTGCTTTATAATAGAGCAACCCACAAAGCCAACAGAAAACTACTGACAATGATTGAAGGGTCTCAATAGCGTAACACTTCAATCATTGTGGAGTGTTATCATCATTTGGCAAGTGTTCGCGGGTATAACAAAATGCAATTGACCTTGTTCAATCCTGTGTTCACAGCCGGTTAACAGGTCACTCATATCTGAATACCAATCCAGACTAACTGGAATGGCTTGCTCTGATTTATTGATAGCCACGAGCCCTTTATCACCTCTAGAAAAAATCAAGCAATCTTTATCACTCAGCATATTTATCATGGTTTCTCCATGAGTAAAATTATGAAAAGCTATCATTCTTGCCATTCGAGGATCTCGCCAACTGTTTAACCAACGAGGTTCGTTTGCTCGGTCTACGATACTACTGGTATTTAAATCGGTATAAATTAACGGCACCCCACCATCTCGACCTAAAATATAGCTGTAAGCTAACCATTCATTCTTTTCATCAAAAATCAGGTCTTGGAATACTTGATTATTGGGAATGTCGTGTGTGATAGCAAACGTTATGGCTCTCGAACTTGATAGAGCTTGACCGAAACTATATGGGTTAACCAAAGTGGTTAAATCGCCATCTTCTTGAAATGATTTGAAAACTGTAGTGAACAGTGGAAAATCATACGCTCCAAGTTGAGTACTCTCTAAATACGGTTGTAGAAAGGTCTTATATTCTTCTTGCGTCGCGCCACCATCAGTAATTATTTCACCAAAAATATGCACATCTTCCGTGATATCATTGGTCCACACCTTAGTTAAGTGTTCAATACTCATATGTTTCGCTGCATCGATACGAAAACCACTTACACCCATCGCTTTAAGCGCTTTTAAATATGCTTGTTGCATTGCAATCACGTGTTCATTCGGTCTCAAGGTAGGTAAACCTGGATCTTCTTGCCCTGCAGATATTCTACCGTTTTGCACTTGCCATTTATTTTTCCAATCTTCAATACCAAATGCTTCAACAAAATCATCTTCGGTAAATAATGGTTGGCTTAAATCACCAAATAACTTGAGCGCATGAACCCTCTGCCAATCTTGCTCATATAAGTGCCTATCCTTTTCAGATGGGTAATCCAAATCAGAACGCAAATACGCTTCATTTGCCATATGATTAAACACAACATCAGCATACACTCTGACACCGACTTCATTTAACGCCGCAACCATTGCACTGAAATCTTCAGTATTACCCAACTGATTATCAATAATACGATAATCTTGAGGCTGATATCGTTGCCACCAAGCAGTACCACTTTCATGCTGAAGAGACTTCATCGCAGGTGAAACTAATACGGTTTTATAACCTAATTGACTTATTTCTCGCGCATTTTTAGCAACTTGAGCATACGGCCAATCAAATGCATGCAGAATCACATCCGTCTTTTCGAAATTCGGACCGCTATTATTTAAAAAATCACTTAAATTCAAATTTTCAACCTTATTTGAGCATTGCATAACGCTCTCCTTTTATTAGTACTTGCTTTGAATAGCATCGGTTTGACGTCCCGATTAAGAGAGAAGCAAGTAACTTAGGTCAATATAACGCAAATTAGTCGGGCGAAATTCAAAATACTCAGCCCCATACGTAACCATTTCTCCCTAGTATAAGCACAAAAACGAGAAGTAAATCACCCTTTTTATGAAAAAATAAGGAGTAGGTACACAGGCGTAGATGGATTTTAACCTAAATAAACGCAACAATATGGCTAAGCTTGAGACACAAGCAATACTTAATTCCTTTATTCTGCTAACCAACATCGAGTTTGTCATATGTTAAATCCTCTTTGGTTAAACACTTTTCGAACCTTAGTCGAAGTGGAACATTTCACTAAAACGGCTGAGCAACTTTTTATGACCCAGCCTGGCGTTAGCCAACATATTAAAAAGTTGGAAGCTCAGTTAGGTACAGAATTACTACAAAAAATGGGCAAGCAATTTGAACTCACCGAAGCGGGTAAGCAAGTTTATCAGTATGCTTTATCACTACAAAACAACGAAAAAGCGCTAATAGAATCAATAAAAATCGACTCTCCCTACGTCGGTGAATGCCTGTTTGCTATGTCCGGATCATTGTGCATGCAATTCCAACCCATTTTTCTCGATAGGCAATTACAACATCAAGATTTGTTAATTTCATTAGAATCTGCACCAAATCATCGCATCGTAGAAGGATTACTCAGCGGTAAAGTTGAGATTGGTATCGTTACACAAAAAATTCCTACCTTACAATTAGAATATAAATTAATAGGTAAAGAAAAACTGTGCATTATTGTTCCTCAATCATTTGACACTCAGGAATGGACGTTAGAGAGTTTAAAAACGTTAGGGCTCATCCATCACCCAGATTGTGAACATTATCTACTGCAATATTTATCTTCGTTTAATCAAGAACATGAATTAAAAAACATTCGCAAAAGTGGTTATATTAATCAGTTGAGTCAAATACTTTACCCAGTAGCAAAAGGACTAGGTTTCACTATCTTACCAATGAGTGCCGTGACTGCCTTCCCTCAACAAAATGAAATACAAATTCTGCCCCTTAAAAAACAAATTGAAGAGCCTCTATATCAAGTAACAAAACGTTCACGTGAGCTCCCTGTCAGATACCATTGGTTTATCAATACGATGCAAGAAAGGCTCACTAGCACATAAATGACAACCTGCGCCTTTAATTGGTGCGCTGGGAATTTAAGCGTGCATTAATATGGTGCAACTCAAACATAACAAAAATAAATGACCATATATTTCAAAAGGTTAATTATTGGCTCGATCCTTGAATTGACTATAGTGAAACCACCCGTAAATAACCAAATGCACATAATCAGGGAGTGATAAAATGCTAGAGACATTGACGGTAGTACTTGCTGGAGGTATGGGGTCACGCCTTTCTCCATTAACCGATAATAGAGCCAAACCAGCCGTTCCTTTTGGTGGGAAATACCGCATTATAGACTTTACGTTAGCCAACTGTCTTCATTCTGGTTTACGACGTATTCTTGTTCTCACGCAATATAAATCTCATTCACTGCAAAAACATCTTCGCGATGGGTGGTCAATATTTAATCCAGAGCTCGGAGAATACATCACCGTTGTCCCCCCACAAATGCAAAAGGGTAATAAATGGTATAGCGGTACCGCGGATGCTATTTATCAAAACTTATGGTTACTTTCTCGCAGTGAAGCCAAATATGTTGTGGTCTTATCTGGTGACCATATATATCGTATGGATTACGAACCAATGTTACAGCGCCATAGAGAAACCGAGGCAGACTTAACGATTGCTTGTATGAAAGTTCCAGTACAACAAGCAACTGCATTTGGTGTAATGTCGATAGACAATCAAGATAAAATCGTCGCTTTTGAAGAAAAGCCTGATCAGCCGACTCCACTCCCTGGTGATTCTGATCATAGCCTAGCGTCAATGGGCATTTATATTTTTACAACTAGCGCATTGATAGAAGCATTAGAAAAAGATGCCGAAAACATCGAATCTAATCACGATTTTGGTCAAGATATTATCCCGAATTTAATTAATAAAGATAAAGTCTATGCGCATAAATTTGGTGGCAAGGAAGGCCGCGTAACTAACGATGCTTACTGGCGTGATGTGGGGACAATCGATTCGTTGTATCAAGCGAATATGGATTTGCTACAACCTGTCCCACCAATGGATTTATACCAAAGAAGTTGGGCTATCCGAACCTATGAACCACAACTCCCACCCGCGAGAACTACATCGTCAGCAACCGGTAATGAAGGAATTTTTATTAACTCTCTGATATCAAGCGGGGTAATAATCTCTGGTGGCTCGGTGCAAAATTCGGTGCTTTCGCCTAATGTTCGTATTAACGACGGCGCAACAGTGGCAGACAGCATACTGTTTGATGATGTAGAAGTCGGCGAAAACTGCCAACTTAAAAATTGCATTATAGATAAACACGTAAAAGTACCAAATGGGACCAAAATTGGGCTAAACCCAGTGGAAGACGCTAAACACTTTGCCATTTCTGACAACGGAATCGTGGTAGTGCCAGAATCTTATGCATTCAGCTAAGCGGGTTCGGTAGTAGTTGGTATATTTGAATTAACCTTTCATCATCAAAAAGGTCGCTTTAATAAGCGACCTTTTTAAACTGCGATTTTTAGCACGTTAGCGAGCGTATATTATTAAAAACCGAAATGAAGCTATTTTGTATTTAGCCTAATGTGTTTTTAAACTGCTCTAGAAGTGATTTCTGCTCATCAGTCAGATTTATCGGCACCAGTACTTTTATTTTTACCAGTAAATCGCCTGTTTCACCTTGACGACTGGTGATCCCTTTACCGGAAACTTTAAATTTTCTGCCGTTTTGCGTGCCCGCAGGAATTTTAAGTTTGAAGCGGTTATCCAGCGCTTTAACTTCTAATTCTCCTCCAAGTGCTGCTGTTACAATATCGATTTCTGAGTTGCAGATTAAATCATTGTCTTCACGCTGTAGAAAAGCATGTGGTCGAATGGTTATCTTAACGAACAAGTTTCCCGCAGGGCCGCCGTTACTTCCCAAACCACCTTTACCAGAAAAGCGTATTCTTTCATCATCTTTAATTCCTTGCGGAATTTTAATGTTGATTTTCTTTTGCTTACCATTAACGGGTAATTCCAGCACTTTTTCGGTGCCTTGAACCGCTTCTACAAAATCAATAGTCACGGAAAACTCAACATCTTGTCCTTTCTGTGGCCTAGCTTGACGACTTCTCGACTGCGAAAAAATATCATCAAAACCACCACCAAAGCTTGAACGGCGCTGACCAAATGCGTCACCAAAGATATCTTCAAATCCCCCGCCAAAACCTTGAGAACGTCCCTGACCAAAACCATGCTCAGAACTAGCATGTCCGAATTGATCATATTGGCGACGTTTAGCTGAATCAGTCAGCGTTTCATACGCTTCTTTTACTTCTTTAAAACTATCACTTGCCGATGTATCACCAGGATTTTTATCTGGGTGATATTTCATTGCCAGTCTTTTATACGCCTTTTTAATGTCTTTTTCGGAGGCGTCTTTTGCAACACCAAGCACGCTATAGTAATCGCGTTTAGACATGTTTTACCTCATTAATATAAAAATAGAGAAAGGATTACTTTTCAAAATTCATTTTAGATAGCAGAAGTGTATGGATTTATCCAATGAACACAACTATTAGTTACTATTTAAACGCTATTTATACCAAGCAACAAGTACCAGTTACACAACCGTCTCACTCAAGGGCGGGAAAAATTATTTTTCTCATCTGAAATTAATCTGTGGTGGAAAAGGTCTTGTAAAGAGTTAGTGAATAAATAGTAAAGGAATCCAATGATCGATTGGCTAATACAAAGCATGGAACTATCAGCAAACTTAGGCGTTGCTGAAATATTTCTATCCATTATTTTACTTTCTTATTTATTGGAAGACTTAGCTATCGTAAGTGCTGCACTGTTAGCCGCAGACCACGCTATTCCACCTTCACTTGCTCTCGCCGCTATTTTCATTGGTATAGCCACTGGCGATGCAGGCTTATACGGACTAGGACGACTCGCCGCCAACTGGCGAGCATTGCGATTCCGCCTACTTAAAAATGGTCGCATGCGCATGGTTCGCACACGCCTTAAATACCGTCCATTATGGAATATAGCCTTAATCCGCTTTATACCCGGATTGAGAACCATTGGCTTTACATTAAGCGGTTTATTCCGCATAAAATTTTACCAGTTTATGGCAGCCGTGCTTCTCGCTACTGCTTGCTGGACTACATTAATATTCATTTGTATCTATCAGCTTGGATCAATCGCTTGGTTAGTTGATAGTCAATGGAAATGGATGATTGCCCCGTGCGCCATTGCCGGTTTGTGGTTGCTTAATCGTAGTTCTGTTAAAAAAATAAATATTCATCAAAAAGGAATATCGCTTTGAGTCTCGTAAATCAATCTGCTGCATCTAGACAAAATACAGGCAGAAATAATGTCCACTACCTAACAAAGACACCAATAGAAGGACAGTCCATTCAAGTTAGGTTAGGAATGCCTGAAATGGATAAATCAGGCCCAGAAATCTCACGCTATGAATTTTGGCCTACCTGGTTTTTTTATGCACCTGTGGTTGTACAGAGCCTTTGGCACAGTCTCAAATATCGCGACATCGGTTTGCCATTGATTGCTAATCCATCAATTTTACTGAGTGGCATGGTCGGTGAATCAAAAAAAGACATTCTCAATCTAGCAGGAAAAAAGGCTAAACAATGGATACTGCCCTTTTGTACTTTGAGAAAAAATAACCAAGCAATGGCTATTCAACTCAAAGATGCCTTAGAAGCAATGGAATATCAAAATCTAAAATTTCCTGTAGTGGCCAAACCAGATAAGGGATGTCGTGGTGCAGGCGTAAGATTAGTTCACAATGAGAAACAACTTATTGACTATATCGAAAAATTTCCAGTCTCTGCGGATTATCTCTTACAAAAAAAATCCGATTATGACGCCGAAGTGGGTGTTTTTTACATGCGATACCCGGGTGAAAGCCAAGGGCAAGTATTTTCAATCACTCTGAAATATGCTCCGTATGTTGAAGGCGATGGTCAACAAACACTTGAACAACTTATCCACAATGATCCTAGAGCTGGGCAACTTTCTCATATTTATAAACAAAGACATCAACACAAATTAAAATGGGTTATCCCTAAAGGACTCGAATTTAGATTAGCTTTTGCTGGCAGCCACAGCCGTGGAAGTATATTTAAAAACGGAAACCAATATATTTCTAAACAGCTGACTCAGCAACTTGACCAAATTTTTGATGATTTCGACGGTTTTCATTATGGACGATTGGATATTAAATTCAAAAATATCGACAGCTTAATGGCAGGCGAGGATTTTCAGATTATCGAAATTAATGGAGCAAGTAGCGAAGCCACACATATTTGGGATAGTAAAACCTCACTCAAAGAGATATTTTCGACGTTACTGTTCCAATATCGCTCACTATACAAAATCGGTTATTTACAAAAAAAAGCGGGGCATAAGACACCTAAATTACGCACCTTATTCAAAGCGTTAAAAGAAGAACGTAATTTAACCAAACAGTATCCATCAACCGATTAATATCGATAAAAATCAATAGGTAAACAACATGAACAACCAATCAACATGCCCATCTGTAGCGGGCAACTTGGAAGCAATAGAACAAAGTATAACCTTATGTGATTTACTCGATAGCCACAGCTATACATACAGAGCCGCTCCCTACATACAAAGCTCTATAGGCGAACACTTTAGACATATTCTCGATATGTTTTTCGCATTAGCACACTTTACCCAACGAGGTATTATCGATTATGACTTAAGACGTCGAGGAGCACCGGTAGAATCACAATTAAGCGTTGCAACAGAAGAACTTAAACAAGTCAAAACTTGGTTAGAAACACTAAGTTTGCAACAATTAGATACACCAGTAACGATGCTGTCAGAAGCAACCATTCAAACGCAAACAATCTGCAAAGTGCCTTCGTCATTAAGACGTGAACTCCTTTTTGTTGCCAGTCATACTGTGCACCATTTAGCTATCATAAAGATCATCACTAAACATTGCGGCATTAAAACCGACGAACAATTGGGCTACGCCCCTGCGACTGCAACTTATTTGAGAGGACAAGCTTAATGCTCCTATCGCCAAGTTTATCAATATTATTAAAGGGACAGCCCCGTTTACAAGGACAACGTTTACGAGGACAGTCCTAATGTGTACGGCATCATGGTTATTAGATGAAAGTGGTTATCAAGTTTTTTTTAATAGAGACGAACAAATTGGTCGTCCTAACGCTCAACCGCCAACGTTGTTTATGAGTGAAAATGGTACTCGCTATTTAATGCCTGTTGACCCTGTTGGGCAAGGGAGTTGGATTGCGACTAATGAATATGGTTTGACCTTATGCCTCCTTAACTTCTATCAAGGAAAATTACCGGAAGGGGAATTAATTAGTCGAGGACAGCTAATAAAAAACTTTGCTGGATTTATGTGTGCCGAAACCATAATGGATTATTTTAGCCAGTTAAATTTGCAACAATATGCGCCTTTTACTTTTGTTATATTTGATCCAGAATTGACTTCCAAACAAGGGCATGTACGAACACTTCAGTGGGATGGAGACATGCTTATTAGTACCCTACCCTCACCACCGCTTATTTCTAGTTCGGTTGACGCGGAAAATGTGAAAACTTCGCGTGAGAGGGCGTTTGTTCAGTTTAACGCTCAAGCTGAGACAACAGAGTCAAGATTAGCTTTTCATCATTGCCATTATCCCGAGAAAGGCCATCTATCACCTTGCATGCACAGAAGTGATGCGAATACCGTTAGTTTTACTCATGTGGTCTTAAACCCGAAACAGGCTACTGTTTACTATCAAGATGGTTCACCTTGCCAGCAAGCACCTTACCAACAAAGCAACTTGTTACGTCGCGCTAGTTTTCAAAGCCCTAGTCACTTTTTAGCGACGGATGAATCCGTAGATAACTCAATCGTCAATCCGGCCTAAATCTAATAAATAAAGACAAAATAAATTGAAAGTTTTCCGCTTTAAATACTGTCTTATTATTTAGCTATAAATGATTTTTAAAGGGTAAGATAATGAAAAAATGGTTCACAGGATTTCTTATACTATTGAGTGGAATATTTTCTGCATTTTCTGCGCTAGCGGAAGAACCCATTTACACTGGCTTTTTTAGTAATAAAGCCGTAGACGGATATGATACCGTCGCCTACTTCACTCATAATCGCGCGATGAAAGGCGA
Source organism: Vibrio sp. TH_r3 (assembly GCF_033101115.1). Lineage (NCBI taxonomy): Bacteria > Pseudomonadati > Pseudomonadota > Gammaproteobacteria > Vibrionales > Vibrionaceae > Vibrio > Vibrio sp. TH_r3. Next base: position 57,687 of record NZ_JAWMPW010000002.1, on the reverse strand, counting down.
ACAAAAATACATGCTCGAATACATGGGTGCGGATTGGTATTTTATCAGTCAAACCAATTTAGATAAGTTTAAAGCCGACCCAACCAAATATGCACCGCAGTACGGTGGTTATTGTGCTTGGGCGATTGCAGAAAAGAAAGATTTTGCACCAGGAGACCCAAATAATTGGAGCATAATCGATGGTAAACTGTACCTGAACTACAACCGAGAGATTAAAAATAAATGGTTAGAAAATAGCGACAACTTCATTCAGTTAGGCGACCAACACTGGCCTATGCTATTCAGTATCAATGACTGATTAAATGACAACTAGCCAAAATGAACGATCACTTTTGGCTAGTATAATTTTTCAAGCAATTATACGCTACTTTTGCTGATTCAAATGCAAATTGATTAACATCTACATCCTCTATTTTTACCCATTCAACTGCTGCCACGTCATCTTGTGCGTTGATCAATGGTTTTTCAGCTAATTCCACGACGAAAAAACAATCGCATGTTTTATAAGTAATACCTTTATATGGGTAAGTATTGGGTATCGAATCAAGCAATTTGGCCGACGTTACATGAATATCGAGTTCTTCTAACAGCTCTCTTGCGACCGCTTGCTGTAACGATTCATTTGGATCAACAAATCCACCGGGAAAGTCCCACATCCCTATACCTGGGTTTCTTCCACGAATTGCGATCAAGATTTCATCCTTACATACTATCCCCACCATTACCGCAGCAGCAACATTATGAAATAATGAAAATGAACACTGATTACAACGAAACAACACCGCTGGCAATTGTTCGGTTACCAGCGATTCTGCACCACATTGAGGACAAAACTTCAGTGTGTTTCGATGAACAGCTTCACCTGAATTCACGTTTTTACTTTGAGAGACTAACGCCAACTTAAAATCCTCACTTCATTTCCTTCTTCCGGTGTACGAGGCACATTTAATGCTAATAACAGCGATATCACCGCCATTACCGCGCCTAATAAGAAAACGGCAGATGGAGAGATAAGCCAAATCATCCCAAAAGTAACAGGGATAACTACTGCGGCAATATGATTAATGGTAAACGCAACACCTGCGGTTGAGGCCATATCAGCTGGGTCTGCGATTTTTTGAAAATAGGTTTTTATGGCTAACGCCAAAGCAAAAAACAGATGATCAACAACATAAAGGGCTGCGCCCCATTCAGGCGACTGTACGAAGGCATAACTGATAAACACTACAATTAAACCAATATATTCAAAAGTGAGTGCTTTACGCTCTCCAACACGACCAATCAAACGACCAATTTTCCGAGCAAACAACCAGTTAAAAAGATAATTAATTAAAAACAGCAGAGTAATGTCTGCCGCTGAGTAGCCAAACTTTTCAACCATCAAGAAACCAGCGAAAACGGTAAATATTTGACGTCGTGCACCACTCATAAAGGTAAGCGCGTAGTACAGCCAATATCTTTTTCTCAATACTAATTTTTTATTCTGGGGCGTATGTGTAGGAAATGCAGGAAATGTAAATGCTAATACCAAAGTAATCGTAAAAGCGACCCCACCAGCGATAAGATAGACCCAGACAAAATCAAGCTTTAACTGTTCTAATGCTAGCCAAAGTGCAGCATAAGTAAATAATGACGCAAAAGCACCGACCGAAATTAGTTTCCCTAGCATTTCAGGCGCTTCTTCTTTACTAAGCCATTGTAATGAAAGTGATTGCTTTAATGTTTCAAAATAATGAAAACCAATAGACATCACCAATGTAGTAAACAGTAGCCCGCCCAACGACGGAAAAAATCCTGTCATTGCAGTGCCTAGCGCGCACATCGCTAAAGCAATAATAATGAACTTTTGTTCGCGTATAAAAAGCAGCACAAATACGGCGGTAAAAGCCAAAAATCCGGGGATCTCGCGAACACTTTGCAGCAAACCTATATCAGATCCATCAAAATTTGCCCGTTCTACAACGAAATTATTTAGCAAGGCTTGCCAGCTTGAAAAAGCAATAGTGACAACCACAGAGATAAGTATCAAAAAATTCTGAGGTGTTTGCCAACTAGGGCGACTATCTGTTGTTGTATCCACTGATTGTCCTTATCGGATAGATTTTAATAGTTGTAACGGTTATCTAATGATTAAATGACAGCTTGTCAGATCAGAAATGCCATTTAATTTATGATAATAGCTTGTTAATGTCGAGCATGGATATCACTTACCGGTGCACGCTTACGCCCATTAGTAACAGCCAGTATTCCTATGCTGCTAATTAACATTTAAGTAAAAAATCATGTTATGTCTGTTCGATGTAACGCATAAATTGCATGGTCAACAACCCTTCCACCTAGGTTTTCGTTACGAGTAATAATGCCTTCAAGTGTCATACCCAAACGTTGACACACCGCACGGCTAGCGGCATTTTCTGTGGCGGCTGATATTTGAATTTTCTGCATATTCCACTGTTCAAATGCCATATTAATTAAAGCTCGACATGCACGTGTAATAATACCATTGCCTTGGTAAGGCTCGGCTAACCAATAACCAATTTCAACTTTTTCCAGTTGGTGATTAATTGTATTAAAACCAATATTACCGACTAATTGATCGTGATAGAAAATAGCACAGACCATCGATTTTCCATTGGCATAATCGAGCAATGAGTGTTGAATAAACTCTTCAAAATCGTATTTGCTTTTGCAGTGTGGCGGCCAAGATAACCATTGTTGTAAATGATTAAAATTGTCTCTTGCTAGTTCAGCATATCGTGGTGCAAATGATTTATGCATCAAGGCCAGTTTTAACTCATAATCTATTTCACTAAAAAACACCATTTCGGTCTCCATTATATCGGAAAGGTGGGCTAACTGAGCTATTCGTATCGACGCTAGGTTATCGTTAAAAGATATATTCACGAGCATCAATTGCGTGACTTTAAAAGCAGGAAATAATTAAACCTTGGTTCTTGCAACAATACCTGAGACAATTGATTATTATATAATATACAAAGGTTCATTATGAAACTTTTAGTTCGTAACCTATCTCGTTCAACCACAGAACAAGAAATCCGCATACTATTTTCTGAATATGGTTCAGTAAAACAGTGTAACTTAGTCCTTGACCAAGAAACTGGGCTTTCTAAAGGATTCGCATTTGTTGAAATGCCAGAAATAACCGAAGCTAGAGCGGCTATTGCTAAGTTAAATCAAACAACTGTCGCGAATAACAAAATTAGAGTAAAAACAGCCGATCAATAAAGCCGTATATAAGTAACTTATGTTCAGTAACGTTACTTATAAAGTAATACCTAATAATTAAGCCATCCTGAGACTTTTGTTAAAATCAAACCGTCTTTCTATTAAAATTACGCCGTACCACTGGATACTTTTATATAGACGATGGCAAATAAACCTGCAAACACGGCAACAGTAAGTAGTAATTTTAGCCAAAGATATTTCAATGTTTCTCTCCCTTTACAAATAACCAAGTTAAATGTTAACGCTAGTGTGTACTCTACCTAAATAAAAGACTAGATCTAAAAAATCCCGATGGCTGTTCACTTGTTAATGAAAGCACATCGGGAGTTAAATTTAAGCTAGTATTTTACAATACGGTTTATATTACAATGCCGTTTGTAAAATCTTACGACTCACATCTAAAGTAACATCACCATGTTCGCCTAATTTTACCATGCCATGTTTTTCGAGGTTAACAATAAGGCCATCAATATCAGACTCACTTAGATTAACTTCAGACAAACGAACTGGTACTTTCATTTCTTGGAAGAACGCTTCTGTTTTAGCGATCGCTAAATCAATTTTTTCTTCGTCTGAACCTTCTGTTATGCTCCAAACATTTTTCGCGTACTGTAATAATTTATCTTGTTTATTCTCACGACAAACTTTCATTACCGCAGGGAGAACGATAGATAGTGTTCTTGCATGATCTATTTCATATGACGCCGTTAACTCGTGACCAATCATATGTGTTGCCCAATCTTGCGGTACACCCGACCCAATTAAGCCATTTAAAGCCATGGTCGCCGACCACATAATATTCGATCTTACTTCTAGATCGTCACGCGTTTTTTCATCGAGTGCTTTAGGCCCTTCTTCGATCAAGATGCGCAATAAACTTTCAGCAAAGTAATCTTGAACCTTAGCGTTAACGTTATAGGTTAGATACTGTTCCATAACGTGAATAAATGCATCGATAACCCCGTTAGACACTTGTCTTTCTGAAAGTGACAAGGTTGTCTTAGGATCTAATACTGCAAACACAGGACGAACCAGTGGGCTCATAAATGGTAATTTGTTACCATCGCGAGTGATAACCGAACCACCATTACTCTCCGATCCGGTCGCTGGTAAAGTTAGCACAACACCAAGTGGAATCGCAGAGTCGACCGGCGCTCTTTTCGCAACGATATCCCATGGGTCTTCACCCTCAAAACGGGCCGCAGCTGCCACAAATTTACTGCCATCAACAACCGAACCACCACCAACAGCTAAAAGAAAATCAACATCATTTTCTTTTACCATTTTAACAGCCTTCATTACTGTGTCGTATTTTGGGTTTGGTTCAATACCAGAAAACTCAAAAAAAGTATGATCTTTTAATGCTTCTACAACTTGATCATAAACACCATTTGATTTAATTGACCCGCCGCCATACAGCATCAGTACTTTAGCGTCTTTAGGAATATCCGTTGTAATGGCTTGAATTTGCTCTGGTCCGAAATGAATTTGCGTCGGATTTTGAAAGCTAAAATTAAACATAGTACCTTCTTTTTTTGGTTGAATTTGGATTGGCTTACAGCATTTCTAGTAGTTTTGTTGCCGTAGATTCTGAGCTAGCCGGGTTTTGTCCGGTGACTAACAAACCATCTTGAACGACAAATGGGCTCCAATCACTTACTTTTTGATAATCTGCACCACGATTTTTCAGTTCGTCTTCTAATAGAAAAGGAACAATATCCGTTAATTGTACTGCATCTTCTTCTGAATTACTGAACCCTGTTACCGCTTTAGACTGAACAACATAGTTACCTTGCGCATCTTTTATATTGAGCAATACCGCTCCTGCGTGACATACCGCGGCGACAGGCTTTTGTGTAGATAGGAAGGACTCTATCAAACCAATAGAATCAGAATTGTCGACTAAGTCCCACAATGGACCATGTCCACCAGGATAAAACACCGCATCATAATCACTAGAATCAATATCACTCAATATAAGTGTATTACCAAGTTGAGTCTGTGCAATATTATCTGCATCAAACCGCTTAGTTGCGGCTGTTTGAAAATCTTCGAGTTCACTTTTTGGATCAATAGGTGGCTGTCCACCATTTGGTGAAGCGAGGGTAACCTCAATACCTGCATCCATAAATAGATAATAAGGAGCAGCAAACTCTTCTACCCAAAAACCGGTTTTCTCGCCTGTATTACCTAATTCTGAATGAGACGTTAATACCATAAGAATTTTCTTACCTGAGAAGTTAGCCATGATGTGACTCCTTTGATTTGAATGATGACCTTTACGATCTTGAGCCCACTATAATACCGATAGATTATTTAGACAATGAAGCAAATATCAACTACATTAGTTCAAAATTTGAAACAATAAGGTACGCCAACAGATGAATTTATCTATTGAGCAACTTAAAAGCATGGTGGTATTTGCACATACAGTTGAACAAGGCAGCTTTAGTGCTGCCGCCCGGCAACTCGGCCTTTCTCGAACCGTTGTGAGCTACCATATAAAGAAACTCGAAGGAAGTTTAGGCGTTAAACTCATCAATCGATCTACACGAAGTTTGTCTCTTACCGAAGCAGGCAAAGCGTATTACGACAGTTGCAGAGTGATCACTGAACAAGCTAATTTAGCTCAGCAGAAAATGGATAACTTCAAAAACGAACCGCAAGGATTATTAAAGATCACGTGCCCTGTCAATGTTGGCCTTCAGCTGATTGTGCCTGCGCTGAACGAATTTAAGGAGCGGTTTCCAAAAATTGATTTAGATGTCATGTTGTCAGACGATGTCGTCAACATTATTCAGGAAGGTATCGATCTAGCTATTCGTGGCGCACCGTTACCCGACTCCCAACTCCAAGCGACAAAATTATCTACCTTACCTACTTGCTTGGTAGCATCTCCAGCGTATTTTGAGCGATATGGACGCCCTAAAACGCCAGTAGAGCTAGACGGTCATAAATGGGTAATCTACAAACAAACCTCCTCAACGTTAGAATTAACCAAGGGAACTCGTTCTTATCGAGTGAAATTAGAAGGTGGAATATCTACCAACAATGCGGCGGCACGTACTGCGTTTGTTGAAGGAGGACATGGCTTAGGAAAAATCCCATTGTATGATGTTGCTCCAAAAGTCAAGCAAGGTCATCTCGAAGTGATATTAGAAGATTACCAACTTGCACCGATTAATGTTTTTGGTGTCTTTCCACCCGGCGCATCTAAATCAAAAAAGCTGCGCGTGTTGCTCGATTTTTTAAAGAATTATTTTACCAATATGGATTCAATTGAAAGGAACAGTATTTTATAACTATGGTGATGGTCTCAACATGAAATACAAAGAACCTATCAATATAGGCTCTTTGATATCGGTATTGCTGTTAAAACTAACTGACCGTTACGACTAGATTACCGTTAAAACTAGTTTGCCATTAAACAAACACGCTTCAACGGATTACTTAAAGAGTTAGTAAGTAATTTACCAGATCATAATATTCGTCAACGGTTTTAATATCACCAGACTGAACAATATATTTGTTATTCACTACCACACCAGGTACGCCGCGCAATCCAGTAGCAGCAAACTGCTTATCGAATCGTTTCTGCATAGAATCTACCGAAAAACCATTAAATGCAGCATCAAATTTCTCTCCTGAAACACCGTTATCTACAAATATTTGACGTAGTTCTTGCTCATTTTTAGGCGTGTTTTTAAAGTCATGGATCTGCTTAAACATTGGCATTACAAGCTTATCATCAACCTTTAATGCCACCATGGTAGCGTAAGCTTTAGCCATTGGTACTGCCATATTATTACCCATAAATGACACATGTACTTTCTGCACCGGAACATTACTTGGTAACTGATCTTTTAAACCATCAATAACCGGTTCGAATCCATAACAGTGTGGGCAGAAAAACGAAAAATACTCGGTAACAACCGGTGTAGAAGATTTTTTTGCATCCAGTACTGTGTAATGTTGTCCTTCATTAAATTGAGCAGCGTGAGCCACTACGCTTAATAACACACTTGATACTAACAATAATAATTTTTTCATTTTTCTTTTGCTCCTAAAATCGTTAATCGATTTTATTCATTTTGTATACATCGTTGTCCGCTACATACAGACAACGGAAATAAATTATCTTAGTAGAAATTGACTATACGCTTAATCGCATTTTCGTTTACTAGCAATGTCCATTTACTAAGAATTTGCATTTAATAACCATTTATCTTTATTGATAAATCAAGCAATGGGAGGTTTATATAAAGATTGAGAAAAATAATTAGTTTTAATTATCAACTCATCTTCAATAGGCGCTAATGAATAGGCAGGTAAAATAATTGAACTATGCACGAACGCTGAAGGAGGATACAAAGTGCACATTGCGGAACCGCAACTGTGCGAAACTGGTTTGGTTTTGACATCTAATGAAGCGGAAATCATACTCACATCAACATGATGTACGCCGTCTATCGATTCAGAATAAATATCGCCACTCGTTTCTGCATCAATAGGACATATATTATAATGACTGAACACAAGAACCACTGAAGCACTCGCACTGAAACTCATCATTACTAATGAAGTAAGCAAAGTACAAATAACTAGCATGGATTGAGTTCGATAATACATATTAATACTAAAAACAAAAAGTTGTTGTCATAATACATAATCATTTTACAGTGTACAATGGCGAACTATTTTCCTTAACATTGAAAATCTATGTTTGTTGTGCAAATCTGGTATTAACCACGACACTCACCGTTAGCTCATTGGACAATTTATGCACAGTGATACGAAAGCAGCAAACGCATTACCGACTCACATCGATTCTGTTAATCAGCATTTGTTGCAAACTTGCCGATTCTTCATTCGCTTTTTTCAGTATTCGGATCTAAACGCCTTTACAAAATATAGAGCCGACAAAGATGTCGCTCGTTACCAAAGTTGGTCAACCTACACGTTCCAAGATGCCTTGGACCTATTCAATAAAATGGACTATTCATCTTTCGGCCAAATAGGCAGTTGGTACCAACTTGCCATTGAAGATCGTAAATCACACCAGTTGGTTGGTGATCTTGCACTGCATTTTGTCGATCATGAAAAAATGGAAATTGGTTATACCATCGCAGCAAAAAATCACAGAACAGGTATCGCATTTGAAGCAATTTCCGCATTACTGGATTATCTTTTTTTAACCTTAAACAAGCAGAAAATCGTCGCTTTTGTCGATAAAAGAAATATCGCATCCTATCGACTTTTAGAGAAGGCAGGATTTAAACGAGTCGCCGATCTACAAGCAAATTCATCTGTTCTAACTGGTTGGGGTGATGAATATTTATACATGAAATTACGTTCTGCCCATTTACAGTAACCGTTACTATTTGTTTGAGCCAATCCATGCACATATCACTAAAAATCTTTGGACTAGAGTGTGGTAAAAATTCGTTTAAATATTTATTTTTATAGAGAAAAATCATAAAACCTGTTAGGTTTTTCATACACAGATAAAACAAACGGCCGTCACATGGAATCATTATTTTCTCAGCTAAAAACCTATTTATCTCAACTCCCTGCCTATTTGTCTCAATCAAATCTAAATTGGGGAACTGACGTCCTACTCATCACCTGTGTTAGCTTAATTGCTTGGGTCGCTTGGCGAGTAATCTATGCCCGACTAGAAGCCATTGCAACTAAAACCAAAGTTCATTGGGATAACGTTCTCATCCATGCTTTAAAAACGCCAATTAGTGTCTTGTTGTGGTCTTGGCCTGCAACGGTGTCTATTGGTTTAGTGATGGAAAACTATATCACCCACTCGCTCGATTGGTTGGCAACATTAAAGACGCTATTGATTATATCGATTTTCATTTGGATCGTACTTAGGTTAATCCATAACGTAGAAGAGCATGTTCTAAAACAAAAAAACCGCGACGAAACCACTGTCCAGGCTATTGCAAAAGTTGCCAGACTGCTTTTCATTGTCATGGGTTCCTTGTCAATAATGCAGACGTTGGGCTTGAGCCTTTCCGGTCTACTAACGTTTGGTGGCGTCGGTGGTTTAATCGTTGGTTTGGCCGCTAAGGATTTATTGTCTAACTTTTTTGGTGGCATGATGATTTACTTTGATCGCCCATTTAAAGTTGGTGATTGGATACGTTCACCAGACAGGGAAATAGAAGGCACTGTAGAGCGAATCGGCTGGAGAATGACCATCATTCGAACCTTCGACAAAAGACCATTGTATGTTCCCAATTCTATATTCAGCAATATCGTGGTAGAAAACCCATCCCGCATGTTAAACCGACGTATCTACGAAACTATCGGGCTTAGGTATCAAGACGCACACAAAGTCGACGACATTATTAAAGATGTTAAAATAATGCTTCAGAATCATCCCGATCTGGATATGTCCCAAACCTTAATTGTAAACTTCAATTCCTTCGGCCCATCCTCGTTGGACTTTTTCTTATACTCTTTCACCAAAACGGTTAACTGGGTGCGTTTTCATGAAGTAAAACAAGACGTGTTATTGAAAGTAATGGAAATTATTCATGAACACGATGCCGATGTCGCCTTCCCAACTCAGACATTAAAAGTAGAACAGGCTACACCGCCCAATGGTTTTCCATTATCTACTGTTGGACAGTAAAAATACGCATAAAAACAGTTAGATTGTCATTGTTTGAAGCAGCGCTCAAATAACATTACCTCATTATTGCAAAATATGTGTTTGTTAAAAAATGAGCTTGATTATAAGTGAGATAGCTTCAGTCACAGTGGACACAAATCTAATATGGAAAAGAAAATTAACTGGGGTATTATCGCTCCCGGAAGAATAGCCCATCGTTTTGCGCAAGGTTTTTCAGCTATCGAAGATGGAAAATTGTTTGCCGTCGCGAGCAGAAACACTGAGCGAGCACAGAGTTTTGCTCAACAATACGATATAGATTATGTGATGGATAGCTATGAAGAATTAATTCAGCATCCCGACATCGATGTAATCTATATCGCCAATCCACATCGTTATCACCATGAAACCGTGAAACAGTGCTTAATGGCCGGAAAAGCGGTGCTTTGTGAAAAACCCTTAACCGTCACTGCACAACAAAGCATAGAACTGTTTGAGTTAGCTAGAACGCAAGAGGTCTTTTTAATGGAGGCAGTTTGGAGCCGGTTTTTACCTTGTTGGGTGCAGGTAAAACAGTGGTTAAATGAAGACTTAATTGGTGATATTCGGTTACTACAATCCAATTTTGGCTTTCAACCGAAGAAAGATTCAACTGATCGGTTGTTTGATCTTAACCTTGCGGGCGGTGCTTTACTCGATACCGGTATCTATAATATTGCGCTGTCCGAATTTGTGCTTGGTAGGCAGCCGAGTAATGTTCAATCAGCTGTATTAATTGGAGAAACCGGTGTGGATGAACGCTGTAGCGTTACCATGGATTATGGCGAGGTCACGAGTCAATTTACCTGCACCTTTTTAAGTTGTTTAGATAATGAATTTCATATCGTAGGCGAAAAAGGAACCATCATTGTTGCGGGTAATTTTTGGGATGCCAAAAAAGCGACGTTAAAAACCAACGTTGGTGAAGTTTTAGTATGCGACAAACCTCATCGCGCTAGTGGCTTTGAATATCAAGTTGAAGAAGTTCATCGATGCCTCAAAAATAAACAATTATTTTCTACCAACATGACCCCTGAAATTACTATTGCCAATATGCAAATAATGGATAAAATTTTACATGAAGCAGGGATTGTGTTTCCGTTTGTGGAAAGAGATTTATCCGCTATTTGTAAGTAAATGATATATATGTAGATGAAAATCAAAGGGCATGTTTGCCCTTTGATTTAGCTGATTAATTTAAGCAATATGAATAACGTTTTGCTTACTTCGCTTTTCGGCGCGCTTCTACTGCATCCGCTAATTGACGCAACACCGCTTCGGTATCATCCCAACCAATACAAGCATCAGTAATGGATTGACCATAACAGGCTGCTTTTCCATCAACTAAGTCTTGACGGCCTTCTACCAAATGAGATTCGATCATTACACCAAAAATAGCCTCTTCGCCATTAGCCATTTGCTGTGCAATATCTTCCGCAACAACCATCTGACGTTGGAACTGTTTAGAGCTATTCGCATGGCTAAAATCTATCATTACTTTTTGTGGTAATTTAGACGCTTCTAATTGAGACTTTATAGCCGAAACATGTTCCGCACTATAGTTTGGCTCTTTACCGCCACGCAAAATAATATGACAATCAGGGTTCCCTGCCGTTTCTACAATTGCAGAATGACCATATTTGGTTACTGATAAGAAATGATGCGACGCTTCTGCACTACGAATAGCATCCGTAGCAATCTTAATATTACCGTCTGTTCCGTTTTTAAAACCAACAGGACATGAAAGACCAGATGATAACTCTCGGTGAACTTGAGATTCTGTCGTTCTTGCTCCAATCGCTCCCCAACTGATAAGGTCGGCAATATATTGTGGAGTGATCATATCTAAAAACTCACTCGCAGTTGGAATACCCATATCAGTCAGATCTAAAAGAAGCTTACGCGCAATTCTTACGCCATCATTCAACTTATAAGTATCATTCAAATAAGGGTCATTAATCAGACCTTTCCAACCCACCGTGGTACGTGGTTTTTCGAAATACACACGCATGACAATTTCTAGCCGATCACCAAGTTCATCGCGCAATACTTTCAGTTTTTTCGCGTACTCTACTGCAGCTTCCGTATCATGAATCGAACACGGACCAATCACCACCAACAAGCGGTCATCTTTATCCTGTAATATATTAGATATTGCTTTGCGAGCTTTATAGGTTGTCGAAGCGGCTGTTTCAGTCGCTGGGAATTTTTCTAATACAGCTACAGGGGGAAGTAATTCTTTTACTTTATTAATTCTTACGTCGTCAGTTTGATGCATTGCTACTACTCGTCCTATGTTTTCTTATAATAAGGCTTATGTCATTCTCTAAGCGGTAACTTATCGGCTAAAAAAGATAACTTCAAGCACTTTTTGAAACAAATTTCAATATCAGGCTATAATTTACACTTTACACGAAATGTATAATTAAATTTACACTCATTTAGAGGGACAAAGAGGTCGCTTTTTGTTCAAATCTGTACATATTGTTATCACTTACCAACCTTTGCAATTGATGACTGAAGGCAAGCACTGATGATTCAAGTTAAATCAGTGAAGGTGAATTATCTACTAGTGCCACATAACCAAAATAGCGGCAATCGCTACCATCACAAGCGCTACTATATCCTTACGTTTTACACTTTCTTTTAACCAAAAAAATGAGATTAACATGGTAAAGAAAACTTCTACTTGCCCTAAGGTTTTTACGTAAGGCACTACTTGTAGTGACATTGCACTGAACCAACCAAATGATCCAATAACACTGGCTATGCTTGTGGCTATGACCAATTTAGGGTTAGCAAACATTCTTGCCAGAGTTTCTCTATCTTTTACGTACAAGTAGCTAGATAACATGACGGTTTGTAACGAGATAACTAAGAAAAGAACCCACGCCGCCCGATGAGGGAAAGGCAACGAAAGACTCAAGCTAGCTTCTCTAACCCACAGCGAAGTCAACGCAAAACTAGTACTGCACGCAAAACCGAGCAATGCTGTCTTTAAAGATATGCTACGGAAACCGTGTGGGCAGCTTAACATCAGCACAGCAAATGCCCCGATAGCGATCCCTAACCAGCCAATCAACGTAATTGATGTGCCAAAAAAAACCACCCCAAGCAGTGCTGCAACTGGTGCTTCACTTTTCGCTAAACCAGCTCCAATAGCAAAATTTTTCTGCTTAAAAAGAACCACCATTAACGCTGTGGCGACAATTTGCATTACCGAAGCTGCTACAATAAAAAAATAGGACGAGCCGCTGAAACTAGGCAAGGCGACTGGCTGCCACCAGTAAATCACCATAAGATAGAGTAGCGCAATTGGACTTGCCCACAGAAATCGCGCGAGTGTTACACCTAAAACGTTAAAATCAGCACTCAACTTGCTTTGGAAAGCATTACGCCAAGATTGACTAAAAGCGGCAAGTAACGTCAATAATATCCAAGTCACAGCGGTAATCACCCATATAAAATGTACTGCCTATGTTAAGGTATAAGGGTAATTAAGTCATTAGGTTAAAGCAGAATGATAGCGAAGATGTAAGTTATTCTAACTGATGGATATATTCTACCACCACTTCGTTACCTTCAATGTAAGCTCGTTGAATTTCACCATCCACCGTCATTTTTGTCTTTAAGTAAGCCTGTTTGTGGCTATGTTCTGCCCGTCGCAAAGAAGAAATCGCATCTTTGGGGTCAATATGTAAAATCTGGCAAAATTGGTTAATAAAACTCATCGTCAAAGGAGCATCCCCGCGTAACAGCTCTGAGAACTCTTTTTGATTCAATCCAAGCCGTTTTACGACTTCCATTTGCATCAATCTCATCGTCGCTTTTTTTGACATCCAAACTTGGTTAAGTTCAGCCCGATCTTGTTCAGTAAACTTCACATTCATTCCTCGTATATATTCAACGGAAATGACTATGCCTATTGATATATCAAACGTGTCAAATTTAAGTGAAATTTTATCCTAAAAAGCATTTTTTATAAAAAATGGAAACAAATCAGCTTATTCAGCCAACCATTCCGCTTCTACCACGGTTTGACCTGCACATTTAATCCGCCCAGTAAATAAATCGCCTTGATACACTACGCCCACTCCGGCCGGAGTTCCGGTCATCACAATGTCATTATTCTTCAATGTAGTATAACTGCTGAGTTCAGATAAGATCACTCTTGGAGGATACAACATTTGGCCAACGTGACCACTTTGAATTCGAACACCATTTATAAACAGCTCGATACTAAGGTCGTTAATATCCAGTCCATCTAGAGGTACAAAGCGACTAAGAACCACTGAACCATCAAAGGCTTTGGCTCGTTCCCATGGTAAACCCTTGCTTTTTAACCGGCTTTGTAGCTCTCTTTTTGTCAGATCTAATCCAAAACCGATTGCGGCTAGTTTCTTGCGCTTAACTAAGAAGCAAATTTCAGCTTCATAGTGCAACGGCTCTTGATGAAAGGATGAAAGATGCTTAGAAATAGACGAATTGGGTTTATTAAACACCACCATCTCATCAGGTATGGCATTATTTAACTCGTTAATATGATCAATATAGTTTCTACCAACACAGAGTATCTTGCTTGGTTTCACTTTTTTGTTACCTAGTACCACGATATTCATTTTAAAATCCTTTTTATAATGTTGGCACAACCGCCAAATTACCTAAATGCAGGTTAGTGGCAAGCAAGTATGAATTATGTTGACAGTTTTGCTAGCAACTTTTCACACAATCGCTTCAACTCGATTAGCTCTTCTATATCCATATTAAGTTTACACATCATACCATTAGGGACAGCCAGCGCCTGACTTTTTAGCTCAATGCCTTGTTTAGTTAACGTCAGCATTCTCACTCTTTCATCTTCTAGTCCTCTTGTCCTGCTGACTAAGCCTTTACCTTCTAATCGTTTTAATAACGGCGTTAATGTTCCGGAATCAAGATATAACCTGGCGCCTAATTCTTTCACATTTATCCCGTTGGTTTGCCATAAAACCATCATTACAAGATATTGCGAATAAGTCAGATCAATTTCAGTTAACAAAGGTCGATAAGCTCGTACTACCGCATTCGCTGCGCTATATAAAGGAAAACAAACCTGATTATCCAACTCAAGTAGGCCATCAGTTTGAACGGTATTGCATGATGTCATAACATCCTCCAAATAAATATTGTGCGCAATATACTTGCAATCGTGCATAAATTCGATTTATACTTTACCACAACTTAATTGCACACAATTTAATTGACAAGGAAAATATCATGACAACATTATATAAAACTCAAGCAACTGCATTAGCTGGTCGCAATGGTAAAGTAGCAACTAACGACGGGCTGCTAGAATTAAACCTAAGCTATCCAAAAGAAATGGGCGGTTCAGGTACGGCTACTAACCCAGAACAATTATTTGCTGCAGGCTATTCAGCTTGTTTTTCAAACGCTATTTTACATGTTGCCCGCGAAGCTAAAATTAACATTGATCAAGCGCCTGTAACCGCAGAAGTGGGCATTGGACCCAATGATGAAGGTGGGTTTTCTTTAACCGTAAGTTTGGCAGCAACACTAGATTTACCGCAAGAAAAAGCACTAGAAGTTGTACGTATGGCACATAAAGTATGCCCATATTCAAACGCAACTCGTAATAATATTGATGTGGATGTGACTGTGAATGGCGAAGCTATTTAAGCCTTTCAAGTACCGCTTAATTAACCTGTCAGCCTATCTATTTTCTGACCTAAGGATTAAGAAAAGAAGTGATAAACAATAAGCCTGAATATTTCAGGCTTATTGTTTTAATCTAGAACGTGTGGCTGGATAACGCAATTAGCCGTTAAAGATACTCACAAAGATAAGCGGTTTCTTGCTCGACTTTCACGTCAAAAGATGAATCGCCGATAACATCAAAAGCTTGTCCAGCGACAAAGGTCAGCCACTCGCTATCATCCACTCTTTTTATTGTTAGTGCACCTTTAATAACCGTCATTTTCTCTGGTGCACCCGTACCAAAAGTATACTCGCCAACCGCCATAACACCCACACTGCTATCGCCATCATCTTGTGTAAAACCTAACGATTTAACACCACCATCAAAATACGTATTTTCCTTAATCATCTTACCGCCTCGTTAATTGAATAAATCTGTTTTATGGCTAATTTTCTCTACGTTAATAGTTATAGCTAATTCTCTTTAAATGAAGCTGCTTTAATTTAAGTGGCTTCAAGCCAATAAAATTAGTGGATCGGTTTATCCGAATCTTTAAACTGGCCAAAATAATGTTCTAACACCTCAGGGGTTAATTTTCCTTCAGCTTCAAGTTTTTTCAGCTCATCAACCACTGCTTTTTGTTCGTCAAGTGAAGGAAGCTTCACTTCAGCTTCATCCGACACTTCTAACGCCATATTTTCCAGTTCTTTTTCAAAATCGCTCATTGCTATTCCACTTGATGGTAATGTATTAATAATTAATTTGTAGATAGTAATCTATTAATAAGAAGTCTACCTATTTCCGGTGGCTGATTCTAGAAAAACTCATCTTGGTAATATTACTTTTTGCAATTTACTACTTGTGTTTGACTCAATTAACCACATATTGAGCGTAGAGGTTAACGTAGTTATTGCTGATTTGTTGAGCACTTAAACTTAGTAACGGGAACTTATTCGAATTTATAGCGACAAAGTTTAAACAAAGTAGGAGATATGTCGTCATATGTATTCAGAAACATTTCAAAAATTACAACACTATCTAGACTCTCAAGTTATTGGGCAATCAGAACTTGTACAACAACTTTTGATTGCACTGCTAGCTGATGGTCATATTTTAGTTGAAGGACCTCCGGGTATCGCTAAAACCCGAGCGGTTCAAAAACTATCTGACTGCATTGAAGGAGATTTTCATCGTATTCAATTTACCCCTGATTTACTTCCGGCAGATCTAACGGGGACTGATATTTTCAGACCTGAAACCGGTGAATTTACTTTTCAACCCGGACCAATATTTAATTCATTAGTATTAGCAGATGAAATAAATAGAGCACCTGCCAAGGTACAAGCTGCAATGCTTGAAGCCATGGCAGAAAAGCAAATTTCAGCAGGTAGAAAGACCTACCCTTTACCGCAATTATTTTTGGTCATGGCGACTCAAAACCCTATTGAGCAAGAAGGGACATACCCGTTACCAGAAGCGCAACTTGACAGGTTTTTAATTCATTTGGATGTTAAATATCCAGATGCTGAAAGCGAACTCGAAATACTTCGGCTCAACCGAGGCGAAGTATTAGGAACCAATCAGATTGAAAAGGCATTAGTTAGCCAACAAGATATTTTTCAAGCAAGAAAAGAGGTCATGTCAGTGCATATGGCTGACACAATTGAACAATATATTGTAAGGCTGATTGTGGCAACACGCCATCCTGAAAACTATAGTCAACAACTAACAGAGTGGTTAGAAATGGGCGTAAGCCCAAGAGCCACGATTGCGTTAGATAGATGCGCTCGTGCACGTGCTTGGTTACAAGGTAGAGATTACGTCACACCAGAAGATGTACAAGAAATGGCCTTCCCCACCTTGAGGCATAGATTACTGTTAAGCTATTCGGCTCAAGCTCAAGGTATTCATCCAAACCAAGTGATACAACATTTGCTTTCTATGGTCGCCAGTGCTTAGCGAATGTGAATACTAGCCAATAAAAAATGAATATACGTTAACGTAATTCGACAAGAACGAATGAGTGAGTAACCGGTGTTTGTAAAAGAGAAAACATTTACATCTGAACTGCCTGAAGGAGCGAATGGAGTAACGCTATCACTGAGTGAGTTACTGCATTATAAAAGCCAAACTGTGCGCTGGCTTCCTCCTGCCAAAAGCTTATGGTCACAGCTTAATGGTCAACATATCAGTGCTCAAAAAGGGCGCGGTATGAATTTCTCTGAAGTCAGACAATATCAACCGGGCGATGATATTCGCTCAATAGACTGGCGAGTTACGGCACGAACAGGAAAGACACACACCAAGTTGTTTACCGAAGAAAGAGAACAGCCCGTGATGCTGTACTTAGATTTTTGCAAATCGATGCGTTTTGGTTCACAGATGATGCTCAAATCCATACAAATGGCTCATATGGCCAGTTTGATTAGTTGGCTAGCTATAGATAAAAAAGATCGCGTCGGCGCAATTTTAGATTCAGGAACAGAATTACTTGATATAAAACCGACATCTCGTAACAAAGGACCATTGCAACTATTTAACCAACTTATTCAAATGCATAATCAAGCACTCACTGATGAAATTGGTAAGGAAAAACCGTTATCAGATGGTCTCACTGCTTTACATAGACTTTGCCCAAAAGGAAGTGACATTATTATCTGTAGTGATTTCACCAGATTAAATTGTACGCATGACAAAATACGTTTATCACGCTTACGTCAACACAACAGAGTAAGTATAGTTCAATTTTATGATCCGTTAGAACTTGGTCAAACGCATTATCGTGGAGTAGAAAAGGTCACCAATGGCCAACAATCTTTGTGGTTAAATTTTGCAACAAAAAACAACCGCCAACAGCTAAAAAATGCATTTAAATCAGAGCAGAACAAGCTTACCTCCTTGTGTAACTCGCTTGCTATACCGTATTATTCGATATCTTGTGCTCAACCTCTTGTCTCTCAAATTACCGGAACGACAAAATGACGGATAATACCGCTAGCAATTCAACCACCGACCTTGGACTTTCGTTAGAAGCCATTCATTTACCACCAACACCAGATTTCTGGCCATTACAATGGGGATGGTGGACACTTTTGGCTGGCATTATTGTTACGCTACTGCTGATTGTATTTCTGTTTAAGTGGCGTAAACGTAGGCTTAGAGCGAAAAAAGCGGCTCTCGCGCTACTGCAATTAGAAAAGCAAAGTATTACTCCTTCTGGTGCGATGGAAATCGTTCGCCAAGCAGTTCTCAGTTATTACCCAAGAAACCGAGTAGCTAATCTTTCTGGTCAGGAGTGGTTGTCATTTCTTGACTCGCAAGTCGCTAACCCGATTTTTTCTGACAATGAACAAGAATGGTTAGTCTCTCTGTATCAGAAGTCGGCAAACACCGACACGGAAAAATTGGTTTCACAGTGTGAAACTTGGTTAATCACCGCACTGCCACCAAAAAAAGGAGGCCGCGAGTAACATTATGATTTGGGGTGACTTTATGCTTTTGCAAAACATAGAATTTGTCTGGTGGGAGATACTTATTCTCTTACCCCTCCCCATCTTAGTTTATCGATTTGCTCCTGCTGTAAAAGAACACCAAGCTATAACGTTAGCCTATCTGCCGAATGACGGTCAGCCCCCTGCTCCCTCTAATTTAACCAGCAAGCTAGCGGTGTCGTTAATTTGGCTCTGTTTGGTGTTAGCGAGTGCTCGGCCAGTTTGGTTCGGCGAACCAATACAAAGCCAACCCAAGCATCGGGATATGATGCTAGTAGTCGATTTATCCGGTTCGATGGATATCGAAGACATGGCGTTTGAAGGAAAATATTTCGATAGATTAACCACAGTAAAACGGGTATTAACAGATTTTATAAATAAACGTTCAGGCGATCGTTTAGGATTAATCCTTTTTGCCGATCATGCGTACCTACAAACCCCCCTCACGTTAGATCGTACAACCGTTAATACACAAATAGATCAAGCGGTACTTGGGCTGGTTGGCAATAAAACCGCTATTGGAGAAGGGTTAGGCCTAGCAATTAAGACTCTAATTGATAGCGATGCCCCTCAACGAGTTATCATTTTGCTAAGTGATGGCACGAATACGGCTGGCGTTTTAGACCCTTTAAAAGCGGCAGAAATCGCCAAAAAATATCAAGCAACCATATACACAGTAGGAATTGGTGCTGGCGAAATGACGGTGAAAGATTTTTTTGGTAACCGAAAAGTCGATACAGCCAAAGATCTCGATGAAACCACACTGAACGCAATCGCTCAAATGACAGGCGGACAGTATTTTCGTGCTCATAACGAACAGGATTTGCAAAATATTTACCAAACTATTAACGAGTTAGAGCCTGTTTCAGGCGCACAACAAATCTGGCGACCGCAAACAGAATGGTTTGGTTATCCATTAAGTGTGGCATTTTTATTATCATTAATTTTGATTATTTTGAGAAAAGTCCGTGTCTGATTTTAAATTGTTAACTCCTATTTGGCTCTTGGCATTAATTCCTGTATTTGTTGTGGTTTTCTGGTTGGTAAAAAGTCAATCATCATCAGGGTTAATTGCTGCACATATCGCACGTAAGCTAGGCCTAACTCAAACTAAAACCCACAAATGGGCTGTTTTTCTACTTTCGGTATCATGGACAGTTGCCGTAATTGCTTTGTCTGGACCCAGTTTAGAAAAAACCACAAGGCCTGTATATGAAACCGGTAATTCCCGCATATTACTACTGGATATGTCTCGTTCAATTTATGCCCAGGATATTAAACCTAATCGCCTAACTCAGATAAAATATAAAGCGTTAGATCTGCTGCCTTATTGGTCGGAGGGTAACACCGGTTTAATCGCGTATGCTGGCGACGCTTATACCATTAGTCCGCTAACCTCCGATTCGGCAACTTTAGCTAACTTAATCAATAATTTATCGCCTGACATTATGCCTTATCAAGGTGCAAATGCAGTTAAAGCAGTAGAACTTGCGATAAATAATTTGCAGCAAGCAGGCCACAATAAAGGCGATATTATATTAATTTCCGATGATCTAGATGATCAAGAATTAGCGGGAATACAGGCTTTATTAACTAACAAAGATTGGACGCTTTCGATACTTGCGGTAGGCAGTGAAGTAGGTGCACCAATTCCGTTAGCAGATGGCAGTTTGTTAACCAACAATCTTGGTAGCACCGTGATAGCGAAAACCAATATGCGTAATATGCAACAGGCGAGTCGAATCACTTTCGGCGCTTTCGCACCCGTGCAAACTGATAGCTCCGACGTTGAATTAATTGCAAAAAAAACAACACAAGACGATCTATCCGCTAAAAAAGCAGGCCAGCAGGAGATAGAAGAACCGACCAATAATGGTTACTGGTTGTGCTTATTTTTGCTCATTCCGGGCTTGTTATTATTTAGAAAAGGCATCGTTTTTGTCTTGTTAGTCAGTACAATAACCTTATCGGGCCTTAAACCCGTTGAAGCCTCTGCTTGGTTAAACGATGATCAGCAAGCCTTGCAAAGTTTCAACTCGAAGGATTATCAACGAGCACTAGAACAATTTGATGACCTTCGTTGGAAAGCCGCGGCAGCTTATGAAGCAGGTGATTATCAGCAAGTGATTAAACTGTTGCAAGATCAACAAGATTTAGATTCACAATACAACTTAGCCAACGCTTACGCTCAGTCTGGACAGTTTGAAAAAGCGATAGAAGGTTATGAGAAAGTGCTAGCCTCGGATGAAAATTTCATCGACGCTAAAACAAATTTAGATAAGGTTAAACAGCAACAGCAACAGCAACAGCAACAGCAACAGCAACAGCAACAGCAACAGCAACAGCAACAGCAACAGCAACAGCAACAGCAACAGCAACAGCAACAAGATAAGAACTCATCGTCAGAGAGTCAACCGTCTTCAGAGCAAAGCGATAACCAACAAGATCTAGCAGATAACCCGAGCCCTCAGGAATCTCAGGAATCTCAGGAATCTCAGGAATCTCAGGAATCTCAGGAATCTCAAAATAAACCCGAGCAGCTGCAGCAATCAAGCGCGCATGATGAACCACAAGACAACAATGAAAATAACGATGATACTGGACAAACAAGACCATCCGAGCCAGATAAGCGCTCCGAAACAGAACAAGAACCTTTATCAGAAACAGAGGTTTCCGCAGACAAGGATAACAGCCAGTCTGTTGATCCAGAATTACGCAAACTTGAACAGGTCGAGAATGCTCGTGACCCAAGCCATTTGATTCGCGCTCAAATGTTATTACAAGCGCGAGAAAAACAAACACCACAAGATACAAGTAAGAGTTGGTAACATGAATCAGAGTATCCGCACTACTATTTTTACCGTCGGCACCACACTACTGATATTACTCAGTCAATGGACTCAAGCTGCAGTACTCGCGACGGTTTCCACCAACAAAGCCGCCAAAGGGGAAGTGTTTTTATTAAAAGTCGTCTCTGACCAACGAGCCGATTCTAGTGACATCGACTTTTCTTCACTAGAATCTGATTTTTATCTAGGTAGTCCACGTTTTTCATCTTCACTTAACAGCATTAATGGCAAACGTTCGATTCGCAGTGAGTGGTCATTATCGCTTGCTCCGCTTCGCGTGGGAATATTAACCATCCCTTCTTTTCAAGTGAAAGGTGAATCAACAGCACCAATAGCGATTCAAGCCACCATTGATTCCTCAATGCCTAAAGTAGAAGATTTGCTCTCGTTTGAAACAAAATTAAGTAAAAGTGAGTTGTATCCCGCTGAAATTGCCCAACTCGATACCAAATTGATAATAAAAACCGATGTAAGACGGATCCAGAATCCAAAATTAACTGCACCCACTTCTGTTGGACCAGTTGATATCGAGCCAATTGGTGACTCTCATCAGTACATTGGCTCTATAGATGGTGTTGAAGCGACCATCGTAGAGCAAAGTTACCGTGTGACCGTATCCGAAGCGGGTTTATACGACATAACGGGTCCTACTCTATCTGCCACTATTTTAGATAACAATAACCAAACTGGCTCAACTCGATTAATTCCTATCAACTTAGAGGCAAAAACCATACACATCGAGGTATCAGAAAAGCCGACTAATTTTAAAGGCAGCTGGTTACCAAGCCCTAATTTGAATCTAACACAAAAGTGGTTGGATGCAGACGGCAGTGAAGTCACAGACTTTGCTCAACAAACTGGCCTAGTGGGTTCTCCGATTACCCGTGAGATAACCTTAACCATCGACGGTATTGCGCAATCTCAACTACCAAATATTATTGTAGATTATCCAGATAATGTTCGATTCTATGAAGAGCCAGCCAAAATAAATCAGAACGGCAATCAAGTATCAATGACACTGAAACATGTGTTAATCCCCAAAATAGCTGGCCAAGTAACCTTGCCACCAATCAGTTTGCACTGGTGGAACACCAACAAAAAGCAATCAGAAACAGCTAAATTAACCGGCGCAACGTTTGCTGTTGAGCAAAGTGACACGCCAACAATTAAACTCGATTCTAGCCCACAACAGGCACAGCCTATCGCAACCGATACACAAACAATTACTATTAAAGATGCAGGATTATGGCCTTATATTGCAGCGTTCTTTGCCATTCTGTGGTTGCTTACTCTGGTCATCTTAATAAAACGCCCCACTATAAAACAAAGTAAAGTGGCTAAACACGATCTCAAACCAGACACATTCAATGCGTTACTAACGGCGGTTAAAAATCATGATGGTATGGCGACTCAATCCTATTTGACAGAATGGTATCAACAAAAACCTCAATTAGATTTAACCACCAAGCAAAAAATCAACCAACAGGTACAGGCGTTAATGGCATCAATTTATGCCAATGATTCAACACCTTGGAAAAATGACGAGTTATTAGCATTGTTGAAAAAAGCCAATAAGAAAACATCAAACAAAAACAATGATCAAGATAGCTTAGCGCCATTGTAGTTTCTATTTGCCAATAAAAAGCCACCTGCAATAACAGCAGGTGGCTTAAAGTATTCATGCTAAACTCAAGTTATACAGTCAAGCTTTGTTATGATTCATCGTTGCTCAATGCCAACTTTACTTTGAATGTTTTTACTTGGCATGGGGCAAGTCCCCCTATCGAACCAGCTTGTACACTATCCTTGTCCCATTCATTTAAAGCAACTTCATCCAAGCCGACTTCAATCCATTCTGACAGGCTTGAACACCATTCAAGTTTATCGGTAATCGTGTCACTCTCCGATGGATTATACATCCTTACAATCAATGCATCTTCATCTTCGGCTTTCTTAAATGCACTCAGCACAGCCCCTTCAATCGGCTTATTTAGCACGCTATATGTCATTGGTAAGTTTTGTTCGCCCACATTTAGTTTCATGGCGTTATAAGGAATTTTGTTGTAACACACGACAGGAGTAACATACTCACGCGCTTTGGTCATCACGTGAGCCGAAATGTGGTCACCATCAAAGGCATACAAAGCAAATTCACAAACCAATTTACCACGTACTTGAGAATCTGGCGTTGGAATTTTGATTCCTGATGGTCGGCCCGGACGAAGCAATAACTCTTCTTTGCCCAATACCCCCACCGAACGAAATAACGTTAGAGCAAAAGTGTTGCGTATTTCACTGTTATGACCAGGTATCACTTCGAACTCACGTAATCCATTGGTAAATAAAGCTATTCCTCCCTTGTCACCTTTATCATTTTCCAATGCTGCAAAGTTCATTAATTGATAGATAGGGACAGGCGCTTCTTTCCAACCTTCTTGTTGCCACACTTGCATTGCTGGATCATCGACAGGGCGAGTGATACAACCAAATTGATTATCCGCAACCACGGTTTCAGGCGTGAACGGAGTAGGAATAAGTACGCGCACGCGATGATCATCCGCTTGATTATCTAATTCCATACGTACTTCAATTCGGCGTGAATTTTGTTTTAATACCACTTGAGCGGTCACATCGACGTAGCCGTTTTGACCGGTCCGTTGCTCACGTTCCATTAAGTTTTCTGGCACATTCATTCTAAACGCAATATTCGCTACCGATTGAAAGCCTTGATGTTTAATGCTGGTTTCAACCTCAAATTGATCTGAATACAGCAGCCACTCTTGGCGTGATGGCGAGTAGTCATATTCATCCCCATCATCAGAGCCATCTTCAATGCGCAAAACTTGGTCATATGTTTGCTGAGTTTCCTTGTCAAAAATAGACAAGGTACCATTGCTATTTAGCTTAATTTTATAGTATGTATTTTCTAACGTGTCACTTGCTTGCGATGCTGTCTTTATCGATGCCGATTGATTAGCCCGAATATGCAATGTGGTATAGCCCATCGCTGGAACGTTAATATTAAGCTGAATATCATATTCCATGAATGGGTCATAATTACCATAGTGGACAATTTGACGGTCAACTTTGCCGGGATCAATTTCACGTTTATCTTGAATAAAATAGTCAACAGGATTGCCATTTTGATCAAAAATAGCAAACTCTTGGGCGCGGATAGTGACCATAGTGTTAACGACTTCTTCACGCGCATAAGGCATAAGGTTAAAGAAAGCCAATTTATCATCACTACCTTGTGCTGGCATGTGGTCTACGATTTTTCGCTTATAAAAGTTGATAAGATTAGTTGCCATGTCATCAGCTAAAATATAGCGATTTAAAATTTCAGCATGCACTTTGTCAGAGCAGCAACAGCCTATAGAATCATGTGCATGATTTTTCATGCTTTCTTTCCACATTTTTTCAATCAAGCCATGGTGGTATTCAAAACCTAAAGACCAAGCAATTGATGCCAATGGTTCGAGAATATTGACAATTTTATTCTCAATTTGCGCATGAATCAGTTTAATATCCATACGCGTAGACGAAATAGAACGATGGACACGCATGTATTTGCCATCGTTGAACTCGCCCTTAATCGTGTCCAATTGATCACGCATTGCTTCAATTTTTTCAAACACCTCTTCGAAACGACTCATATGAAATTCGCGGTCAGGATAAATTTCACGCAATGTATCCATCACATCAAAAATATCGTTTTGAATCGGCATCTGGTCATGACCATTAGGCAATAAAATATCCTTGGTAACCGATGCCTTTTCAAGTACAGGAAAGTACTTATCCAATCGCGCGCGTAAACCTTCTTCATCCGTCGGTAAGTATTTACCAATAGCGTAGCCTAACGGTAAAACCTGTGCTGTTACTTCACTACCATCATTGCTTTGCCAATTAAATTCAGTTTTATTACTGCCATGACGTTCGCTACAACCACGCCAAAACATAGCCCGATTAATACCAAAACCATTATAAATCATCGGCAATTGCGAACTCATTGAAAATGAATCGGGTAAATACCCTATTCTCATTGGTTGACCTAATTTAAGACAATCGCGCATACCGTACATCATATTACGTACAATAGATTCGCCTGAGACTTGCATAGTATCGGTTTGTGAATACCAAGGGCCTATAATCAACTTACCTGACTCAACCAATTTCTTAACTCGATCGATATTTTCAGGTTTGATGGCAAAATAATCTTCTAATACGGCCGTTTGTCCATCGAGAACATAGTATTTATATTGTGGATCATTCTCTAAACGAGTCATGATCTCTTCCATGTTGTTTACTAGCAGAATGCGTGACTCTTCTGTTGTAAAATACCATTCACGATCCCAGTGCATGTGTGGAGTAATATGAACGCGTGATGTTGTCATTATTTGTACCTGATCTTGTTAGAAAAAATAAAGATGTAATTAAAATATTCAAAACTGATTGTTAGCGTCATGCTAATAACATCAGGATTTAAACCAACTCGATACCTTGCCAAAAAACGAAGTTGTATTATCTTTTTCGGCGGGTGAAGGCGTGGTTTGTAATGAAACTGGTTGCTCCTCTTCACTTTCCGCATCAAAAATAGCCAAAATTTCTTCTGCATTAGACGCGTTCAAAACCGCTTCACGTACTTGGTCATCAACCAATGTGGACGTTAGCGCCGTGAGTAGGTGCATATGAGTTGAGCCCGCCTCTGCATCTGGTATTGCAATAAGAAAAATCAAGTTAACGTCTTCTTCTTCGTCGTCTTCATCAATACCTGGCCATTTTATATCGTGTGTTAATGTGGCAACGGCAAATGCGGCTTGCTTTACTGCATTGGTTTTGCCATGAGGTACTGCCAACCCTTCGCCTAATGCCGTTGCGCCATGGGCTTCTCGCTCAAATACTGCTTGTAAGTAATCGTCAAGATTATGCAGTTTACCTTGTTGATTTAATTGTTCTGCAAGTGCCTTAATCGCTTCATCTTTGTCATTAAATGTTGTCTTAATATTGATTAGCGATGCATTAGTAAGTGTTGTTAGTTTCATGGTGTGCCCCATCGTCCAAGAAATGAGTTAAATGATAAGTGTTCAGTAATATTGCTCATCATCGATTATCAACAGATCATACGTAAATAATACAAATTATCCGTGATCAAGCGCTCATTTTTCTCATAATTTGTATTTATGTTGTATTGTTAATTGCAAATTTAACTTGGTTTATGAGTTGTTTTATCAGCCTAAATTTGTATTATGTATAGGTGAAAAGACAATTTATTCTGCCACAACGAAAGAGGTAGGCATGGCTAGACTTCCTATGTATCGACAAATTGCCGATGCAATTAGAGAAAAAATAAGCGGCGGCGAGTACAAAGTTGGAGAAGCTTTGCCTACTGAAGCCCAATTACGTGAAGAGTTTTCAGTAAGCCGAGTAACCGTTAGACAAGCATTAAAATTACTAATAGAAAATGACGAATTAGAAAGTGTACAAGGCAGTGGCACTTACGTTAAAGCTAATAAGGTAAATTACGATATTTATCAACAAACAAGCTTTAATGAAAAATGGGCTCATCTGAATGTCGCCACGCACAGTGATGTGATAGCGTTTGAAATAACCTTGCCGAGCATCGCAATGGCAGAACATTTAAACATTAGCGAAGACGAACGTATTTTTTACATTAAAAGAGTACGTTACTTAGATGACAACCCGATCACAGTGGAAGAAACTTGGATGCCGTTGCGCTTATTCCCAGATTTAACTTACGAGGTGATGCGTAACTCCAAATATGACTATATCGAAAACCAAAAAGGTTTAGTGATCGATCGCAGTGAGCAAGAAATTGTCCCTGTACTTCCTTCAGAAAAAGTATCTGCATTATTGGGGATTGATCAGGCACAACCAATAATAGAAAAACGAACTCGTGGTTATTTAATAGATGGAACAGTGTTCGAATACAGTCGAAATTACTTTAAATCTACGGATTACAAATTTACCTTGGTGGCTAAACGCCATAAGAATTAATGCTGTAAAAAACTCACCGTCACTTCATCATTCGGTTGTAAGTGAGTCCACCACGCATTTATTGCACAGCATAAAAAACCCCACTCATTCGAGTGGGGAAAGGTTTCCATCGCATATTGTTATAATTAGTTGCCAGTAAATTCGTTAACCAAAATCGCCGTTCACATAGCCTTTTGTTCTATCATCTTGAGGATTGCTAAAAATATTTTTAGTCTCATCATGTTCAACCAGTTCCCCCATCAAGAAAAACGCCGTGCGATCAGATATACGACGAGCTTGCTGCATCGAGTGTGTCACGATCACGATGGTGTAGTCTTTTTTCAACTCTTCCATCAACTCTTCAATTTTATGCGTGGCAATGGGATCAAGTGCTGATGTAGGTTCATCCATTAAAATAACGTCTGGCTCCATTGCAATCGTACGCGCAATACACAAACGTTGTTGTTGTCCACCAGAAAGACCAAATGCATGTGATTTCAAACGATCTTTTACTTCGTCCCAAAGTGCAGCACCGCGTAGTGAGTTTTCCACGACTGAATCGATGTGTTTTTTATCTTTGATCCCTTGAGCACGAAGGCCATACGCCACATTTTCATAAATGCTCATTGGAAATGGATTAGGCTTTTGGAATACCATGCCGACTTTAATACGCAAATCCGCAACGTCGATATTGCCGTAAACATCGGTACCATCCATTTCTAGTAAACCAGTAATCCGCACACCTTCAATCAAATCATTCATTCGATTTAAACAGCGCAACAGTGTCGACTTACCACAACCGGAAGGCCCAATCAAAGCCGTTACTTGACGTAAGGGAATAGGTAAATTAATAGATTTAAGTGCTTGGTTTTCACCATAAAAAAGGTCAAGATTTTCGATATTAAACTTGTTCATATTGTATTCTCTAAATTGGTCAATTCTGTTAGTAAGTCGCGGTGTTAAAACGCTTTGCAATGAGCTTAGTGACCATATTGATCAACAATACAAGTACAATAAGGACAGTCGCCGTACCGTAAGCTTGATTCCACTCGTCAATGGTAAATAGCTCTGTTGTCAGTTTATAAAGATGAACGGTTAATGTACGCCCCGAGTCAAGTAAAGACTCAGGTACACGCGCCACCATACCAGCAGTTAAGAACACAGGAGCGGATTCACCGATTACCCGACCAATACTAAGAATGACCGACGTTAAAATACCAGGCGTTGCACTTGGTAAAATTAAACGCCAGATAGTATAAATTTTAGAAGACCCTAGCGCATACGACCCTTCACGATACGTTTGCGGAACAGCCATTAGGGCTTCTTCTGTAGTACGAATTATCACAGGCAAGATAAGAATACTTAAGGTTAATGCACCAGATAAAATCGAGAAGCCCAAGCCTAAAACACCGACAAAGAAGGTCATGCCAAACAGACCAAATATTATTGACGGAATACCGGCTAACGACTCGGTACAAAAACGTATCACCTTAACTAGGCGGCTGCCTACTTGAGCATATTCAGTTAAGTAAATTGCCGTCATGATCCCTAAAGGAGCAGCAACAGAAATAGACGCTATCACCATATAAATGGTCGCAATAATCATAGGGAAGATACCTTTATCTTCACCTGTCGCGGTATAATCTGTGGAAATAAATTCCCAATCCACGTATTGAAGCCCGTTGGAAAGAATGTACCAAATAATCCAAAATAAGAATCCAACGGTTAAGGCAGCGGCCCCCCAAATAAAACTATTCAAGATTTTATCTTTGTTTTGACGCGCTTGTTTTAATTTTACTTTATCCATAATTAATTACTTCGCTTTTTCACGGTTCAAGTAAAGCAGTGCTGCATTGAGCACCATAATAAAGACCAATAACACAACACCGGTCGCGTACAGAGCATTAGCATGAACGCCACTTGCATAAGACATTTCTATTGCGATATTTGCGGTTAATGTACGCGCAGCATCTAAAATGCCTTCTGGCATTGCTGGCGCATTACCCATCACCATAATAATGGCCATTGTCTCTCCAAGGGCACGACCAATTCCCAAAATAACGCCAGTCATGATACCTGAGCGAGCCGCAGGAACGAGTAACTTAAAAATTGTGAATATTCGTGAAGCTCCTAAAGCGAGCGAACCTTCCTTGTATGAATGTGGTACGGCTCGAATAGAGGTTTCCGAAACAGTGATAACGGTGGGTAGAATCATAATACCGAGCACAATAATACCCGCTAATATGGTGTTGCCAGCAGGTACTTCGAACACATTCTGGATAAGAGGAACGATAATAACTAGGCCAAAAAAGCCATAAACAACCGATGGAATACCAGCCAGTAATTCAACAGCAGGTCGAATAACATCCGCCAGTCTTTTCGGCGCGATCTCGGCAATAAAAATAGCGGTTAATACGCCGATAGGCACACCAACAATCACGGCTCCAAAAGTAGAAACAACTGAGGCTACTATCATTGTCGCTACACCATAAAGTGCAGGTGGAAGCCAATGTGTGCCGAAAACGATACCAGTAACACCCGCTTCTTGGAAAGCAGGAATACTTTCTATAATGATAGAATAAGCAATCAAAGCAAGAGACAAAGTCCCTATAATCGCACTGGTTAAAAATAAACCATGAAAAATGCGTTCTTTCCAATCAACCCCTCGTTTGGTGCGTAAACCGTTTGATTTCACACTAGGCGTTGAGCTTTGACTATTCGTTGCGATGGTCATATATAAAACTCTCACATTTCGATGTATTCGATATGAAAAAGGAAAAGGCTCAGTCCTAAAAAGTAGTGGACTGAGCAATCTTTATCGCTAGGAGGTTAAAATTTGTATTGCTTATAACATCCCAAGCTTAGCGAATACGTATTGATTAAAAAGGTATTCGCTAAAAACGTATTAGTTAACTGAGATGTAACCTTTCGCTGCAACCAGTTTTTGAGCGTCGTCAGCAACCATCCAATCTAAGAATTTTTGCGTTTCAGCAGAAGGCTTGCCTTCTCTGTATAGAACTAGGAAAGGACGAGCCACTTTATATGAACCACTCTTAACGTTGTCAACGGTTGCTGCAACGCCGTCAATAGCCAATGCGTGAACTGAAGAATCAACCGTGCCTAAAGAAATGTAGCCAATTGCATATGGATTAGATGCTACGTTAGTTTTAAGTGCACCATTACCTGCTGCAACTTGAGCACGTTGAGAAATAGCTGATACTTTCTTGCCGCTGATAGTTTGCTTAAGGCTCATAATATCTTCAAACGCGCCACGAGTACCTGATGCAGTATCACGAGTAATTGCAACGATTGGCTTGTCTTCTCCACCAACGTCTTTCCAGTTTGTTACTTCGCCTTTATAAATTGCAGTCACTTGATCGGCTGTTAGACCTTGGATTTTATTTTTTGGGTTAACCACTACAGCGATACCATCGCGAGCAACAACCAATTCTTTCAACGTATCTTCTTTCTCAGAAGCTTTCAAATTACGAGACGCCATGCCTAAATCAGCAGAACCATTTTTAGCGGCTTTAACACCCGCCGATGAACCTGGTCCTTGAACTTCAATGTACACATCTTGATGTGCTTTCATGTAAGTTTCACCAAAAACTTCCATCAGTGGAGTAACACTTGAAGAACCTACAGCTGAGATAGTTTCTTTCGCTGAAACTGGGTTTAGTGTTAGAGCGCCAAGAAGTGCAATTGCACCGATTACTGTCTTTTTCATCACAATTTCCTTTGAGGGCGTAGTTGCCGTATTTGTTTTTTAGAACGGGTGTAACTTTAGAACTTATATATGACAGTTATGTTTCAGTATATTGAACACTGTGTGACAAAGCTTGTTGGATAGAAAAAGTACAATTCATCTTTACTAGTTGAATTAAAAAGAAAAATAAAAAAAAACGCCTTGCTTAATCACTTAAGCAAGGCGTTTCAAATCAGGATTATTTTATTTCTACGATGAACTAGTGTCGGTTTTTACGCTTTTTTTCTTAGGAATAAAGACCTCATCACCTACCGCGACGTTTTTATAATACGTCTTATCACGTTTAACTGGCTTTTTAACCTGTTTCTTCTGCGTTGGACCTTTTTTCTTCACTGCTGCGCCGGTCTTTGCAACATTAGGCTTACGCGGTTTTATACCTTTAAATTTACCTTTAAGGCCTTCTAATTCAGAGAAAGTCATATCTTGCTGCAGATACGCTTCGACTCGCTTAAAGCTGTCCCAATCTTTAGGTCCCACAAGGGAAATAGCGTTTCCTTTGTTTCCGGCACGGCCTGTACGTCCCACCCGGTGCACGTACTCTTCGGTATGTTTCGGCATATCAAAGTTAATAACATGAGTAACATTGGCAATATCTAAGCCACGAGAAGCGATATCGGTAGTCACTAAAATCTTAAACACACCACGTTCAAATTGACTCATAATGGTATTACGCTGAGTCTGGGTTAAATTACCGCTGAGCGCCATAGCCTTGAGGTTGTTGCTGGTTAACTCTTTGGTTAAACGATCGGTATCTGCTCTTGTGGCGGTGAAAATGATTACCTGCTTATAATCAGCCTCACTAATAACGCGATTTAAAATCGCTTCTTTATGATCTAAGTGATCACAGAGATAAAAAGACTGAGTGATATCTTTGTGTTCTTCGTTAGACACACCAATTGAAATACGTTTAGGCTTATTCAACATCTCAGCAGCAATACTGTTTACTTCTGCATGATCGAGTGTGGCTGAAAACATTAATGTTTGACGACGACGATGTTTCGCTACTTTATGAATACGAAGCAACTCAGCAGCAAAACCTAAATCCAGCATCCTATCCGCTTCATCGAGAATTAAGGTATCTAAACCGTCAAGGAAAAGTGAACGATGCTCTAGATGGTCGGCCAGTCGTCCAGGCGTTGCAACAATAAATTTCGGATGTTTACGCAAAGACTTTACTTGGTCGTTAAAGTTTTCGCCACCAACAATCAAGGACGCGGTATAAGAAAGGCCACTCAACATGCCACGTAATTCACCATACACTTGCTTAGCTAATTCTCGTGTTGGCGCAAGAATCACCGCTCTAGGATCTCGCGCTGAGAAAGCCTTGCTCTTAAGAGATTTATGCAGCATTGGCAGGACAAAAGCCAACGTTTTACCAGACCCAGTTTTCGAAGACGCGATTAAGTCTTTGCCTGCAATAGCCACAGGAATTGCTTGCATCTGAATGTCAGTCGCTTTTTTAAATGCATAGTGGTCGAGGTTTTTAAGTAACCGATTATCTAAGCCGAGGTCTCTAAACTGCAAAAGTGTGTTCTCCAAATATAAGGTAAAAAATAGCGCGCTATAGTACCTCAAATCTTTGTTGAATAGATAGAGATGACAGACATTATTATCGGTTATTTATTAACCGGCAATCATTTTTTATTGTCATTTATATTAAACTGCTTTTATAATGCGATTATCATTTCAATTATTCTTGAAATATTGAATTATTAACACGAAGAAAATGAATTATAGAAAGGGAGATAAAATGGACACAGGTAACGCAGCCAAAATCTTTGACTCTTTATCATCTGGCACACGCTTAGACATTTGGCGAAACCTTATCAAAGTCGGTCAAGACGGAAAAGTAGCTGGAGATTTAGCCAAAGAACTCGGCATTGCACCAAATTCTCTTTCTTTTCATCTTAAAGCTATGTTACACGCTAATCTGGTTTCTGTTCAGCAAGAAGGTCGGTTTCAACGCTACAGAGCCAATCTCAATCTAATGGTCGAATTAGTCGCCTATTTAACTGAGGAATGCTGCGCTGGACAAAATAGTAATAGTATAGACAGTCCCAATCAATGTACAAACGTTAATAACGTCAATATATGTAGTTAACGTTACGCTAAAAACACTAAAACCAACTCACAAATTTAATCGTAATTAAGGAGTCAAGCATGGGAGTTTTTGAACGTTTTCTCAGTGTATGGGTCGCCCTGGGAATGCTTATTGGTATCGGTGGAGGATTAATTTTCCCTGATCTATTTAGCTTTTTAGGCAGCATTCAATACGCACAAATTAATATGGTGATTGCGCTGCTCATTTGGCTCATGATTTACCCGATGATGTTACAGATCGACTTCTCGTCAATAGCTAAAATCCATCAACGGCCAAAAGGTCTGTTCATCACTATCGTTATAAATTGGCTCGTCAATCCTTTTACTATGGCTCTTATTGCCATGTTATTTATGCGCACTATTTTTGGTGATTTTATTTCACCACAATTGGCTGATGAATATATCGCAGGCATGATTTTATTAGGTGTTGCGCCTTGTACCGCTATGGTTTTTGTCTGGAGTCAGCTCACTAAAGGTGACGCAAATTACACCGTGGTACAAGTCGCTATTAATGACTTAATCATGGTGGTGGCATTTGCACCAATCGCTGCTTTTCTATTAGGTGTTACCGATATTACGGTTCCTTGGGATACATTATTATTGTCGGTATCACTATTTGTGGTTGTTCCACTTGTTGCTGGTGCAGCGACTCGTTACGTAGTGAAACAAGAGCAAAAAATTAATGCAATTACCTCAAGTATCAAACCACTTTCAATTGTTGGCTTAGTTGGTACGGTTATTCTTCTATTTGGCTTTCAAGCGGAAACGATTATTTCCAACCCAATGGATATTCTATTTATCGCTATTCCGTTATTAATCCAAACCTACTTAATATTTGCTGTTACTTATATTTGGATGCGTAAATGGAAACAGCCACACAACATTGCCGCTCCAGGCGCAATGATAGGTGCGTCTAACTTCTTCGAACTGGCGGTAGCGGTAGCTATCAGTCTATTTGGTATTCATTCAGGTGCTGCGTTAGCAACAATCGTTGGCGTATTAGTAGAAGTTCCGGTAATGCTTTCTCTGGTCGCTTATGCCAACCGCACCAAAGATCAGTTTGTTACTCAACCAGTTAATCATTAACGTAAATAATGTGGTGAATAAACAGCTACAACGTGGCATGTTACACTTCAATTAGCCTACTAAATAGCGATAGATTGACTGCGACTCTGAAACAAATTTTTGCTTTCAGAGTCGCTTTGTATTTTTCGTAGTAAGTACACAATGGAATAATAACGTTATTCAGCTATTTTTTCGCTGGTGATTGCAGCAATTCAACTAACTGTGCATTAGTTTTATTAGTTTCTTGTAAAGACTGAGCAGTAATCTGTATTGAGTTAGCCATACTGGCC
Organism: Vibrio sp. TH_r3; assembly: GCF_033101115.1. NCBI lineage: Bacteria > Pseudomonadati > Pseudomonadota > Gammaproteobacteria > Vibrionales > Vibrionaceae > Vibrio > Vibrio sp. TH_r3. The sequence goes on along the minus strand of NZ_JAWMPW010000002.1, from coordinate 22,521 downwards.
ACATTCGTGGTTGCATTGATAACGGTACTTTGCATTGGCTTAATAACAAACCAGTATAAACAGACTATCACTACCACTAACGCGATGACCACAATAACTAACATGATCAGAATATCTATTTTCAAATCATGTAGAAAAACCTGACTATTCTGAACAAGTGATTGTTTTGTACTAGCGACCACTTCCGGTAGAGCATCGACAACTTGAGCGGAAGCAATAGCCAGTTGATTGATATTTTGCGTGGTAGAAAGCATTACCTCAGCTTGTTCTGGCGTTAATTCTTGGTTATCGGCTATGTTTTCAAGTACTTCCACTACCTGCAACATTGATTTATTGGTCGTCAAAATAGCCTCTGTTATTCCATCCGTATCGACCACAACATCTAGATTTATTAAAGGACGATTCAATTCACTCTCACTCAACACACCGCTATCTACTTGTGTGGATTTATTTTGCGTATTCACACCCTGCACATCTGTATTCTCTATATGGGCGTCTTTAGCATAGACACTATTAACGTTCAGAAAGGCACTGCAACCCATCAAAATAACGCTACTTAACAAGATCCGAAACATAATATTATTTTTCCTATAATGTATTTTACTTATCACTCTTTAGGACTTTAACTGAACTTGACAATAAATATATGTTTTTCGATATTTTTCAATGTTTTTACAGAATATCTTATCTACTTACCATAAACAAAGAGAGGGGTTAACGATTCGCCGTTAACCCCTCTCTTTAAGGTCACCTGTACTCTGCTAAAGCATTGAAGGACGTCAGTTATGCATGAACTTTATCTTTTGCGCTAAACATCTTAAGAGCAATAGTTAAGCCCATTGAAACCGCCACACCAATAACAAAATAAGTTAGCCATGCCATAGGTTCGCTAATCACTGGCAACATAAATACGGCACCACCGGCAATGGTTCCAATTTGAATTTTAGAAGATAGAATCAAAGCCGCTGCCACACCACCACCAATCATATGAGCTGGAATAATACGCATTGGATCTTTTACAGCGTAAGGAATCGCACCTTCCGTGATACCGCAGAACCCAAGAATGGCAGTTGACGGGCCCGCAAGGCGATCTTCTTTATCAAAGAAACGAGGGAACGCAATAGACATAATACCAAGTGACATACCTGGGATACATTTGGCCGCGGTAAATGCCGCATAGAATTCAGTATTGCCATTGGTGCCAGCACCAATACAAAACAGATAGGCTGCTTTGTTTATTGGGCCACCCATATCAAGATTGGACATACAACCTAAAATGAAACCAAGAATAAGTAAGTTAGAGCCACTCATTGCATTAAGCCAGTCGGACAATGAAGTGTTTAGGAAAGCAAAAAACTTACCCGGACCAACAAGCATAAATAGTATAGTAAGTACGCCAGCCACAAGTGGGGTCACAATAAGGATTTTAACTGACTCTAGTACTTGCGGTACTTTGATTTGACGAACAAGCATGACAAACAATGCAGCCGCTGCACCAGCAACAAGACCACCTATAAAGCCACCACTCACTATCGTCAACTTACCGAAAGATCCACCAACCGCTACGTAACCGCCCATAAAACCGGGAGCTAGACCTGGCTTACCAACCATACCGTAAGCGGTAAAGGCTGCAAGAACACAAATCAGTAACGGATTAAACGCCTTAAGTGCAATGTAATACAAATAATGCACAATACCTTGCTGAGTTGTAGCAAAGTCGGCCATAAACTCTTTATCGGCAATTTGTTCACTGGTTAGATTATATAAATGAGTGTAATCATACCCATAGAAAAGATTAAGTAACCCAACGCACAGACCGCCAATAATAACTAACGGAATAATATGAGAGACACCAGAAAGCGCTCCTTTATACCAATCCTTAAAGAATTTGACCACAAAATTGCTATTATCATCTTCCTCTTGGTCAAATTCTGTTTTATGTGGCTTTGAAATATCCGCTGCATCAGCACCTGTCGCTTCGATTTTTTGTATCAATGCGTCGATCATTTCGTCCGCTTTTTTAACTCCATCTTTTACTTTACCCTGCACAGAAACTAGGCCATCGAAACGCTCCATTTCAGTGACACCAACATCCGTAGCAAAAATAACACCGGACGCTTCTGCAATATCTTGTGCGGTAATACGGCCATCAATACCGTTGGCACCTTGCTTTTCTACTTTAATATCATAACCACGAGCTTTAGCCTTGTTCTCAAGGTTTTTGGCTGCCATATAGGTATGAGCGACCCCAGCGGTACATGCAGTAATTGCTAAGATTTTCATCTTTTTATCCTTTGTCTCGTCTCTCTCAGTCTCAAATTGGTCATGCCAGTTGTTCATCATGCTTTGCTAAATACAAAACCAATTCAGAATTATATGAGTCAGCTATCACTCACTCATTAACTGTATCATCGTATTATTTGTCTTACTTGTCCGTGATACCAATCACACAAAATACAACTTATGTATTTAAGTTGTATTGTTAATTATTACTCATACAATACAACTTAATGCTCACAAAAAGTCCTGAAAATAGAGATTAAGTCAGGGTTTATCTTAAATACATCCAAATTTTATAGAATATTAGATAGCACATAAATTATGACATCAAATATATGTAATAATAATCAATCAAAATTAACATGCCGTTTTTAAAACAAATTAAAGACAAAACCATAACTAAAAGAGGTATTTTTTTGTGATTATAAAAACAATGAGAAAGATTGGACGTTTGATACCAAAATAGATAAAAATAACCTTATGAACACGTCTTATAATCGAGACAAGTCAATTTTTACAGTGTAAATAGTGACATTAATTCGTGAATTTTCAGCTTTCCCCCCTAGAGAATAAATTAAATCGGGTCTACACTATAAACGAATCAGTTAGACTACATTACACAACAGGAGTGTGCATGAATAAGAAATTACTAGTAGCAGCAGGTATGGGTTCTCTTCTTTTACTCGGTGGCTGCGCATCTGGACCTGATGAAGCAACAACCAGCCAAATGAGTGCATTGTCTTCTAAAATTGACGAGTTGAGCAGTGAGATCGCATCACTAAAATCAAGTCAATCGGATGCAGAAATGCAAGCAAGCAAAGCATCAGACGCTGCTATGTCAGCAAAAGATGAAGCAATGCGTGCTAACGAGCGCATCGACAATATCGCTCAGTCTTACACTAAATAGTACTGTGTTCCCCAAATAGTATAGACAAAGCAAAAAGTCACTTATTATTGACTAGCCCTGATATCTCTATTAGGGCTTTTTTATTGGCAAAGAAAACCAACAAATAGTTTTAGCTAAATCAACATGTGTTAATTGAATTCGCTGCCAGAGTATAATACATTCGCCCTGTATTTAATTTACTGCGTTTAGGTGTGTAATTTGGCTAAGTTCTATGTGGTTTGGAAAGGGCGTGAAACCGGTATGTTTTCTGACTGGGCAACGTGTAAGAAACAAGTCGATCAGTTTCCTGGTGCTCGCTATAAGTCGTTTCCGACTAAAATAGAAGCTGAACAAGCTTTTTCTGGCTCAGCAAAAGCGCCATCTCACCAATCAACACATAACAAGCCTACCCCAGGTACTAGAGCTAAATCTGTCGTAAAAAAAAGTAAACCGGCTGCACTAACCGATGAAAAAATAATGGCCATGCCGTTTGATATTAAAATTTTTACCGACGGAGCATGTGAACCAAACCCAGGTGAAGCAGGTTCTGGCCTCGCAATTTACCAATCAAACAAATTATATGAGTTGTGGTACGGAATATACCAAGCTCATGGAACCAATAACACCGCTGAATTAAACGCTTTATACCAAAGTTTATTAATCGGTAAACAGTATTTGCAACAAAACAAAACCGTCAGTATTTTTAGTGATTCCAGTTATTCAATTCAATGTATAACTACATGGGCAAAAGGATGGGCAAGCCATAATTGGCAACGCAAAGGCGGAGAGATAAAAAATGTCGAGCTAATAAAAGAGATGTACGCACTTTATCAGACAATGTCTCACCAAATAGCGATCCATCATGTGAACGGACACGTTGGTGTAGAAGGTAACGAATTGGCAGACAGAATGTCTATACTGGCGATAGAAAAACAACAACAGTCGCTGACTTTATATTCTGACCCACTTGACGTTGAATCTATCTTAGAAAGACGTCGCGGATAAAGCGATATAAAACGTAAGCACTAGGAAAGCAGATAAATGCATAATAATGTTAAAGCAGCACAACAAACGTTACATCAAGAGCAAGCGTTGGCGACGTTAAAAGCGAATCTTCATCTCCCAAACGGTGGTTTTCATAAGCTAATTCTCGAACTTTGTATTGAATTTCAGCTACCTTTTCAAAAAATAAGGTCGGTACTCAAAAAATCGCAACGATCAATTGAAAAAAACATTAAACAAAGTACAGGCCCTGTGGATCGAGCAATTTTGACTAAAGAAAGTTGGTTACAACAAGTAAAACAAACGCTGACATTGCTTGCTGAGGACAACCAACCGTTGATGGAGTGTTTGGTTAATGATGTTCATTATGTACGTGCGATTAGTGCATCTGAGCAACCAATGATGTGTGAAAGTGAACGTGAAGCTATTTTAGCTGATTTAGCTCAAGCCTATGAAAGCCAAGTGTTCAAATCTCTTTCAGCAATGCTCTATACGTCTGATCTGTTTTGGTTGCTATCAAACGAATTAATTGAAATGACCCAGCAACGCTGCGAGGTATTTGATCAATACCCGCAACATATTGAAGCTATAAATCATTTACTATCAGTATATGACCAAGTTTCTGCACAACCTTTGCAGAATACCCATTGAAGTGACAGCACGTACAATGGGCTAATAAGGCTGCACTATCTGAGTTGGTACGCCACTTTGAATCGCTATTGCCGCTCTAGCTTTATTCTTAGATAAATTAAATTCGTCCATCCAACCTTCTAAATTTTCTGGTAACACCAACACTTTTTTGTCACCGTTACTGCGAGTTAAAGGTTCATGGACTTCAATAAATACACTGCTGTCTGGTTCCATAGTCATTTTAACTGGTTTATTCAATACTCGAACTTTTTCTTTACGTTGTACTTGGTTAAATAGCCATTCGATATCTTGCGGCTCCAATCTAATACACCCTGAACTCACACGAAGTCCAATACCGAAATCTTTATTAGTTCCATGTATAAGGTAGTCCCCTACTCCATAAGCTAACCGCAAGGCAAACAAACCCAATGGGTTATTTGGGCCAGCAGGAACAACTCTAGGTAATTCAATGCCTTTTTCTAAATACTCATTCCTAATATTTTGTGTAGGAGTCCAAGTCGGATCTTTAATTTTTTGACTAATATAAGAACTCATCTCTGGTGTATCTCGACCAATTCGACCGATACCAACAGGAAAAACATGCACATGCTTCTTATCTTGATCAAAATAATACAGCCGTAATTCAGCAAGGTTAATGACTATTCCTTCTCGATCGTCTGAAGGTAGAATAAACATAGAAGGTATAACTAAAACGGTCCCTTCTTGAGGTAAAAATGGATCGATGCCTTTATTTGCTGCCATCAATGATAAAAATCCGACATCATATCGTTTGGCAATTTCCGCCATGGTTTCTCCTGCTTCGACCATGTGGTTTTGCACCCGACCAACCAAACGGCTGCCATCACTCGGCAGTTCATAGCTTGCAGCATAAACGGGGAAAACAAAAAACAAAAACAGCAGTATCAAATAGTTAAACATCATCAAACCTATTCTCATTTAAAACGTATCCTCATATAAAAACCGGCACCTTATAATACATCATTCTAAGAATTGGATAATTCGTTAACCCAAGATTATCCAAATTGGTCAGATTTACACAATAAGCTTTAATATAATAGTGATTATTCAAAATTTTTTATATCAAAAATAAGCATGGCACGAATACAACTCCGTTCCGTTAGTCTCAATCTTGGTGCTAAGTTTATTTACCCCAAATCTAAAATGATTATGCATCGGTGGTTTCCAATGCATTAAGGACTTTATATAATTAGAATCGCATTAAATTAGACTCGTTAATCACATAGATATAAAAACCGGCTAAGGATCGAACATCTGGACACGTAGAATTTTTATAATGAATGATTAGAAACGGATAGAATGAATATTTACCGGCCATCGCCATCAAGGACTACTATGAAACCGCAGCATAAACCAACTAACCCCAACTTCTCTTCTGGCCCTTGTGCCAAACGCCCAGGGTACGATGTAAGTCAGTTAGATTTGTCCACGTTGGGTCGCTCTCATCGCAGTGCACTCGGTAAAGCTGCTCTACAAAGTTCGATCGAACAAACCATTGAACTACTTGATCTTCCTGAAGGATACCGTGTTGGTATCGTACCCGCGTCAGACACAGGTGCAATGGAGATGGTGCTTTGGTCACTTTTAGGACAACGTCCTGTCGATGTTTGTTCATGGGAATCATTTGGTGATGGTTGGTTAAATGATATAACCAAACAATTAAAGCTTAACAATGTCCGTCATTTTTCTGCAGATTATGGTCAATTACCCGATCTAACCCAAACAGATTCGACGCATGACATTGTTTTTACTTGGAACGGTACTACGTCTGGCGTTTGCGTTCCTAATGGAAACTGGATAGACGATGAGCGAGATGGCCTCACCATTTGCGATGCGACTTCTGCGATATTTGCTATGCCGATGCCTTGGGAAAAATTGGATGTTACCACTTACAGTTGGCAAAAAGTGTTAGGTGGAGAAGGTGGGCACGGTGTTATTATCCTTAGCCCACGAGCAGTAGAGCGCTTAGAAAATTACACTCCTAGTTGGCCTATGCCTAAAATCTTCCGTTTAACCAGCGGCAATAAATTAATCGAAGGTATTTTTAATGGCGCAACCATTAATACCCCATCAATGCTTTGTGTTGCAGATTATCTCGACGCGTTAAAATGGGTTAAATCCATCGGTGGCGTATCTGCTTGTATCAGTAAATCAAAAGAAAACCTCGCGGTTCTAGAACAGTTTGTCGAGAGTAATGATTGGATTAACTTCCTAGCCACCGACGCTGAAATTCGCTCTAACACTAGCGTATGCCTTTGTCTAGACGCAACACCAGAACAAGTAAAAGCGTTGATCAAGCTACTTGATACTGAAGAGGTAGCGTTTGATATTGGTGCCTACCGTGATGCGCCTGCTGGCCTAAGAATTTGGTGTGGTGCGACGGTCGAAGCGAGCGATCTTAAAGACTTGCTGCCATGGTTAAGTTGGGGCTATCACCAAGTCATAGAATCACAGCAAAACTAATTAATTTAATAGCAAAACGATTTAAAAATATAAGCAAATATTGTGCTTTTCCATCAGATGAATTATTGCAATATTCAAAGGTAACATTAGTATTTTTTATCTACTGACCAAATAAAAAGGAGAAGTCGATACTTCTCCTTTTTGACTTTTCAACGTTCATAACGCAAATTAATGATTAATAAGAGAGCGTTCCACGAATAGGATAATCATCTTGATTACGAACAAAAGTCAGCCCTCTTAACACTACACTGATTTCTGGACGTAAGAATGGAGTGTTAGAAATATCAACCGCTTGTACGTTGCCTTGTTCATTAACAATAAACAAACCTGGTTCAGCGAAATTATGATCGGTCTCTTTTTCAGAGCGAGGCATAGAAATATACAAACCTAGTTGCTTCATCTGATCTTCTGTTAAGCCATAAGCGACTGGATAAGTTACATCAAGTTGTTCGCTGTGCGTTTGCAATTGCTGTTTTGAATCTGCTGATATAGCGACGATATCGACACCTATTTCAGAAAATTGAACTTTAAACTCTTCCAAAATATTTAGATAACGAGTGCATAAAGGGCAATGTACACCACGGTAAACAATAACCATTTGCCAAGTCGCCTCCCCTTGGGCAGCGCCCAATTGAATGCTAGAACCATCCAATAAATCGGCTTTAATTATCGGAAAGCTATCTCCAGCAACCAGTTTTGGTGAAGTTGTCATGTTATCCCCTTATTTTTAATTGAAGTCACATAATGTTTGTTACCCATGAATAAATCAAGGCAAATCAATCAGTTTATTTTATATACTAAGTAATTTTCTTGTCTTAATTATAAGGACACACACCTCTCTCATGGAAATATTTTTGCAAGGACAATATTTTTGCAAGGACAGACCCAATATGTTTCGAGGACAGACCCAAAATCCACATACTGAATCTAGTAATTTTCACTCCTGAAGCGGTGTGTGTCCCTTTATAATGGCGTACGTTGGGCTACTAGGAAATGTGTATCTTCGTCACAATCCAATGCTTGATCATCGTTGTCCAAAGATCGATCTTTTAAATTAATGCCTGATATATTTAGCCGCATTGATTCGCGAATGAGGTAGTATGCTTTTTCGCTAGCTTCATCGTAATCAAGACCTTCTGGACGTATATTTGAAATACAGTTTCGACCTGAATCTAAAGCACCACGTTTAGGGTTCCATGTCATATAAAGCCCCATGCTATCGGGTGAGGTTAACCCAGGCCGCTCTCCAATAAGAATAATGGTAATTTTTGCTTTAAGGCACTCTCCAACATCATCTCCTACAGCCACTCGACCTTGACTCACTATCGTTAACGGTGCAAAAGTCCAATTATGATTTTCATCATTAGCCAATTTCGACAGTAACTTTGTTAAAAAGTTAGTTGCATGGTTTTGAATCGCTTTAGATGACAGGCCATCTGCTACAACTACCGCGAGGTCATAACCTTCTTGTACATGCGATGAGTGATCCAGCAACGTCTGCCAAGAGTGTTCATTCAATTGACGTCCTAAGTCAGGTCTTTGTAAATATTCCATTCTGTCTCTGGCCTTGCTATTAACCACAAAGGGATCCGTTGGAAATACCTGCTGCAATTCAGTTTCACTGGTCACTTGTTGGTATAGTGCTTCTATATCTAATGCCTTATGAACTGCATCTATCGCTCTCGCATGATCAAGTTGAAAGTCCAAAGACTCATCAGTTGGAATACTATTGCCAGCACGACCTAGTGCAATCCGAGCAGAAGTAAACTGTTTTAAATTTCGCCATTGATTATCAATAACGTGCTGCTCAATTTCTTCTGCAAGTTGGTCTGTCACGTTGTTTTTACACGCAGAGTTTTGTTTCTCAGATGATGTTTTCATTGGTGATTTTGCTCCAACTACCGTTACTGTTTGTACTGTAACAAATGTCACTATTTCTATATAACAAAGGTATTTTGTGTAACAAAGAGCCCTATCTCTTCTCTATCACGGCAAGCGAAGCCTGAAAAGGTTTCGCCAATTTAGAGTTCAATTGTACTTGATCGACATCGCTGAAAATTTCCATCTCCGTCAGCCAATGTTCAAATTCCGGCGCAGGTTTTAGGCCAAGTACTTTGCGAGCATAGAGCGCATCGTGGAATGAGGTAGTCTGGTAATTAAGCATGATATCGTCAGACCCAGGAATACCCATTATAAATGTACAGCCAGCAACGCCTAATAACGTCAGTAAATTGTCCATATCATTTTGGTCTGCATAAGCATGGTTGGTGTAACAAATATCACACCCCATTGGTAAGCCAAGTAACTTGCCACAAAAATGGTCTTCCAACCCTGCACGCATAATTTGCTTTCCATCAAAAAGATATTCTGGGCCAATAAACCCTACCACCGTATTAACAAGTAATGGGTCAAAATGCCGAGCAACCGCATAAGCTCTCGCTTCACAAGTTTGTTGGTCAACACCGAAATTAGCATTTGAAGAAAGCGCTGTTCCTTGCCCAGTTTCGAAATACATAACGTTGTGACCGACTGAACCTCGTTGTAGCGATAACGCTGCATCCTGCGCTTCTTTTAGTACGTTAAGATTAACCCCAAATGTATCGTTAGTTCCTTGAGTACCACCTATTGATTGGAACACCAAATCAACTGGTGCACCTTTTTCTATAACTTCTAACGTATTGGTTACATGAGTAAGCACGCAGGACTGAGTCGGAATCTGGTAGTGTTGAATCACTTCGTCAAGAAATGATAATAACTTGATGGTCTGAGGCACGTTATCTGTAGCAGGGTTGATGCCGATAACGGCATCACCATTACCATACATCAGTCCATCAAATAAAGTTGCTGCGATGCCGTCTAACGAGTCGGTAGGGTGATTGGGTTGCAAACGCGTGGAAAATCGACCTTTTAACCCGATGGTATTGCGAAAAGCGGTCACGACCCTGCATTTTTTTGCAACCAGTATAAGATCTTGATTGCGCATGATTTTACAGACCGCAGCGACCATTTCAGGCGTGAGTCCGGGTCGTAATTTTGTTAGGGCTTGTTCATCTGCTTCTTTACTAAGTAACCAGTTTCGAAAATCCCCAACGGTCATATGAGAAATAGGAGCAAACGCGAGCATGTCGTGTGTGTCCATGATCAAACGTGTTATCTCGTCTGATTCGTAAGGAATAACCGCCTGATTCAAGAAAGTTTTAAGAGGCAAGTTGGCTAGAGTCATTTGCGCGATCACTCGTTGTTCAGCTGTTTCAGCACTTACTCCTGCGAGCATATCACCAGAACGTTCTGGTGTAGCCTTAGCCATTAACTCCGCCAATGAGTTAAAGCGGTACACTTTGTCTCCCTGTTGCCAGCGGTATGTTGCAGTCATAGCTTTCCCTCTAACTGACTTGTCTTGTATAAGATCAACAGCGACCGCGGTCGCTGTTGATAGTAACAAATAGCATCCAATCGATGGTAATGAGCTATTTATATTACGTGATGCTTTGATACTAATTAGAGATGTACTAATTAGCTATAACGATAAGGTCTGCCGGCTTTTTCCATGTCTTCATTATACTTCTTAAATATTTCGACAATCTTAGCTTTGGTCGGCGATTCTTTGGCTATCTCATCCCAGAATTCGTGTGCTTGCGATTCAACTGTCGCCCACTCTTCATCTGGAATAGTGGTTAATTGCATGTCACTACCTTCCACACGCAGTTTGGCTTCTCCTCCCCAATACCACCATTGGCGATAATAGTGTGAACTATCCATACATAACTCAAGTAGCTCTTTTAAATGGTCTGGAAGTTCATTGTAACGATCCATGTTAGCAAAGAACGAACCAATCCAAGCACCTGAAATATTATTAGTTAAGAAGTAATTAGTCACTTTAGACCAACCAACCGTGTAATCCTCGGTAATACCAGACCACGCGATACCATCTAGCTCACCAGTTTGTAATGCGACTTCTACGTCTTCCCAAGGAATAGAAACTGGTACCACGCCAAATTTGGCTAAGAAACGACCTGCCGTTGGGAAAGTAAATATTCTCAAGCCCTTAAGGTCGGCCAAACTGTTCACCGGCTCTTTAGTTGCGAAATGACATGGATCCCAAGCACCTGCCGAGATATGTTTAACCCCTACTTTTGCATACTCTTCTTTCCAAATTTCATCCAGTCCATACTGATTAAACAGGACAGGCACATCAAGTGAGTAGCGACTACCAAATGGGAAATATCCACCAAACGTAGTGACTTCAGTTGGCGATGCCATTGAATCATCATCAGATTGAACTGCATCGATTATGCCTTTTTGCATAGCGCGGAATAACTCACCCGTTGGGACAAGTTGGTCGGCAAAATACAGTTCAATCTGCATTTCTTCACCAGCGATGCGGTTAAAGGTTTCAATAGCAGGTTTGATCACATGCTCGGCAAGTGCTGGGCCTGCGTAAGTTTGCATACGCCATTTAATTTTAGGGCTAGCGGCAAATGTTTTAGCTGGAGCCAACATGGTTCCTGCGGTCAACGCTGCCGCGCCTGTTAAAAATTTACGTCTTGAGTTCATAGCTATCCCTCCGGTGGATTATTTTCTTGGCGAACTGTTTTCGCCCAGAAACTGAATTTTTTATTCGTTAATCGTTAAATAAGCATTCGCTTGTTTATTAGCCGTACACATATTCTGGTAACCACATCGCCAAACTTGGAAACACCATAATAAGAATGAGTGAGAACACCATGATGGCGACAAAAGGCCCTACTGAACCGTATATATCACGCAAGGTTATTTCTGGTGGTGCCATAGCTCGCATTAAAAACAAGTTGTAACCAAATGGTGGTGTCATGTAAGCAATTTGTGAGGTTATGGTGTAAAGAACGCCATACCAAATAAGATCAAATCCAAGTGAATGAACGAGTGGGACATATAGCGGCGCAACAATCACTAGCATTGCTGTATCATCAAGGAACGTACCCATGATAAGAAATGATAGCTGCATCAAGATCAAAATGGCCCAAGGGCTTAATCCGAGTTGTTCTGTAAACAGTTGCTCTATTGCTTTTACCGCACCTAGACCATCAAAAATAGCCCCGAATCCCAGTGCAGCAAGTATGATCCACATAAACATACATGAAATAGCAAGCGTGCTACGCACGGAATTTTCAAACACCACTTTGGTCATACGTTTTTTAATAATCGCGGCGAGTAAAGCGGCCATAGCACCAATAGCAGAACTTTCAACCAAACTTGTCCAGCCATTAACAAAAGGGATCATCATTACTGCAAATATACCAATAGGCAAAATTCCAGCACCAAGAAGGCGTAATTTTTCAGCCCTAGGAACGTTGCGCTCTGCATCACTCAAAGTCGGTCCTAAACTTGGATTAAGACGACAACGAACGGCAATATACACAATGAACAGCACTGCCATAACTAATCCAGGTACGATGCCCGCCAACCAAAGTTGGCCTACCGGCTGACGAGCTATCATGGCGTATAAAACCAGAACAACAGAAGGAGGAACTAATATACCTAGCGAGGAACCGGCTTGAATAACCCCGGTAACCATTTTTTTATCGTAATTACGCTTAAGTAATTCAGGCAATGCTATCGTTGCGCCAATCGCCATGCCGGCAACCGATAAACCGTTCATTGCAGAAACAAGAACCATAAGTCCAATGGTTCCAATAGCTAAGCCACCGGGCATTGGTCCCATCCAGACGTGAAACATTTTGTACAAGTCATCCGCTATTTTCGATTCTGAAAGGATATAACCCATAAAAATAAACATGGGTAAAGTAAGCATCGGATACCAGTTCATTAATTTCATTGCGGAAGTGAACGGAATTTCAACCCCTCCTGTCCCCCACAACATAATAGCGGCGATAGAGGCCACTGCACCAATTGCAGCAAATACACGCTGACCAGTTGCCATTAGCAACATCATCAGTGAGAACATCAATGTTGCGATCATGCCATAGCTCATTTGATTTCTACTCCTCGAATAACGGCAATATCTTTAATAAATTGTGAAATAGCTTGTAAGATCATCATTAAGAATCCAGTACACATTACGGCTTTAATCGGCCAAAGTAACGGGCGCCATGCGGAGCGAGTTCTTTGACCATATTCAAGCGAATAAAGCGTACTTTCTAAGCCTCCATAAAGCAGAACACACAAGTAAAAAATCAAAAAAAAGACAGTAAATGCGTCGACCCATGCTCTTTGTTTTACTGACCATTCACCGTAAAACAAATCCATACGAACATTTGCATTAAGCTGAATCGCATACGCGCCACCAAGGATATAGTAGGCAACCATCATGAATTGAGCAGATTCAAGCGTCCAAAGTGATGGCATAAAAAAAGTTTTGGAGATGGAGGACCACATAAGGACGCCCACAATCAGAAATATCCCATAGGTCATAAATCGGCCAATACAACGATTGAATGCATCCACATATTTAACGTAGGCAACAATAAAGCCAGGCATTTCATTTCCTTTTTACAAAAACGGCAGCAAACCGTAAAACAGCAATGTCTGCCAAATTAATCCTGTGAGCAGATGAAGCGCAATTGTCTTTACTTGGTTCAATTTTTGCTGCTTCAAACATTAATCACTCTGTCATTATTGTTATGCGAACTTTATTCCTAACTAATATCAATAATTGGCAAATATAGATAAATCATAAATAACAACAAGATAAGTAAGGGGTTGCCCTATATCGGCACAATTATCGATACGAGGACAAACATATGGAGAAATTACCACTAATGAGCAATGAACCATCTTTGTGCACGCTTCTCTCAAATGATGCAAACCATCAAGCCGACAATTTGATCAACTGGCAGCAAGAATACGATCAACTCAGTTCTGGTGGGTTTAGTGGTGTGATCAATGAAATTAACTTTCCTCATTTACACGTATTTCGCGAAGATACCAACCGTAAATTGCGGCAACAATGCCGAGTAGAAGATGGCGGCTTATGGTTAGGTTTAAGCGCAAATAACAAAAATTGTCGGATTAACAATGAACAAAATACTCAGTATCAATTTCTCTGCCGACCTGGAAGCCAGGATTTTGAATTACTAACGCCTGAGGATTTTTCGATTTTTGGTATAGTCTTACATAGTAGTTTGTTTACTAAATGTTTAGTCGATAGTGAAGATACACGTTTAGCGCAATCTATTGATAACCTGTGGCTAGAGAATATTCCCTCACACGTTCTAAATGCTTTTCATCAGTATCTATCAATACTTTTACGACCTACCTGTCGTTGGAGTCGAAGCACTCAAGAGGCTATTTTACAAGATGCTGTCCTCGATCTTCTCAATCAGGCACAATGCTCACCTACTATTCAGGTAGGCTTACATCATCGCCAATTGATCATGAAACGTGTCAATCAATATCTCACCGAATCACGGCTCAAATCCCCAGTGACAATCAACGAAATTTGTGAAGCGGTTCATGTCAGTCGGCGTACGTTGCAATACACCTTTACTCATTGCTGTGATATTTCACCTAAACAATACATAAAAACAACTCGTCTCAATCAAATTAGACGTGCTCTACTCAGTAGTGAAAATATTAAAACCATCGGTGAAATCGCGTTTGAACATGGGTTTTTCCATTTGGGCCAATTTAGCCAAGACTATAAACGCTTATTTGGTGAAACGCCTTTGCAAACACGTCAGCGCCGCTAACCTTCTGTGCGAGTTTAATAGCCTAACCTTTCCGCCAAACGTTGCTGCATAAACTCTAGAAACACCGTTACTTTTCTAGAGCGGCTCAAACGTTCAGATGATAACAACGCGACAATATCGGCGCTTTCAAGCTGATACGAAGATAGCACTCTTACCAACTGACCATTTTCAAGCTCTTCTTGTACATCCCACTCGGAGCGTTGAATAATTCCTTGTCCTGCCACACACCAATCTTTAGTGACTTGGCTAACATTGCTTGATAACACAGGAGAAATTCTAATGTTCATTTCTGTCCCTTTTGGCGCTTGAGTAAATCGCCACATTGTCGCATCTTCATTATTTTCTCTTAACGCTATACATCGGTGGTTACCAAGATCTTTAGGAGTATCTAACAACGGCGCACGGCTAAGATAGTCGGGAGACGCAAGTAAAAAACGTCGGTTTTTTGCCAATACAATACGTTTTAAGGATGAGTCTTCTAAATGCCCAATATAAAGCATGATATCGGGGCTATTGTGCACCGACCATTGAGGAATATCGGATAAATTCAATTCGATCTTAGTAAGAGGATATTGATTTTGAAATTCCGCAGCTATCGGTCCAATATGTTTTTCACCAAAACCGATAGGCGAGAGCAATCTTAAGTGGCCAGAAATTGCTATTTTTTTATTAGAAATATTTTCTTGTAAACTTTCCAACTCGGTCAGTATTTGCTGCCCTTGCCGAGCTAGAATCTCACCTTCGTTAGTGAGAGAAATTGAACGCGCATTTCTTTCAACCAATTTCACCGCGAGTTTTGCTTCAATATATTGCAAACGCTGAGACACACTCGGAGGGGTAACATTCAGAGTTCTGGCCGCAGCAGCTAACGAAGGGCTTGCTGCAACAACAATAAAAAACTCAATATCTTGTGAAGATACCATTAAGTTCAACCTTAACTATAAAGTAACAAAGCATTAATTTAACTTTATCTCGTCCCTTTATAAAGTATCAGCACTTAAAATATTTAAAGGGCAACACATAATGGAAAATATATTAAACAGCAGTTTCAGTGAATCGATAACTATCATCTTATTCTTGGTCGCTATCGTCGCTGGGTTTGTCGATGCGATTGCTGGCGGTGGAGGGTTGATAACCATTCCTGGCCTGCTGTTAGCTGGCTACCCTCCCATGGTTGCATTAGGAACAAACCGACTACAAGCAGTTATTGGAGAATTAACAACATCGGTGGTCTTTATCCTGAGTAAACAACTGCCAACCAAAGGAATTTTATTAGGTATTGTATGCACTTCTATTGGTGCTTTTTTAGGATCGATTAGTGTGAGTCTTATCGATAATGAATCCTTACAAGCACTACTCCCTTTTTTGATGATCGCAATAACCATCTACTCCATAACGTCAAGCAAACTGAAATCAACAAAAACCTCTACACCGTTATTATCTACAACACATTTTATGGTCTACAGCGGACTACTTATTGGTTTCTACAATGGTTTTTTTGGCCCTGGAACAGGTTCATTATGGATGGTTGCGTTTGTAACATTGCTCGGATATACCGTGAAACAAGCAACCATGGCGACCAAACCGGTTAATTTGATTGGCAATGTCATATCACTGATTCTATTTATTATATTAGGGCAAGTAGACTACAGCATAGGTTTACTAATGGGGGCAGGACAAATAGTTGGGTCAATTATCGGGGGTAAGTTCGTCATTGTATTTGGAACAAAATTGGTTCGTCCAGTTTTTATCGGTGTGACATTAGTCATGACGGCTAAACTGGTCCATGAAAATGTTGCTAATGTTTTGTTTGTTTAAGTTATCTAATTGCAGACTGTTGTTTTTGACCAAAAGACACAACAATTTACTCTTTACCTCATCACTTTTTCGTCGCAAAATTAGCGCATACAAAATGAATAAGAGTTGAATTCAATGTTTAAAAAATCAGTAAAATTACTGTGTGTATTAATCGGTACTTCTTTACTTGCTAGTTGCGCAAGTTACAGTATAACCGAACAAGATATGAGCCAATACCTGCAAGATAATGTTAGTTTTCAACAATCTGTTGGTATAAAAAATGTCATGTACGCCCAAGTTGATGTGAATGATTTACAGGTTAAAATTGGTCAGGTAGCAGAGGACAGAGTGTCTATTTTCGCCAACACTAAAGCGATAATACAAATGTTAAGTGTGCCTGAAATGGGTTTAGATCTAGACATTGAATTTAGCGCGATTCCAGAATATGAGCCGGAAACAGGCAAAATTTTTGTTAATTCACTGCGTTTAGAACAATTTAGTGAACTTAATGATCAATTAACACCGGAGATAGCCCAACTATTAAAACCTGCTGTTTCAATGATTGGTCAAGCGCTGTCTCAACAACCAGTTTATGAGCTAGACAGCAATGATGTAAAACAAGCATTACTTAAATCAACCAATCCTAGCTTATCAGTCAAAGACAATAAATTAGTAATCGAGCTGTTCAATTAGTACCTATTAATTAAAAATCAAAAGGGGTGAATCAACTGATTCACCCCTTTTTTCAATGCTGTTTTTGATTACTACCAGTATCTAAACCGAAACATCAGTTAGCCCTTTAGCATATCTAACGCAACCGCTTGTGCTATTTTAATGCCATCAATACCAGCCGACAAAATACCACCCGCGTAGCCTGCGCCTTCTCCGCCCGGATACAAACCACGAGTATTGATACTTTGCATGTCCGTTCCACGTTTAATCTGCACAGGTGATGAAGTACGAGTTTCGACTCCCGTTAACATCGCATCTTTACTATCAAAACCACGAATTTTTTTAGCAAAAGCAGGTAACGCTTCACGTATCGCTTCAATAGCAAAATCTGGCAGTGCATCGGTCAAATCGGTCATTTTAACATTTGGCTTGTAAGAAGGTTCAACTGCTTCGAAAGGCTTACCTTTTCCAGCTGCTAAAAAATCCCCCACCATTTGTGCCGGTGCATTATAATTACTGCCTCCCATCACATAAGCATTACGCTCCAATTTACGTTGTAACGCAATTGCTTGTAGAGGGTCGTTATTAAAATCTTCTGGTGAAATGCCCACCACAATGGCACTATTGGCGTTACGCTCACTACGAGAATACTGGCTCATACCATTGGTCACAACCGCATGTTCTTCAGAAGTCGCTGCAACTACAACGCCCCCCGGGCACATGCAGAAACTATAAACCGAGCGGCCATTTTTACAATGATGTACAAGTTTATAATCTGCTGCACCAAGTAAAGGATGACCGGCATTTTTGCCAAAACGGGCTTGATCAATCATCTCTTGTTTATGTTCGATACGAAATCCAATCGAAAAAGATTGTGCAATCATATGTACACCTTTATCGGTCAACATTTGAAAAGTATCACGCGCACTATGACCCACCGCGGCGACCACATGTTTACTGTTGATCACCTCTCCATTGTTTAAGGTAACACCCGTCACTTGTCTCTGTTCGCCATCACCTTCAATATTGATCTCATCGACCCGCGTTTCAAAACGAATCTCACCGCCTAGATCTATGATTTTTTGGCGCATTTGTGCCACCATAGTCACTAACTTATAGGTTCCGATATGCGGCTTACTGACGTAAATAATCTCAGATGGCGCACCTGCAGCAACAAATTCTTGCTTAACTTTTAATCCAAGGAAACCAGGGTCTTTAACTTGGCTATACAGCTTACCATCGGAAAACGTTCCGGCCCCACCTTCTCCAAATTGAACGTTTGACTCGGTATTTAATTCACTACTACGCCAAAAACGAAACGTATCTTTTGCTCGCTCATGGACCGATTTTCCTCGTTCCAAAACAATCGGCTTAAAGCCCATTTGAGCTAAAATTAACGCAACAAACAATCCACATGGGCCCATACCTATCACTATTGGACGCTCAGTCAATTCATCCGGCGCTTTGGCTACGTATTTATATTCGGTATCTGGAGAAACTCGCACGTTAGGATCATCATTAAAACGTTGCAATAACGCTTCTTCATCGACTTGCTGTAACGTTACATCTAGCGTGTAGATTAATGTGATTTGATTCTTTTTACGTGCGTCATAACCACGTTTAAATATATGGATATCAACCAATTGTTGTTCAGAAATAGAGAGTGTATTTAAAACATGGTCCTTTATTTCATTTTCAGCATGATCTAAAGGTAGTTTTACTTGGTTGAGGCGTATCATAATTCACCAGATAATTAGACGAAAAAATTAGCGCGTAGTTTACGTGATCTATCGACAAAATGTAATAAACATTCCTCTAGCGGCACGATTAAATAAACCATTTCCTGCCAACCAAAGAACAAATCGATCGGATTATTTAAAATAATTCACCCCTTTTGCAATTCCATCCGTTTATATAAAAAACGCATGAAAACACATAAGGACAAACACCATGAAATTAACATCAATATATGGCCTAACAGCGCTTCTCGGAACGATAACGATAATCACCGCCTGTGATAAACAAAGCAACCAACAATCTGATCTGTCCATAAACCCAATTGTCGACTCTTCAACAGCCGTTCAGCAACAAGAGCAAGAAGTGCCTGTCCCACAGAAACCAAACATTACCATAGAAAAAGAATCACACGTTATCGAGACCACAACCAAGCACGCCAGTCATTCTCTCTCTCAAGATTTATCAATGTCTAAAATGGCGATTTCTCAAGTAATGAGCAGACCTAGAATGATGCCAACTAACGATCAATTTATGCTACAACAGCAAGGTCAAGATACTTACCTGAAAAACACCAGTAATGGAGTTTTTCAGGTAATCAACACGCCACTTTCTACTTTTTCTATTGATGTAGACACAGGCAGCTACGCCAACATTCGCAGCTATCTCAACATGGGACAGACCCCTCCCGTCGACGCGATTAGAGAAGAAGCCTTTATCAATTACTTTGATTATGATTACCTACCACCTGATAATAAAAACCAACCCTTTTCAATCAACAGCGAAGTTGCACCCTCACCATGGAATGAAAAGCGTCAGCTACTTCGTATTGGGCTACAAGGCTACGATATACCTAACTCCTCACGTCAAGCATCTAACTTGGTGTTTCTAATTGATGTTTCTGGGTCAATGAATCAACCTAACAAATTACCCCTGCTGCTGCGTAGTCTGTCCACACTAGTAAACGAACTCAACGACAATGACAGCGTTAGCTTGGTCACGTACGCGGGACAGTCCCAAGTAATATTAAAACCCACTGCGGGGAGTGAGAAACAAACCATCATTAACGCACTTAAAAATCTATCGGCGGGAGGCAGTACTTATGGTGAAAGTGGAATAAATCTGGCTTATCAACAAGCACAGTCAAATTTCATTGAAAATGGGATTAACCGGATAATTCTAGCAACCGATGGAGATTTCAATGTCGGCACGACCAACATAGATTCACTTAAACAGTTAGTTGCCACAAAGCGTGAACAAGGTATTTCTCTTAGTACACTCGGGTTTGGTCGCGGTAACTACAACGATGCTATGATGGAGCAACTAGCCAACATTGGTGACGGTAATCATGCTTATATAGATACCTTACACGAAGCCAAAAAAGTACTGGTTCGTCAAATGAGTGGGACATTACAAACCATTGCTTCAGACGTGAAAATACAAATCGAATTTAACCCTCAATTAGTTAAAGAGTATCGTTTGATAGGCTATCAAAATAGACTTCTGAAAGATGAAGATTTCAATAACGATAAAGTAGATGCTGGTGAAATTGGTGCTGGTCATACAGTTACCGCACTATATGAATTAACACTTACAGGAGAAACGGGCCAAATTGACAACTTACGTTACACTGAAAAAAATACTGTTGAGACCGGTTTTATTGATGAATTAGCTCAAATAAAAGTTCGTTATAAACTTCCTCGTACATCCGTTAGTACGCTAACCACTCAAGTTATAAAAGCTAGCCAAATGAAAACACATTTTGATCAGGCAAGTCGAGATTTTCAGTTTAGTTCAGCGGTTGCTGCATTTGCTCAAAAAATTAAAAATAATCAATACATAGATCACTTGTCTTATGAAGAAATCGCCGATATTGCGCGAGAAAACCGAGGAAAAGATCCGTATAATTATCGAGGTGAATTTATCAACTTAGTGGAAATAGCGCAGACTCTTTAATGGAAAATAGATCCGACGAGCAATTAATGACCGCATTTGGCAAAGGCGAACAATCCGCTTTTGCCATACTGTACCAACGACATAAAGATCCACTCTATCGTTACTTTGTTAGACAGCTTAATAGCTCACAAAGATCGCATGCCGACGAGTTATTTCAGGATGTGTGGTTCCGTATAGTGGATAAACGTGATTCCTATATACCTTCGGCAAAATTTACTACTTGGTTATACCAGATAGCTCATAATCTTATCGTTGATGAGTTTCGTAAAAACATGTCTAGACAAGCGCACAGCTTGCAGGCTGAAAGTGAACCATTTGAAAACTTGGATGATTCCTTAGAATTAAAAAAAACGGCGCTCAAGCATTGTCTGTCTTTGCTTGCTCCTCTTCAGCGAGAGGCATTTTTACTCCGTTACGATTCAGGCTTCGAGCCAGTACAAATTTGCCAGATTGTTGGTGCTAAGTCAGAAGCAATTAAAACCCGGCTTCGCTACGCCTTAGAGCAATTACGCCAGTGTTTGACACGCAAGCTAGGGGAACGAGAATGAAAAAATTAACAGAAGATCAAGATATTATATCGCTCTATAAAAGTGATGCCAAAGAACAACCATCTGAAAAAATCAACAAAACCATTCTTGATTACGCCAAAGCTCAAAGTAAAGGACAGACCCAAATACCACAGAATAAACCACACAAGGGACAGACCCTAGAAATTAAAGGACAGGCCCAAAAAAACCTAAACTGGTGGCCGTACTTAAGCTTGGCTGCATCAGTAACTTTTATTTCTATTCTAACTCCGTGGCAATGGCTCGACCAAACGAATATTTCTCCGTCAATACCTGAAAGAAATGAAACCATTCAATTAGACAGTGTAGAACATAAAGCTATTGATTTTAATGAACTTAAAGCTCATTCAAGTCAAACTAAAACTTTTCGAAACCCATCACCAATGAAACCAGATAGCCACTCTGAGGAGTTTGAAACGATGGATAAGGTAACTCAAGGACAGTCAGCTAAAGGACAGACCGAGCCCAAACAAATAGCACAAAATACTGATCTAATATTTTCAAACATTGAACGTTTGCTAGCTGAAGGCAAACAGGATAAAGCTAGGGAGCAGTTATTGCAGTTGATCGATGACAACCCCAAATTAGAACAGCAAGTACCAGAAAGTTTGAGAGCAGCTTTACTTAAACCTGAATATGAATAGTTTCTTAAAAAGAAATAGGATAATTCAAAGGGAAAATTCAAAAGGACAGACCTAAAAAGACTGACAAAAAGACTGAGTATCCATCAAATCCATTCCAAGTTGGATCATTTTATATAGCGTTTTTATTCTTGGCGAGTATCTTATCCTTACCACTTGCCCTCTAC